>NZ_CAWUDG010000040.1:0-23172 GCF_963920885.1 Anabaena sp. CCY 0017 | reverse complement strand
CGGAGCGCTGTGCCGGAGGCAATCGCAACTTCCCCAAAATATTCCCGCATCCCTGTACAATTCCCATCGGCTTGTATAGGCATAGAAACACCTGAACACTCAAACAGATATTTTTGGAAACCTCCCCAATCTTCATATCAATTTTTATTGATATATTCCCCAGGACGCGATCGCAACTTCCCCAGTCGCCACAGTTCCAAATTCTCCCCACTCCCCAGGTTATCGCCGCCGCCAATATCCCCAGCATTCCCAGGGCTAAGACCCACACTTTCAGCAATGCTTTATTTATACATGGTTTTATATATTTGCGTATATTTATATATGGGACAATGGATTTATTTTATATAACAGTTTAAAATCGATTGTCCCAACGTTTTTCCAGTTCGGGTAAGGGTTTGGACGATTCACTTGGAAAAAAATATTTTTATCAAAACCGAGAATTATATGAGATGTTGCTCAGTTATTTTTATAACAAATTAGCTACCGCGTAGCCAATGACCAATAACTAATGGCTAATGACCGCCGCCGCACAATCCCCAGCATTCCCCACTGCTACCCCACACGACAGAATACACATTTGCATAAAAATAACCCCAGTGGCGGGGCTTGTGTCGTGGTTTGGGTTGGGGTTGGGTGGCGATCGCTCTCAAATAATTTTTGACCTTATGAAATTTTTAGGGAATGAAACAGCCCTGTATTTTTTAGCGTCTTGACCCATTAACTGCGTGCGCCCAAGCCCAGTAAGCAAGACCACCTACTACGGCGGCGGCGGCAACTGGTGCGGCGGCGGCAACAACAATACCTCCTACCATTGTTCCTCCTCCAATCGCAGCTAAACCAGAAGTTATTCCTGCCGCACTCAGTCCCGCAACGCTACCGGATGCTGAAACTAAACCAATTGTCCCGGCTGTAGCACCTACTGCACCTGCGGTAGCACCTACTGCACCTGCCCCTGCTGCTCCATTGTCTTCCATATTTATTGTTATCTTTTCTACAAGTAAAAAATTAGCAGTAATTTAGCGATACAAGGCATTGGCATTGCTGTAACTGCCTTCTCAGGCTTCATTACTACATTAGTATTGCACTAAAAAAAATAGATATGTAGAAGCAAAGCTAGAATTTACACACTCTTTACAAAAATTTTGCGGTTGATGCCTGACTTTTTAGCTACTTCATTGATGGATAACCATTTTGTATATGCTTATTAATAAATAATACTAATAAAAACTCATCTACGAGTTTTCAGGAGTTTCGGCACTCAATTATCTCTGGTTTTAGCTAAAACTATAATTTCTGCTTTTTAAACTTGTAGAAGAAAGTTAGTGTCCCTCTTTCTTCCAACTTTTCCCAACAGTAACCAAAAGTCTCCCCAATTTCTCCCAATAATTCCCAACGGTTTTTCAATCTTCCCCCAAATTTCCCAAAGTAGAAAATATTCAGCAGGTTTATTGACTCAATTCTCATCAAGTTCAAAACTCCCAATATTTCCCAAATCTTCCCAGTGATTCCCTACGGCTCCCAAACATTCCCAATATTTCCCAATTTCTCCCCAAGATTGAAATCTCTAAAATCAAAAAAAAGCTACCGCACACTACGCCAAAAACTTTTGAAAGTTTTTCCGCCAAAACTGATTTTTTTTGAACTGCATTTACCTTGACTAAGTTTCGGAAATTTTTAATAGTCAGATTAAAACTCAAACAGTTCTCAACCGTTGTAGTCTGTAGATCACATGGTCTACAGTCGGTTATGAAAATCAACAGGCACGGACGCGCCAAAGTTATTACACAGCAAGAGATACAGTTAATCTTCAGTCACGGCTTGAACAATGACCGGGATAGAATGCTGTTTGGTGTCTGCCTGTTTAGTGCCTGTAGAATCCGGGAATGTGTAACGCTGCAAACTCAAGACATCTACACCCCCAAGGGTGAAGTGCGATCGCAATTCGTGATCAGAAAAGCCAACACTAAAGGCAAACTGGCCACAAGGTCTATCCCAGTGATTGAAGACTTGCGGCGGCTATTGGCTGATTATTCCCGACTAGCTGGGAATGTTTACCTGTTTCCCGGTCGTAGCAACGGACATATCAGCCATGACTCAGCAGCCCGGATTTTAAGAAAAGCTTGCGAACAAGTAGGAATTATCGGAGTAAGTACGCACAGCTTCCGGCGTACTGCCTTAACCCAGATGAGCAACGCTGGCATTCCGTTAAGGGTAATTCAGGAATTGTCAGGGCATAGGAATTTAGAACAGTTACAGAGATATTTAGAGGTGAGTGATCAGCAGGTGTTGGGGGCGGCTTCTGCTTTGTCGATGCTGTCACCTGCTGTTGAAGTCGGTAAATACCGATTTGACGACATCTCTACACCGGAGTCTATACCCCAGGATTTGAACCAAGATTAGCATTCTTTGCTCAGATTTATTGGGAATAAGCCCTGGTAATTGAGATATAAAATTTGATCTCACATTTTCGCGTTGCGCCATAAAAAATCGCCTTGTAATAAAAGCGATTTTTTATGTATTCTGGCTTACTCAGAGCTTAAAATACTATAAGGTATTGACAGGTTTATGCTGTGAATAGGTTCTAGTTTTGAGCCATTCTTGACGCTCTTTATGGCTCATTTCGGTTTTATAACCAACTCTAACCTGTTCAGGATTTAATTTTCGTGGGATAACCACAACAATTCGTTTGCGTCTAGTTTTGAGCCATTCTTGACGCTCTTTATGGCTCATTTCGGTTTTGTAACCAACTCTAACCTGTTCAGGATTTAATTTTCGTGGGATAACCGTAACAATTAGTTTGCGTTTGACAGAACGCTTTGGCACAGTTGAGCGTAAATTGAAAGGCATAACCATCTTCTCCTGGAGCTAGGGTAGTCCAGCCTAGTGGCTCCATTTGGACTACATCTCTATAATATTCTATAGCGTCTTCAACAGAGTCAAGTAGAATTAAGGGATCGTCCTTAGAAACTGTAGACAACGTTAAGCCAATTTGTACTACATACCACAGCAACCATCTACCTAATGGTTCTATTAAACGTTTGTTTTGAGGTAAACACTCTAGATGTAGAACCTCTAAAAGGTAAGGGACTCCATTTTCATTAGAATAAACAGCAAATCTGATCAATCCCGAAAGAATCCCGTCATAAGTAATTTTGACGATGCCTTGATTTTCAAAATCGATTTCATCCCAAAATTTTTGCCATGCAAATTTCCACTCTCCTGAAACGGGCATATCTTCTTTTTGGGCAGGCTCTAAAATAGCTGTTGTGGGTATATTGGTTACTGTTGTCACAGGAACAGCGTAAGTATTTATACAATAGAAACACATATATTTACAAATATTTATACCGCTTGTCTCGACTCTAAGCCGTATCTGGCTTGTAGAGTAGCGATTTTAATCAGTTCTGTGTCTTGGTTGTCCATCTTGACTTGTCCAGTGTCTTACTTGACAATCATAAAATGTCAAGTAAGACACTGGACAAAGTTGGTTTGTCAAGTTACCTAGTGGACAAAGTATTTTTAGTCAGTAACTAAAACCGAGATAGCCGAATGGCATCACCGCAAGTAACGTTTTAAACAGTGTTTAATTTGCCGATTGCATCGCTTCAAATTCGGCTAACCAAGGTATGACGACATTTCTACACCCGATTCTATACCCCAGGATTTGAAACAAGATTAGCGATGCCTTCGGCGTTCGCGTAGCGTCTCGGAGAGAGCGTAGCTATCGCCTACGGCGGGCGCTTGCGCCAAAATATCAAATTTGTTGGTGTTGGGTTTCCTTGTGTCAACCCAACCCACATAAAAACTAGGGGTTCCAAGTGTTGAGAGATTGACGAATTGACTTTAATTCGTGCAGATATTTATTCAGGTTCTTTTTTTGCAGATTCAAAGTATTAAGAATTTTATCTGATTCTGCTTCTTTTGTTTCTCGTGCGTTTAGCAGACTATCAAAATCATCTTGAAATTTTTTGATATAGTCATTGATTTGTTGCTCTGCTTTTCTGAAATCATCTGCAATTTGTTTTTCAATAACTCTTTGTAGCAACTCTCGATTTCTCGAAACTTGTTCATCTATCTTCGAGTTAATTAACTGTGCAGTTTGGCGTAAATCTATTTCATAGAAATCTTGCCTGTCTTGACATGGAACATCAACTTGATATGTTTGATCAGAACAGCACTTTGTTCTATTCTCTTTTTTTGTCCTATTAAAGACTTCTTGTTGTTTTTTAATGTTGGCATCAATTCCCTTAAATTCAAATTTTGGGAACTGAATGGTGTTAACATTTAATTCGACTTGCAGCACTTCACCCAAATAATCAGATAATTCATTTGATATTTGTTGGATATCACTTTGGATTTTGATAGCTAATTCTTCACGAATATTATTACCGTCTCTAACCAATCTATCTTGAGTATCTAGCCAAAAACTTTGAATTAGAGGACTACAAAACTCATTGATAGTTTTGCTAATTGTTTTAGCATCCTTTTTATTTTGGACTTTGATTATGTATGGGTCATAATTTTCCTGACTTTCATCAATGAAATCATCAGAGTAATCAAAAATTTCTGGTACAGATTTAGAAATAGATTGAATTAAAGATGTACCTCCTTTGACACCTAGCTTAAAAATATTGCCTAAGCCTTTACCAAAAAAGTCGAAAATACCGCTACCAAGATCGGCTATAATATCCCCAAGATCCCCCCAATCAACATTGGGATCTGATTTTATGAGTGGTGAAGTATTAGCTTTTACTTGTTTTGTACCAGATGATTTTGTGGATTTTGATTCAGCTATTTGGTCAATTTGATATTGAATTTCAGCTTTAGTTCCTTTAGCAAATATATCAATACCTTGACTAAAACCTCTTACAAGTATTTGTTTTTGCCTATCTACTGACTTTTTTACGTCTTCTACTTTAATCCTGGCATTATGAGAACGTTTTCTGTACTCTTCTATTTTGTGCTTTAAAGCGGCAACATCCATTTCCCAACCACTAATTTTTGTGTTGAGAGTATCTTCAAGTGATTTAGCAGCTTTATCTATTTTTGCTAAAGCATCATTTAAAAGGTTCCAACCTGCATTCTTAGTGATAGTTTCAATTACTGTTTCTTGAATAGTAGGAATGCCACTATCTATTAAAGCTTTTCCGGCAATTTTCCAAGGTGCTGGTATAACTTGATCTCCATCTTCATTTTCAGTTGCATATCTAGCACTAAAGAATTTTTTAAAATCCTTTTTTTGACTTTCAGTTGCTTTTCCTTGTTGAATTAATTTTGCTAAAAGTCCTTGTCTAGAACTGGCAGGATAAATAATGGGATTAGGAAAACCAAAGTTAGATAATTCTCGTTGTAAATCTTGAATTACTTCTTCAATATCTTTATCTTTTTCAGTTTTCTGATCTATTTTGTTGAGAATAAAGTAAATCTTACCTTTTTCAGATTCTAAAATCTCTTTGCGATTGTCTACTACATCCTTAAACAATTCAGCAACAGCATTATCTTTGTAGGAAGCGTAATTTAAAACAAACAAAATTGCGTTGCAGGTTCTTAACGCTTCTAACGCAGTTTGCTTGAGTGCTACTGTGTTAAATTGAGCAGATTCCCATTCATTCGGCCCTGGTGTGTCAACAAGGGTAAAACCCGCAAGCGAAGAAATTCCGCTAATGGCTTCAATGGAATGTTCTATTTCAAAACGTATGGTATTGTCAGGATTTCCCGTTTCTCTAATTTCACGGGTTCTAACTAAAAATTTCTGCTGAATTTCTCCTTCGTCACCTTCCGCAATCACAACAGGTTTTTTTTCTCCCTGTTGGTACTCTAACAGTCTGGGAACTTGACCAGCAGGAATATGTAGTACATCTGTACGACAAATAGTACAAGCTGCGGTTTCACTAGCTAAAACATCTACACCAATAATAGAGTTGAGAAAGGTACTCTTACCCGCTTTCATAGCTGCAACAACTGCAACCTGATATTTTTGTTGTTTCAATGCGGTTAAGGCTGTAGTGATGTCATTCTCAACACTCTGCAAACCTTGTGTATCATCACCTTCACTGAGACGACTTTGGCGAATTTCCTGAAGATACTGTAATAGTTGTGTACCAAGGTGATCAATACTGCTGTGTGCGGCTTGGAATTGTTCTGAAGACATACTTGGTAAATGCTGGTAAAAAGGGTTGCTAATTTAGATGCGCTTATTTCTATTTATAAACTCAAAATAAAATATCTCAGTGATAATGGACACACTATTTCACGATTAACTTAAATAGGATTGAGCAATTACTTTTCCACCACACTTTTATTAAGTTTTACCAACCAACCACCCCATCTGATTACCCAGCTTTCCCGCTTTGGTGAAAGTGAAGCTACCCCATACAAAGGTCATTTCATCTTTACCCACCCTTGGGGTAACACCAATCAATTCTTTTACCTTGCCTGTACTTAGTATCCACTTATGTGTTACGGCTTTTTCTAACTCCTCATACTCTGCTAGGGGCGATAGCGAAGCGCTGCTGCAAGCAGATCGCTTGTTCCCCATGTACCCCATCATTTTCTCAACCAAACCAGCCATAAGACTGATAGCGGTTAGGTTTTCGCTGTTGTCAAGTTCGTTGTCAAGTTTGTCTAGTTGATTGTCAAGTTTTTCCAGTGCGGGTACTTCAAACTCAGGCTGAATCGGAAAATTAGCAATCGCACCACCACCCCTGATATGCTTGTCAAGTTTGTCCAGTAGCTCTAACTGCTGTGGGGTGATTTTACCCCGTGCCACTGGTTTTATGTCCAGTCCGTTGATTCGGTCGTATACAGCTTGTCTTGACTCTAACCCGTATCTGGCTTGTAGAGTAGCGATTTTAATCAGTTCGGTGTCTTGGTTTTCCATCTTGGCTTGTCCAGTGTCTTACTTGACAATCATAAAATGTCAAGTAAGCCACTGGACAAAATACTTAACTCACCGAGAAGGTTTTGAACTTCTGCATAATTGAACTTCTGCATAGGTATAGAAATATTTCAACACCCACACAGATATTTTTGGAAACTTCCCCAAAATTAAACTTTTCATCGCAACGGCTAAAAGGCTTACAGTAAAAGGTTTTAGAGTACCCCATAGGCTAGAATAGCCATTCCCATAAAAATAACCCCATTACTGGGGCTTATGTCTTGGGTTGGGGATGGGTGGCGATGCCTTCTCTACGAGACGCTCCGCGAACGGCGGGGCTTTGCCCATCGCTGAATAAATTATTTCTTTTGCTCCATTCTTCCGACAATTTCCATTATTTTCTGTACGCCCAAGCTTTGCGCTAGCAGGTTTACCCCGGCATCAGCAGCCGCAGCAATACTGCGAACGTCTCCAGGTAAGCGAGACAAATTTATTTCATCGGCGCTGGCTTGCCTTAACCGTTCCTCACAAAGCGCCAACATCGACTCAGCGACATCCAAGAACCGATTACCAATAGATTCGGAGCGATCGCGGAAGTCTCGAATTTTCTGCAAGTGGTCATCTGCGGTCATTCCTTCCTTGTGAGTAACCTTTGTTTTGCCCACTGCGGCACTTTTAGCAGGTATTTGGGATGATTGCGGCTTTTCCCTCTCTAGTTCGGCTTGAAAGCTGCTGACAGCTTCCTGAAAATCATCCCGCCGCTTCAAAGCCTGTACCCAACTGCGATTTTTATCGCAAGCCAAAAAGACCTGCTTTTCTGTTGCGCCATTTGCAAGCATTTGGGCGGCTGATAGCTCTAAAGCACCTAGTTTTTTGGGCATTTGCGGCGAAAATCAATCTTTAATCAATCCTAGCTTAATCAGGATTCAGTTACGATTGATTTGGATTTTTGCGCGCAAAACATAACCTCTTCCATAGGTAAGACCGCTTCAGATAACAACTGGTAAAATCCCGGCGCTGTATCCTCGACTTTCAGTAATTCATCCACAGCGATCGCTTCCCATTCCAGAACCGCCTCCCATCGCCAAATCTCATTCCAGGGCTTGAGGATATTTTTAATCGCGTCTATGCCCTGTTTTATACCAGAGCGAAGCATTTCCACGCGATGAAGTAGGGTAGTAGGGTCAGTTGGCGGTAGCTCTAACTCCAGAGATGAAACTGGCACAGTTTCGGGTTTCTGAATATCCTCCCTGAATAATGCTTGAATTTGTCGCCTTTGCTCAATAGGAATCAGCTTCCACGCAGCCGCTTTTTGCTCTGGCGTGATAGTTTCTGCCAATTCCTCAAATTCCTCTCTGGTTGATAATTTCAGCATTTGCTCGGCAACCAAAGGAGCAATCAAATCAGCATCAGCTATGAATGGTTCTGGCATTGGTGCTGGTTCTAGTTCTGGCATAGGTTCTGGCATTGGTGCGGCTAATTGCATCTCGCGTTTTAGGTCTAGCGATCGCAATACTTCCGCTCTATCGGCATCGGTGGCCAGTTCCGCATCCAGAGAATAATATTTAACATCGCCAGATTTCCTGATTTGCTTCAATTTTAAGCCTACTTTATTCAGTAATTGATTGATGAATTTAATAGCTTGGGTATTTTTATTTACGGATATGTTAAAAGCATCTTTGAGTAACTTTCTGTGAGGTAAAACTGATTTTTTCAGCCACTCTTTCAAAGCCTCAGAATCATCATGATATTCAGTTTCAAAGTCATCTAAGGGAATAGCTTCAAACAAGCCAATTTTGTTGATTGCCTCTACCTTTGCGCTGTATGTGCGGACATCTGGCAAGTATGCCACGCCATCACAGAACTGTTTTAATTTGTACTTCCAGTGTTTTCTGTCAGCTTCTTGAGTTGCGTTAACATTCTGAGTCATCCAAAACAACTTAACGCCGTTCAACCATCTTCGATTATCCTTGTAAACTGCCTTGTAAATGAACTCAGGAGTTAAACCAATTTCTGGCAATTCATCCTTCAAAAAGGCTTTACTAACTTGGTGTTGCTCCTCATCTGTGGGATTAGGCTTGCGGTTGATTTCTTTAGCTAATTCCAGAGGGATATCATCAGATTTAGAGGTCTTCAAGGCTTTATTGAGCTTAATCTCTGTCTTCTCCTCCGTCACACAGTCCCCAGCGTTAGTTTTTTCTTCACTGGCGTAATCATTAATGATATGCCCCTCATCAATCAACTCTTGACGTAGCTGCAATGATAGCTGACTTAATGCAAAGTTGCGACGGGCTTTTAACTTGCAGAATAGGTCTATGTGTGGGTTATTCCAAGTACCATCTGACCCCATCATTGATTGTAGGTTTTCGATTAGCTTGGGTAATATTTCTGCGTCGCTATCGCCCTCAGCTTGCTGTTTAGCAAGGTGCAAAGCAATATCAATTACTTGTGCGGTTAGGTCGTTGTAATTAAATATTTGCTTCTTAATAGCTTCTGGCAAGAATGAATTAAAATCATCGCCATTGGTAACTTTACCACGTTCTGCACACCAAACAATCCTGGGTACTGGTTGTCTCACCCGTGCTAACATTTGCCGACATTGCGACGGTTCAAGGTTGCCAAAAAACATCCCATAAACATATTTGAAGTATGGAATATCCAGCGAACAGCCAACCCCTAATGATGGTGTATAAATTAATATTTTTGGTTGATGTTCTTGGATTTTTTCGTTGGCACGTTTAACAAAGCTTTTGCCAAAATCCGATTGAGTTATTTTAGAATCAATTCTAATTAACCCATTATGATTTGCTGCTAGGTGTGGGTATTTTTTAATTAGATGGTTTGCTAATGCTTCCGCTTCCGCTTGGTTGTCTGTAGCAACTGCAATGGGTTCACAATCTTTATCACTTACCCAGTCTTCAATTTGAGATAGAACCTCATCCCTTTTGCCAGAATAAAAGGTAATATCCCACTTGTCGGCATCGGGTCTAATGTAATCTTTCTTGATGATAAACGGCTTATGTCCTGGGCAAATATCAGATAGATAATCGTAGGAAACATCAGTTAGATTGGCATCAGCGCCAATAACTAAGCCATTGCCATCAAGACACTCTTTAAGCTTGGTTTGTAGCAAAGATAAAATCTTGGGTCGTCTATCCTTGCAGGTTGATGATGTCGCAACATGGCTTAGTCCTAATTCAAGTTCATCCATGACAATAACTGAATTAGACCAATCACGATCAATCAATTTTGGTAAACTATCCCAGCATAAGCCAATACCATCAGCAGTTTCTAAAAATGTAGCAGTTTGGATTAATTCACCCTCATAGTTGTAGCTTTCCTTCTCTGTTAAGTCGCCATCTTCAATCCATGTAATGTCCCACTCGATAGCTTGCCCCCTACCCAATGCTACTCTTGGAGTGATTGAGATGAATTTCACGCCTGTTTTTTCGTGGTAAACTCGCTCAATTTCCGGCTCAACATTTATCAACGACAACTGAGATGGTGGCTTAACAATTTCTTCCCAATAACCGCCACAACGTAATTTTTTTACGCGATTGATCATAACTGACTTACCCGAACCCATCGAGCTACTTAGCAGCACAGCGCCTTTGGTAGGGAATTTATAAATCAAATCTTCGGGGAGATATTTTTCATCGCCTGAGATGAGAATATCTGGCTCATGGGTGAGAGTGTGCAGCTTTTTCTGAACTGTCGCAACCTTATCCTGCCATGATGGGGGGAATTGTCCCGCATCGATTGCGTCTTGGCTTATCTCTTCCGTTAGCTTCTGCTTGGATTTTGATGGTTGAATGAGTTTTTTAAATTCATCAACGTTAATGAATTTAAGCTGGCTATAATCATTTAATTCATCAATATCACTGTGTTCTTTGGTAACTTGACCGTGCCATTCAAAAACAATCTCAAAGCCTTGTGAATCAAAAAATTTAGCTTCATCTATCCATTTTTGGGGTACGCCTTTATCATTCAGTACATCACCGGCATCAGGACACAACACAATTTTACTAATGCCAGATGACTTAAGCCGGTTAATTACTCTCTCGGCTTGAACGGGCGATGATTGCCAATACCGACCGCCACCTAAAACTATGCTGTTAGTGCGTAGGCTAAGGATACGAGGCTTAATCTCTACCCCTTCAGTAACATAAGCAGTCCCACTGCTAGAATCGCCAGCAAAGAAGGCTAGTGGTAATTCACCGTTGAGGTGTGGGGTGCATCCGTCCGGGTCTTTCGTAGTCTTAGAGGTAAGCCAGAAATAGCGGTTACTGCCATCACCTACGGACTTACGAACTTTTAACCCAACGATTAAACCATCAACGCTAAACACTGGACAGATAACCCCTGGCTTACCCACGTTGAGCGTGTCGCCCCTCAGCACTCCTGGTAAATTAGCCGGGAAAGTACCTATAATCTTCTGCCAAGGTCTAGCACTCTTAAACAGAGAATCA
Source organism: Anabaena sp. CCY 0017 (assembly GCF_963920885.1). Lineage (NCBI taxonomy): Bacteria > Bacillati > Cyanobacteriota > Cyanophyceae > Nostocales > Nostocaceae > Anabaena > Anabaena sp. CCY 0017. Next base: position 11,826 of record NZ_CAWUDG010000040.1, on the reverse strand, counting down.
TCTATCTCAGCATCAGTTAACCCACGTTTGCTTAGTGACGCGCGATCGCTCTCAGACAATTTAAGCTGGTTAAGGATTTGGCGATAATATTTGTCTCTATTGGCTGCTGGCAACTGGATAGATATTTGGCGGCGGCGTATTTCTTCTTGCTGGGCTTTCCTTCTGGCTTTTTTCTCTTCCCATTCCCGCCGTCGTTCTTCTGTCCACTCCTCAGAGTTGTCAGGCATGAACGTAGCAGTATGTCCGGTTCCTTGCTCTTTGGTGCAAATATAATTATTTATCTTTTCACCCTTTCGAGCGCCAGCATAGCCAAGGCAGAATACAGCCCCGTTCTCGTTAGTTCCGCAGTCGTTTTCTTTATTACCGCAGAGGATACATTCGCCTGATGTGCGTATGATTTTACTCATTGATCGCACTCCTGACAAGGTTGAACGTTAGCCAGAACCTCTAAATCTTCATCGGTCGCACTACGTAATGCGACATCACACCGATTGCACCTAATAAAGCCGTTGTGCTTCTCATGCAAGAAATAAACCATCCCACGGCTTGAACTGCAAGCTATGCAAGGCTTTTGTAAATTTATTGGCTTGGGTGGGGTTAACTTATTCACAACGCACCCCCAACCCAGCGAAGGACTGAAAGCGCTGTATCGCCGCAGTAGCCCAGGTTTTCAAGAAATTCTAGAGCGTCAGTAAGGCGATTTTGCCTATATATCAAATAAAGTTGATGGACTGTAACTTGATGTGTTACATTTATGTTCATAGGGGATGATCCTGATGGTGTGGGCATCCCCCTAACTTTTTTTTTTAATATCCGGGTATTTTGATAAGATTGAGGCACATTAAAGTATTTGATTGGCTTTCAATCTTCCGGCGGTGTTTTAGTCAGGGGGGGATGAAGCCTTTTTTTTGGCTTCTTTTAGCATTGGTACTAAATAAAACTAGTGATTTTGTACTATATACAACGTTAGCTCAAGATAGAGCGATCGCCAGCCCTTAATTCGATGAATTAGCGATTTTTCAACTAATTTAACCCGTCAAGATCCTTTTTATACTAGAAAAACGCGGAATTTTGCACATTTTGGGATTAAGTAAAATCAATTTAGTACCCGTAAAGTAGCATCTTTTGTGTCAATTGTTCCGGAATGTGCGAGCAGGGAGAGTAGGAGAGTGCGTTGGTAGTTTTTCTGAAATACTTAGCATGAACGCAAATTTTCAGTAAACCACATCGCCTTTTGTACTAATTTTGACAAAATGTACTTATTACGCATATCTACTAAGTGAACCATAGCGTCCTTTGTGTTGATTTTTCTGTCTTACTCTGTATGAGAGTAAATTAGTCCTCTTGCTGCTAAGTGAACCATAGCGTCCTTTGTGCTAATTTTTCTGGAATGTGCAGTATGGACACATTACTCCTACATTTACTAAGTGAACCATAGCGTCCTTTGTGTTGATTTTTCTGTCTTGCTCAGTATGAGAGCATTACTCTTACATCCACTAATTGAACCATAGCGTCCTTTGCGTTGATTTTTCTGTCTTGGTCAGTATGAGACTATTGAGAATCATTCTTCTTACTGCTAAGTGAACCATACGTCCTTTTTACTAATTACTTCTGCCGTGGACACTATAAGTCCATAATCATGCGTTGGCAGTTTTTAAAATTTTCTCGCGATCCGCTTGATCTGCAAATGCCGGAAACAATCGGATTTATATTTACTGGGTGTGATCGCTTGGCAATCAAGCCTTAAAAACGTGATTACAGTCTTTGCACTTTCGCTTACTATTGCCATTTTTGATAGTTTCATTGCTTCCGCACTTAGGGCAAGCAACTGGGGTTAATTGGTCATAAGTGTACAAACCAAAATCAGGCAACTGTATAAAATACGGTCTACCGTCACCCAACACAAGCCCAAAACGGTAAGCTTGGGGATTTGATTTGTCCAGTCCTAATTCATCATTTTTGACTTGACAATACTCGGTTAGTCTGTCCGCCGTCACCTTTAATCTGGCTTGCTCCTCAGTTGTGAACTGATTTGAGTTGGCGATCGCGTCGTAGCAATTCGCCCCCAGGTGAAGATTAATAGCTGAGTTCCAATCACTGCGATCCATTCCTGGGTAATTTTTCACGTTGGCATTCTGACCAAGAAACAGAACACCAAAATCTGAGTGACTGGCTTGTTTAATTATTGTGTTGATAGCCTGACCTACTGCTTTAGGTTCATCAGCCTGTACCATGCTTGAGTCAATTTCATCAAAAATTGAAATTGAAAACTCATCATACCTAACTTTATTGTTGACATTCTCAGCCATTGTTAAAATAGCGCTGACAGAATCCTGGTGAGTTTGTCCAGCCGTGGGAATAGTCCATCTATCCTTGTGACTGCCAAACTGGGGATTAAACACTCTGGCCACACCTGACCGATTAGCCAGAATACACACAGCCAAGTTTTCAGCAGTGGGAGATTTACCGCTTTCACTACCTCCAGTGATCCGCACCCGTGACCAATGTTTTACCAAGCTGGGGAATTTATCAGCAGTTTTCCAAAGTTTGTTAATGTCACTTTCGCTGGTAGACTGCTTTACTGGCTTACGTGTCAAGTGTAAATAAGCTGTCATTAATCCCTCCTCAGCATTCCATTTAAAAGAGACTGGGGACAAAGTATGAGTAAGCTGTTGCAACTTCTCAGAGTGACTGTTTAGCTCACTGGGGATAATTACCCGATTATTTCTATCAATATGAAAACTCAAAGTACCCTGCCAAGTCTCATAGTCAGCTTTTGCCCTATCGAGAATCAGCCCCATAGCCTCAAAATAGCTAATGATGATATTGCCACAGCGTAAATCTTCCCTTGTGGCCAGTCCCCATTTAATCGGCTTACGTGCGTTAGCCAGTTCAAGATTTTTTTGCTCTACTTGGTTGAGTAAGTCCTGTATTTGCTTGCGTAGCTCGTTCAAGCCAGCATCATTGTCATTGGCACGAGAATAAACTGTTTCAAGCTGTTGGCGTTGGTAGTCGCTTTGTTCTCTAATCAGGGATTGGGCTTTAGTGATTGGGACAGATTGAGATTTGCACTCTTTAATAAATTTACTGGCTTGATGCAACAGTAAACGCTCGTTAATATTTAGCAGTCCCCTGTACTTTACTTGAATGAGTGTTAGCTGTTGGTTAATATCACAATAGATTTTCAGTGTGTTTTCAATATCATCTGCTGCTAAATCTTGGATGTCTTGCAGTAAATCTTGGCAATCGTTAAAGCATTCTTCTAGCTTGGATTCAAACTGTTTAAGCTGGTGATGAATGCTGATATGGTCATCACTGGCAAGATTGCGTTTAATGCTGTTGTCTACTCGGTTACAAACCTCAGCTATCCTTTGGTTAATTTCATCATGGAAAATTATCTTCAGGTCAGAACATTTCTCAAAATACTGGTCTGTATCTTCCTCCAAAACTTTCTTTAATGTGTCCGCTTTATGCTGTAACTGTGCGGTTAGTAAATCGCATTGTGTTTGGTAAGAATTAACCGTATTGCCTAGAGTAACAACCTGCTGTTGATAGTCTGTAACTTCTTGTTTACGAACATCATAAAGCCGTTGTAACTCTTCTAGAGTCTTGTTTGTAGCCTTGCGTTCTGTTTCCAGTTGGTTAAATTTACCCTCTGTAAACTTCAGAATTTCATCAAGTTGACTGTTAGCTGAGTCTTCATAAGTTTTAGACGTTAATTGATTTGTAGCAGCGATAGAGATAGAAGCTATCAGAATATTTACAGCCAACGGTTTTACATTCTCCTCAGCCCTAAATACTGACCACAGAGAAGCTACAGCCATTAATGAAGATGCTACAGTTACCAGTTTTGACCCGTTCTTAAAGTTGATTTTTGGCATTGTCCTTTAGTCCATCATTAATAAGAAAAATGGCATCAAGTAACGTTACATGATGCCAGAGTGTAAGTAGTAATTAAGCTTCAAGTAATCTGGCTTCTATCTCTTGGCGTTTAATCTCGTTATTCTTGATGTGTCCCTCAATTTCTAGTCTTAAACTGTCATTCCTTGCGGCTTGACGTTCTAGTTTTAGATTCCATTCTTCCCTCAGCCCTTCAGTTAAGTTAACCGTGCCATTGGTGGCTATTTGCTGCTGTGATAATTGTTCCTCAGTCTGTTCTAGTTTTGATTGACGTATAGAGTAGTTAGTCTCACTAATTTGATTAGTCAGCACTTTAGAACCTACTTCTATTGCAGCAGTAGCAAAGTCAACCACATCGCCTATTAAATGACGCTGTTCTGTTGCCAGTTTTACTACTTGTCTACCCTGTTGAGTCTTAGCAGTTCTGACAGATAAGCTGTTATTTTGACGCTGTATTTTTAGCTTCTCTACATTGGCTTCTGCTGCTGTCATTTCCGGTATATTGGCATCAGCTTTGTAAGGTTCACTGCCAAGTAAATCTTTCAGATTAATATCAGCAATACCGTACTCACTGGCAATATTTCCGGCAATACTAAAACTCTCTTTACTGGCAGTTTGAGTGAGTTTTGAGCGTGGTGTAACAGTTTGCTGAATATTATTGACATTGCTAGCAATTGATTGGGCAGAATTTACAGCGTGTCCTACTGCATTAGAAACACTTTGTACTGTCTCGTTTATCGCGTCTACAGTCTTTTTAGCTGTAAAACGTCCGTTACTATCGCGCTGTGTTTTGCGCTTCTCTGTCGCCTCTTCTCGCGTTGGGTTCGCCATTAGTTTAGAATCTTGGTAAGTATTGTATTTAGGATGTCTAGGGGCTTGAATATCACCCCTAGTACATCTGTTTTATTTGCTTTTGGAGTCTAGAGTTACCCCAATTTTTTCTAAGTCTTGCAGCATAGCGTCAAACTCAGAACTGTCATGAGTTACACGTTCTTTAGGTTGATGATTTTTGACAACCTCGTAGCTAGTCTTGAGATGAGTTAAAAGCTTTTGCTCTACTCGGTTGTAGTGACTATCAACCGTATTACTAAGGTCTGTGTAATGGTCATCTAGCAGTTGACTAACTCGCACTTTCTCAACAGATAAACCAGCACTCAAAAGCTGTTCTACTCGGTTTGTGTCTAGGTTAATTTCTGGCTGTTCTGTCTGTTCGGCTAAGTCGTTAGAATTGTGCTGTGCTAACTCCTTAGAATCGCGCTGTGCTAGTTCGTTTTTAGCTTCTGGCAGTTGTAGACGTTCTTCTGCGGGTGGTAATTGTAGAGAGCCAAAAACACTGTTTAGATACTGAATATGGGAGTCATTGAGGTTAGAAGTTTTTAGCCATTGAGTATTAGGGAAGCTACTCTGTAAAGCTTCTGTAACTTCTGTAAGCTCTATTTGGTATTTTTTCGCGTAGTTGCGTAATTGCATAGTGTTTTAGTCCTTAGATAAACGGGTTATTCTGTTCGCTCAAATCTTCAGCCTTGTTTAGGGCTTGCTCATATTCATGGTTCACAATGCCGTCCCAAATTTCGTTAATTGCTTGGATAGCATCACTCAGTGTTAAGTCGTTGGAAGTGTTGAAAGTTTCAGACTTGATAATTTTTTGGTACTCTGGATTTTCTGCAATCATTCTGAGTGTTACCGATGTACCCACTAGGATTTGTTTGATTTGTTCGGTTGTCATTTGTTTAGTTCTCGGTTTGTGAGTATTTGCGGGTGAGAATTTCGTTTACTCTGGGAGGACTAAAACGCCCTTTTAAATCCTTTATTTCCTCCAAAAATACCAAGTCAGAACTTAAAACTCGTTTACCGTTTAAAAATCCTGAATCATCAATATATTTGGTTAATTCTGGGATGAAGTTTGAACCAAAAACTATGTATCGCTCAACAGTTTTGACTGAGCAATTCAATTCTCTAGCAATCTGATTTTTGGTGAACTCAGGTTCATAGATCGTGCTGGTAACTTCAATATCCGTAGTCTCGTATTCTGGCTTACATTCTGTATACATAATTTTCTAGCTACATTTGTCTCAGTGCTGTCTAGTCGCTATGGGTAGACAATGCCGGGAACTTGTTCGGCTTGTGTCGGTAAGCTGTTCATACCCTGTCTAGCCACAGACTAACACTTGATTGGCTAGCCTGTCAATTAACTAAAATGCTAGCCCACTAACATAGTAAGAGTAAACCGATGGGTTAAAATGTTAAAATGTCAACCAATTAATATTAAATGAGTATCAGTAAAAGTAAATCGCCTGAATATAGTCAAGTTTGCGGGTATATTAAAAAGCCAATAGCCTTGAAATTTAGAGTTTTGTGTAAAGCCAAGGAAGCAGAACTCAGTCAAGTTATGGAAGATTTAATGATTAATTGGATTGAAGAGAATGAACAGGTTGATCAAGGTTGATGGGTGGGTTGATTGGTTGATTTTAAGGTTGATGGATGCCTAAAACCCTTACAGCGACTAGGTTTGTATTTTGGCGGTTGATGCAATCGCCAAAATTAACTCAAACAGGGGTAAGTTATGAGCAATTGTCCTATGGGGTTAATCGATGCTTGCGTAAGTGTGAGCGATCGCGTCAACCGATGCCAGAATTTCTACAAGTGCGATCGCGTCGCCAATACAACTGTGATGCTTCCCTATAACTACAACCATGAAAGAAAATGTTTGACGGTTAACGGGACTCATCCCCAAGTCTTAAGACATTACTACTATCAGCCGGATAATTTCAGCATTGAAAATTGGCATCATGACTTAAGTTACCTTGCACAAGAGGAAATCGAAGCTTTAGGCTTTGCAAGGGCTGTAGACAATCCTAGTTTTGATAGAGAAATTTGGCTCAAATATCAACCGATTGAAGAAGACGATCCAGATGATGACGGGATACCATTTTGAGCCATAAAATTATAGAACTGTAGTGAGTACAGTTCCATAAAAACCAGCAAAATGGCTTGTCCCTAACTACACTTTAATCATCACAAACATCACCTTAATACTCACTGGCTTTTGATTGAAACAGCAATTTCCTTGTCCCGAACTACACCTTAATCATCACAAACTACACCTCAATACTCACAAACATCACTTTTTTACCCTAGTAAATAGCTGGGGTATTTTTACACATTTGCTTGCTGATAATCTTCTAAAAGTCTATGGGAATATTGGGAATAAAAAACAGACTAGGGATTATGCCTAGCCTGTATCTCAAAAAATTATTGCAATTTACTTGTCCATCTTAGAACGGTGCTTTGCCTGTTTCCTTTGTGTAATCCAAGTAGCCCTTGTAGTATTCCCCAGTGGTTTGCTTTGCGGGTGCATGGGTAGCAGCATCAAAGTGTCCATCTGCGTAGTCGTTACGTGTCTTTGTGGTTGTAGCTGTGGTAGAAGCTGTTAAAGTGGTCATAAGTTCAAAAAATTTAGTGATGTTTGAAGGGAGTCGTTAGCGCGGTTCCCTTTCGCTTACTTCTATGTAATAAATAGCTTGTTTATAGATGTAAAGGTATTTTGTATGGGGATAACTGATGATAGATTGAGTTTACCTACTAATTTATCTATATACAAGCTATTGTATATAGTCCTTGTTTACTTTACTATTGAGTAAGTTACACAAAGCAAGGAATACGCTAATGAGTAGACAGCTTAAGGACTCCGAAGAATTACAAAATAAATACGTAGATGAGAGAGTAGAATATTTACTGCCAAAGTTTGAAGCGATCGCACCATACAAGCTGAATCAACGCAAGAAAGGTACAGGCGACTTGGCAGGATGGGAAAAGCTGGCCGCAATAGAAGCCAAGAATTTAAAGATTACTTACCCAGATGATAAACCAGAGGTATTAAAAACTTATAGCACTGCATTAAGGCAGATTACCGCACTCAAGAAAAGTTTAAAAGCGGCTGCTAGAACACAGCTTAATGATGCTGCTTTATATCACCCTGTTTGCACAATCATCACTCATTTTGGGAATGCCCTTTCATATCAATTTGCCAGTTATAAGGAAAAGCAGAATACTGATTATCGTCAAAAAGTTGATGTTAGGCGTGAACCTGAAAACCGAATAGAAATTGATTTAACAAACTCACTTAAATTTGCTCACAATACACTTACAGATATAAAAAATGGTAATGATGCCAACTGGCTTGATGTCTCATGTTCCATCGCGCTGGTAACTGGTAGAAGAATGGCAGAAGTTCATCTATCAGCTAATTTTGAGCGTGTCGATGATTATACTGTCAGGTTTAAAGGTCATCTCAAAGGCAAGGATAGAAAGCTGAAAATAGCTGATAAAGCTGTGTTTATTCGGGATGTGGCTTTTGATATCCCCACTTTGGTTAATGCTGATTTAGTGGTTTTTGGCTTGCAGTGGTTAGGCGACAAAGGTAAACGCTTTGATAGCAATGAAGACCCTGAACGGGTAAACAGACGGTTCTCGAAAACACTTAATCAACACTGCAAACAGTTTGACATTTTCCCAGAAGATGAACGCACTTATCACAAATTTAGAGCCGCATATTTTAGGGCTTGCGTGGTAAATGCTGGTAGGGATGGTTTTGATTTTCTAGACTATGCCAAGACGGTTTTAATCGACAATGATGAGAAGACAATTGACAGTTATAAACGTTATGAAATTAAACCAAAGTCAATTACCAGAATATAATTAAATCCCTATACTAGATATCTTGACAAAACATTTGCAAGGTGTTTAGTATAGGGATAATAAACATACTTGATGAGTAAATTATATGAGTTACAGCAAAGTAGTAGCCGAGATTGCCCCAAAATTAGTTGCTGAGTTGCGATCGCTAACTTCAGAAACTGAGATTAAGGCAATTGCCCTTAAGTATTGGGAAGATGCTAAAAGCCGTGTTAGCGATGGAAATTTAACCCGCACCCGGACGGCATTGAGAAAAGCTGTTGAGGACGCATTCCCTACAATCAAGATTGATGAAAACCCCTCAGCAGAAAAGCCACAAACTCATTACTTCACAGATACCCAGAAAGGACATATTAAGCGTTACGAGCATTACGCGCTGAGATATATAAGCACAGTTCCCGCACCCGCACCCGCAGAAGATGAACCCGCACCCGTCGCCACAGTAAAAATTATGAACATTTCCCAACTAGAATTAGACAGCGATACCCAGAAAATGGTAGAGGATGCGATCGCGCACTCAGGATTATCAATAGCCGAGTTTGTTAGAAAATCCTGCCAGACTTACTCGGCTATTGTCGTAGGCAAGGCGAAAATGTCTAACGACGACTTGACCACAGTTTCAACTCAAGACCTACTAACTAACAGAGTTTACAAGACTCACCCCAACCGTGCTGAGGAATTAACCAGACGCGCGATCTCCGCACTGGAAACTCATAATAATAATTGCACTGAGAAAAGCCAGAAATGGCATATTAATCAAACTGCTATACAAAGCCTTACAGGGAGCAAGCCAGCCACAGTTAAAGAAATTCTCAAGGGATGCCAGCAACGACTGGATGACCATAACGCCAAGCATGAACTTAACCCCTATGACAACCGCAAGCCAGGACAGAAGCTAACTGAGGTCATCGACTTAGCCGTGTTGGTTCCCAGTGGGGTCGATGTGGAGTAGTTGACAAGTGAGAATCGCCTTAATTCTCGCTTGCCACTCCACAGCCCCAGTTTTTTTAGATTGTGCGATCGCCTCTGCAATTTCCAAAGCTGAAATATTGGGGCATTTATCAGCATCTTGTTTATACAGCAGTTCCCGGTGTTATGAGGTACAGATATTAATGATAAAACTCTTGTGGTGCGGGCATCTTGCCCGCTATGTGTACCTCATAGCAGAAGGAAGTGCTGTATAGGTAGGCGGTAGGCATTCCCTGACGATATCTGCCTCAGATTCTAGCTTAATATACCTTTCGTTTTTGCCTCCTTAATCCAATTAGGAAATTCATTTAGCAGTTTTTCATATAATTGCTCATCAGTGACTTTTTGTAGTTCATCTACATGAAAGAAATCAGCATTGTCAACAAGCCTACCATTCATAGTATTTAGTCTTTCCAAAATACCATAGTTGAAACCAGCTATTCCAACAAATTGCCAAAATATAGGATATTTTGCGGCATCAATCATAGCTTTTTTGATTTCCTGTTCATTGGTAATACCTCCGTCACTAAGAAATATAATTAACGTAGGTAATTTACTAGGCTCTTCTTGAGTATACTTTTTGATTACATCTCTTATTACAAGAGGTTCATTGTTTCCACCACCTAATTCCAGCATGAGAGACGGCATTTTGAAAACAAGTAAAGCTCTCTTCATTTCACCAGATTCTTTTTTAATGTAATCATCAATATTCTTCTGACTCACAGCATTTGTTCTTTTAAATGTTGAGCCAAAAAACCAAACATCTAATTTTGCATCATTATCTAATCTAATAGCTACTGGAACTATTCTTTCAAGAAAAGCTTGTACTGCTCCAGAATTATATTGATTGTTCATAGAGCCAGATATATCTAAAACTAAAGCAATTCTTGCAACAATATCACTAATACCTTTCTTTTTAAGAACAATATCTACTTTTGTTTTTAGTAAATTAATATCAGCTTTTTTTGTAATATCAATGTAGGATTTTTGAATAATCTTAGTATCTTCTATTCTAGAAATATCTCTTGTTTTATTTACTGTTTTTTCTTCTGGTTTAATTTTTAACATATATTTATCTACAAAATTTTGTAGCCCAGACTTATAACCTTCTCCTACTGCTTGAAACCTCCAGTCGCCACTTTTTTTATACAGTCTCCCGAATTCCAAAGCAGTCTCTTGAGAAAAAGCTTCTCTCAAGTTATACCGAACCAAAGATTTGTTTGTTTCTTGATTGTAAAGTTTGATGAAAGCATTTTCAATTTGGCTAAAATCTTGATTCTTTTCCTGACCTTTGTTGATAGTGACAACAAAAATTATTTCCTCAATAATTGAATTAATTTTCGTCAAGTCAATATAAATTGTCTCATTATTTCCTGAATGCTTTACAGAACCATCAAGAGACTCAAGGTTGTTGTAGAATACAAAATATTTCTCATCAGGTATTTGACTATTTGCATTTAACATAAACACTGAAGTATCAATGTCATAGGTCTGCCCAACTTTATTTACTTGCCAACCCAAGGCAATAGCTACCTTCTTTAAATCAGGAGCTTCTTTAGAAAGATTTAATCTGCCACCTTTCGTTAATTCAATTTCCATGTTGTATATATCCTTTGAACTTAAACTATCTTGATTACGTTAGGTAGGTGATAAAAAAAGAGGTATCATCATTGTTACCCCTGTTGAATTCATTTAAACTTTCAGATTTTAGACATCATTACATAACTACTAAGAAGCATATCGGTCTACAAAACTTTGAAGCCCTGATTTATAGCCAGCCCCGACAGCTTGAAATCTCCATTCTCCATCTTTTCGATAAAGCTTACCAAATTCAATTGCCGTTTCAGCAGATGCATCTTCATCTAACTCATACTTAGCAATTTGCTTTTCTGTAGCATTATCATAAATTCTTATAAATGAGTTTCTAACTTGCCCAAAGTTTTGTTTTCTTTCATTTGCTTCATGGATAGTAACGACGAAAATTATTTCTTCAACTGAAGCATCAACTTTAGTTAAATCAATTTGAATGGTTTCATCATCACCTATACCCTCTCCAGTTTTGCTATCTCCCTCGTGTTTTACAGAACCGTCTGGTGATAGTGAATTGTTATAGAATACAAAGTATTTCTCATTAGGAATTTTTCCGTTAGCTCCTAGCATAAACGCAGAAGCATCCAAGTCAAAAGCTGAACCTGTATCTGTAACATTGCTGAAGGGGGGACAAAATCAGCTACAAGACAGACTCTATAAGCCTCATAGCTC
>NZ_CAWUDG010000039.1:0-24573 GCF_963920885.1 Anabaena sp. CCY 0017 | reverse complement strand
TCATCACTGAACTAACCAGCTAGTATCCTGCTTCTCTGAATTCGCCAACAGTATCAGATACTCAAGCAAGTGTCAGCTTGGGTGAGGAATCTCAAAACCTAGATGTCACCCAACAAATTTTACAAAATCTATCCCAACAAACTGCCCTCAACAGTCGCGTCAAAGAACGGATGCTTCAAGAGTCCCAGCAAGCCCGCATTGACAGGGCATTAATTAACACTATAACTGCTCAAACAGCCAAGGAACTTTCAGCTATCAATACCGCAGATCGTCGTAAGAGTATTGCCGCCGGTAATGCTGCTACTCAACAAATGGGGTTATTGATCATGCCTGGTGGAATGACCCTTGGTGCTGATTAGTAGCTTGGAACCGGTGAACAGTGATTGGGGGACTCGGTATTAATCCTTACTCAATAACTGTCGGTTTGCTGATTTGGATATGCCTTGTCAAATTACTAACAAGAAAATAGGTTTGCTCCAATTCGAGCAGATGTCAAAACATGAGCCAACTGACAGTTGATATTTTTTCAAAACCCTGATTTTACGTCGAGATAGTCGATAAATTTGAATAAATGATACATTTAATGGCGGATTCACTCCCCATCACTGGCGGTGAATCTGATGCTCTAGAAATTATTTCCAGTTCTTTAGAACTTTCCCGCGCCACAGTTGAGTCATGGAACAGCGTCTGGCTAGTTACTCTCGATTCACTCAATTCAGCATTATGGATTGGCTTGATTAAACTGGGCATTACCTTGGGAGCTGCCAGTATATTATTTGTCGCCCTGACCACTGGCAAAGAGATCATTGAAAAGCAATCATGGTCAGAATTAGCAGCTATCTTTGTTTGGCCCCTCGTGATTATGATTTTTTTGGGAGCCAACGGTAATGTCTTGGCCAACACAATTACCTTTATCCGAGGTTTTGCTTACAACCAAGTACAAAATGTTCTGCAATTGCAAGTTGGTGAACTCACATTTCGAGATGCTATTTCCAATGTCACAATTAGCAGTATCGCCAGACAACAACTAGAAAACCTTTATAGCGAATGTCAGGGAAAAGTGGGTACAGAGTTAGTTGAATGCTGGGACTCCAAGCAAGCCCAGGCACAGGCAATTGTTACCAAAGCTGAAGAAGAAGCAAGGTCTCCACTACAACCACTACGAGATTTTGCTAGTTTTCTCTGGAATAGAACTTTACCTGGGCAAATCGGTACTGCTGTTCAGTTTGCTACTGATCCAGGTAGTGTGTTTCGAGATACTGCAATTCCCATTATTCGCTTGATTCTCTATGCCTTGCAATGGGGTTTCGTCAATATTTTAGAAGCGGCGCTGCTGCTAACAGCATTATTTGCACCGATTGCGGTGGGTTTGTCTTTACTACCATTACAAGGTCGTCCTATTTGGGCATGGCTGACTGGGTTTATTTCCTTGTTTGGTGTTCAACTTGGCTACAACATTTTAGTTGGACTGGCAGCGGTAGTGTTAGTCAAGTCTGGTGCAGAGTTGGCATCTGATGTAGCATTTATGTTTTTCTTAAGTATTTTTGCACCAATTTTGGCAGTATTAATAGCTGGAGGTGGAGGAATGGCACTTTATAACGGCATTTCTGCCAACGTTAAAGGCTTAGTTGATATTTTCAGCAGTGCAATTGTCACTGCTACCAATATTGCCGTCCTCCGCAGGGGGTAATCATGCAAGTAAAACGACTTCAAGCTCCGTTGCTTCCAGAAGCTAAAAATATCTTAGCTATTTGTTTTCTTTGCCTAACTGCATTTAACGGTTTCATCCTGTTGTTGACACTGTTCACCGCTTTTAGGGTCAATAAAATTGCTGACCGCAAGACAACCTTTGCCCAGTTGGTAAATGGTGAAACTATCTACATTTCCGAACAAGACCGCAACTGGCGCTATCCAGCCGTGATTCAAAGAGTAGTTAGTGATTGGACAACCTTAACATTTAATTGGGATGACAAACTCACTGGTACTAATCAACCAGACCAAGGCGTTCAAGTTGGTCGAAATGGGCGCATTCCCATCAATGCCTGGTTCGCTTCCTTGCTGCTAGAACCAGAATTCGCCCAAGCTTCTTTACCGAAGATTGCGGAATTAGTTCCTAATACTGTCTTTTCCGGTCAACTTCGTAGCACCACGATTATTTCCTATCTTTCCGAACCCAGAGCAATAAGACTAGGGGAATGGGAAATCGATATGATTGCTACTCGAATTTTAGTTGACCGCACTACAGGCAGAGATGAACGTATTGCTTTTAACCGCACCTTTACTGTCCAGTCCGTGGAAATCCCCCGGTCGCCTTTAGGTAAAGATGCCCCTCTGGTAGAACAGAAAATTTATGATATGCGAGCTTCTGGACTACAAATTACCAAAATGGTTGAGTTTAATCCTCCGCGACGACGGTAAATTTTCTTAAATCAAAGACACAATTATGACCAATTCCAATCACAACCATGAACTTGATTACCTCAACGAAAATTCTGCTGATTCTGCGGTGGAATTCCATAAGAATGGCAGTAATCATCGTTCTCACCATGCAACTTTGGTAGCTGAGGAGGATATCACTCCTGAAGAGGAGCAGTGGTTGGCAGGTTATGACCCTACCGCAAATCAGCTAATTTCCGCAGAATATCGCTTGCAACAAGATGAAGAAGGAGCAGTAGAGCGACCGTTAGCAGAAAAACCCAGTGTCCGACTTGGCTCGGTCGTCGCCTTGGTGGGCATTGTGATGGGATCTGGCTCACTACTGTGGTTTGGATTTCTGCGACCCAAACCGCCTGTGCCACAAGTTGTGCAGAATCCTCCTCCATCTCCCAACAGCGAACCTATATTAGATGAATCTGCGGAACTCAAAAGCCGATTAGCATTTCAAGACCAACAACAACAACTCAAAGTGGAACCTGTTGCGGCTAAATCCCCAACTCCCGGCCCAGAAAACCAACCGGGAGCAACGCCATCGCCAACTCCATCACCACCTCCTCGCACAGTACCACCAGTACGTCCAGTTTCACCACGCACAACTACTGCCAGAATTGAACCTGCACCCATAGTGAGGCGGTCTCCTTCTCCTGTAAATTCTCCTGTGAGTTATGCTCCACGAACAATTGCACAACCAGTAGAACAGCCTGAAAGCAATGCTGATCCTTTAGAACAATGGCATCAACTGGCCAGATGGGGACAGTCACAAATCAGTAACGCCAGCATCGCCCAAACTCAGGAAAAATCCACACTCAGCAATCCAAGTTCCTTGAACTCTAGCACCGGAGCATCCAGTCCCCAAGATTCTGACCTGCAAACAGTTTTAATTGGCTTGAAAAGTGTTGATAGTCAAGTTGATCACTTAACTCCAGGAATGCTAGGTATCCTTAATCGTAAGTCTGTCAATTTGGTTGATGCCAATGCAGGCAATACGAAGAATGTCGCACTGGGGACATCTGCCCCAGGTAAGCTGATTATGCCGATGATTTGGGATGAGGGCGGTAATAATCCCCATAATCGATTCGCTGTGGAGTTAACCAAACCTCTCACAGCTACTGATGGCACTGTGGCGCTTCCTGCTGGGACTGTTGTGGTGGTTGAAACTACAGCAGTAGGTAAAAAGAATCACTTAGTATCTGCTAGTGGCATCGCTTTGGTTTATCCTGACTTGCAAGGTACTATCAAACAGGAAATGATCCCAGCTAATACCTTATTAATTCGCTCTCAAGACAAGCAACCATTGATTGCTCAACAGCTCCATGATGTAGGCAAAGAAATTGCTCAACAAGATTTATTAGTGGGATTACTCAGTAGTTTAGGAAGGGTGGGCAGCATCGTGAATCAGCCCCGTAGTCAATCTAGCACTGTGGTTTCCAGTGGCACTTTTAATCAAAGTACTATTACTAGTAGCTCCAATCCTCAAATTTGGGCAGCAGCATTAGAAGGATTTTTCACCCCAGTTAGCGATCGCTTATCTAGACGCTCGGAGCAGGCACTACAGGAATTACTCCAACGTCCTCATATTCAATTTATACCTGAAGGTACAGAAGTCTCTATTGTCGTCAATAATTTTTTGAACGTTGAACGATGAAACAACTTGTTACTTTTGTTATTAGTACCACCACCATGATGTTTGGTGTCACAGCCCCTGTTGTACAGGTACTAGCCCAAACTCCGGCCTATCGCTTGATTGCAAGGGATACAGCTGCCAGCGATCGCATTCAGGTTCCAGTGACTCCAGGACGTGCTACGCCTATCAGCTTTAGTCAGACCGACGAGGCGATCGCCTACATTTTACTAGCAGACGCTTCACGACTGACTTACACCACGGATACAGATATCAACAGCGGACGTGCTACCACCATCTTTCTCCGAAAAATCCAACCGCTAAAGTTTCCAGGGGCTACCACCACCGCCATGACTAACTTACTTGTTCAAACTCTAGACCAAAAGGGACAAAAGCGATTGTACAACTTTGATATCGTTCTCCAGCCTCATCGCACTGAGTATGTTGGTATTCAGATTGCCAATGCTATTGCTGGTCAGCAGACAATCTTAGTAGATACAAATCGTAGAGTTACAGTAGATGACATTGAAACTGGACTGAGAATTGCTTTAAATCGGGGTTACACGCACAACAGTGATCCAGTTGTCCTGAAAGTCCGCCAGGCTTTAGCCCTATTAAGAAATAGCAGCGCCACGATCCCAGAAGTCGCAACCTCTGTAGGTGTACCAGTTGAGGTAATTTCCGAATTGGGGAAAATTGCGTCGGGTGAAGGTTTATTGGGGCGATTACGCAACGCTAAAGTTCGCCAGTAAAAAAAGTATCCCTAGCTTAACCTACGGCCATTTCGTTGCCAAATTTGGCGTGATCGCGTAGCTAACGGCTAAAGCCGTATCGCGTAAAGCCCTGACGGGTATAGCTGCACTTACCTCGGAGCGTCTCGTAGAGAAGCGCTGCTGCAAAGCAGATCGCTCCAGCAAATTATCCCCGCTCTCTTCCGTAACTGTTCACACTCAGAGTAAAGTCGGCATAATATCGTCGAGCCTCAGTTGTAAATTTGGAAACAGGTAAGAAGATATAGACTCTCCCAAACGATATTGTTGCTGCTGGTATACACCATTAACTAACTGACAGATTGTGAAAGTAGGTTGCTTTGGATTACCGATAAATTGCAAACCACCTAAACCCCGAAAGTCCACAATCCAATATTCTGAGATATTCAAAAAAGCGTATTCTTCCACCTTTCTGGCATAATCATCTTGCCAATTGGTGCTGACAACTTCCGCAACCAGCTTAATAGTACTACCGTTACAAATAACTGGTTCTTTTTGCCAAAGGGGTTCTTGACTCAGTTCTACTTGATCTAAAACAACTACATCAGGACGCAGCGCTGTCGCTTCAGCATAAAGTGGTTTTATCAAACAATTTTTGGGAATTAACCAGTTGAAATTAGCACGAAAAATTTCGACATAGATTCTACCAGCAATACTCCCGGCAACAGCTTCGTGAGGACCAGTAGGTTCCATATCTCTAAGTTCACCATCAATTAGCTCATAGCGTGTATTATCCCCATATTGGGCGATAAACTCCTCAAAGCTCAGTAGTTTGGGTGGGGTGTAGGTCATGTTTTAACGGGAAGTAACTTAATTGTCAAACAATTGTCCAATCACGCTCTTCTAAGACATCAGCAATTGTATCATTGGTAGAAAAACCCAATCTGTAGTACAGGAATTGACTGTATTAATCATAGTAATCCCCATTTTAGCCAACAAATTTTTTATCAGAAATATGCCTAGCTTCTTGGAGCAATCCTGCGAAGTTTCGGAGGGTCTATCAAAAAAGAATACTTCTGTGATTAGCGAAGAGGCTGAGAGTTCGGGGGCTTTATAGCAGGGCAAGCCCGAACCCTCTGCGCCAAGCAAAGCGGAGCATGGGTACTCTTCCCCGCCCTTTTAGGGCGTTTGAACTGGGGCGGAGTTAAAGCTCCGTTTTTTGTCTTCTCCCTTGCTCCCTGCTCCCCTGCTTCTTTTGACGTGCAATATTTGAATTGTACTAGTCAACTTTTTAACACTTCAATCACTTTTTCCAAAAGTTCCATTGGCTCAATCGGCTTGGCAATAAAAAATTGAAACCCTGCTGCTAAAATTCGTTGCTCATTTTTGGCTCCAGCAAACGCAGTCAGAGCGATCGCACGCAGAGGATTACTATTCACCAACCTTCTTTCGGGTGGAACACTTTGCGAACAAAAGCGCTTTCCTAACGCCGAAATTTCTTCTTCTTGTTCTAAACTGCGGGAGCGAATTTGCTCAATTAATGTAAAACCATCCTCAACTGGCATACTGATATCACTAATTAGTAGGTCAGGCTCTGTGTGTGCCAAAAATGCCAATGCTTCTGCAACTGATGCCACCACTAATACATCTGCCCCTGCACCCTGGAGAACCGTTTGAATTAACCTCCGAGCATCTGGATCATCATCCACAACCAGGATACAAAAGTTCTGTAATGCGGCAGTTTTTTTGCGAGTCCGAACTCCTGCGACTATTGGCAATAGTTCATCGTTGCTTAAGTCTGCGTTCATGGTGGTTATAGGTAGCCTCACCGTAAATGTTGATCCTTGTCCTAATCCTGGACTGGTTGCTGTAATCTGTCCACGGTGAAGTTCTACAATGTGACGAGCGATCGCTAATCCTAACCCCAATCCAGCCGCAGAACGAGTAGTAGAAGCGTCACCCTGACTAAACCTGTCAAACACATAGGGTAAAAACTCTAATTCTATACCCCTCCCCCTGTCAATAACCGTAATCTCAGCTTGAGATTTAACTAACTTCAAACTAACCACGACACTTTCATTCTTGGAACTAAACTTAATGGCATTGGCAAGCAAATTCCAAACTACTTGTTGTAGGCGGATAAAATCACCTAAAACTAGAGGTACAGCGTCATCAAAATCTAACTGAATTTGAA
Organism: Anabaena sp. CCY 0017; assembly: GCF_963920885.1. Classification (NCBI taxonomy): domain Bacteria; kingdom Bacillati; phylum Cyanobacteriota; class Cyanophyceae; order Nostocales; family Nostocaceae; genus Anabaena; species Anabaena sp. CCY 0017. Next base: position 17,612 of record NZ_CAWUDG010000039.1, on the reverse strand, counting down.
TATTCTTGGTTTCAGCTGACAAGCGAATAGTGTCGGCGGCTGACAGAATCACATTTGCTAAGTCAACCAATCCGATTTCCAAATTCATCTCGCCCTTCTGTATCCTCACCAAATCTAACAAATCATCAATTAAGCGAACTTGCAGACGGGCATTTCGTTCAATCGTTTCCAGTCCCTCAATTTTTAGGGATTCATCCATCTTTGATTCAGTTAACAGTAATTGCGCCCAGCCGTGAAGATTATGTATGGGGGTACGTAACTCATGAGACAAGACGGCAACAAATTCATCCTTGACACGATTGATTGTGGCCAGTTCCTCAGTCTTTTGTCTGAGTTCCTCCTCTACACGCTTGCGTTGCGTGATATCAATACCGATTAAAAACGCGGCTTTGTTCTCGTCATATTTTTGAGCCACGATTAAATAACTCCGGTCTGCTTTGACCAATTTCAACTCATATAGTGCTTCTGATTGATTTTCAGCAAAGAACTTTTCTACAAACTCACAAAATCCATTACCACCACCTAAGAAACCAATATCCTCACCGACAAAAGCTTCGGGAGGCAAATTAAAATTATCAGCCAAGTGCCTGTTTACACCTAAATAACACAAATCAGAACTAACCCAAGAGACAATTCCTGGTACTGCATCTAGTACAGTCTGCAACTGATCTCTAGCTGCTTGCAGTTTTCTTTCCGCTTGGTTACGTTGGGTAATATCTAAAAATATACTGACACACCCCCGCACTTTGCCATCTTCATCAAATAAAGGGGTAGCATACTGCAATAGGTTAATTCGGATACCATCATTACGAACTACCTCAATCTCATAATCTAGTATTTCTACACCATGAGTTGTAGCATTTTGCATCGCCAGTTCTTCTGGAGCTAGTTCTTTGCCATCCCGAAAAATTTTAAAGTTCGTGGGGCGTTGATCAAGAGGAGCGCTCAGAGAGGCATTGGCGTTTACGGGTATACCCAGCAGTTTGGCAAAAGCTGGATTAACTCTAATCATCTGGCATTCTGGATCTTCGGCAATCCCAATGCCAATGGGAATCACCTCTAATAAGGTTTGTAGTTCTCTAACTCGTCGATTTAAAGCTTGGTTAAGTTTGATAATTTGGGCTTCGGCTTGTTTGCGGTTGGTGATGTTTTGAAAGACTGCCAAACCAGTCATGCTTGTGCTATTTTCATTTTTAACTGGAAACGTTTGCACTAAATAAACCTGATCGCCATAAGGTATTTCAATACACGTTGGAATTCCTTGTAATGCACTACGGTAAGCTGGTGCTATCAGCTCGTAAGTCTCAGTGAGAACAGTCTCATCTAGGGTTTTACCTGGGAACTCTTCTATTGCTAAACCGAAGATATGTGCTTCTGTACCTTCAGCCAGCGTAAAGCGCATATCTTGATTGAACAAAAAAACTACTCCATTGGGTAAATTCTTTGTTAGTGTTCGGTAAAATTCTTCATTCTGACGTAGCGATCGCTGATTCTCTAATAAACCTTCCAAATTGGTTTGAGCTTCTGTTTTATCAATATCTGACTGCTGTTTGCTTGACTGGAAGTTAGCAATTAGCGTATTTATTACTATACCTTCGACAATAAATAAGACAAATTCGAGATGATTTCGAGTAGAAAATGGATCTGTAAACAAGTAATGACTAGCTAAACCCGCCAACAACACTGATATCAGTCCTGAAACTATGTTGCCGTACCAAGTACTGATAGAAACCGCAATCAACCACAAGCTAAAAGAACTCGTAATTCCAACTAGATGCTCTAGTCCTAGTTTTACTAGCAAAGTTACTCCGACACTGAGAAATGCCATCCCGTAGGGCAGATATTTTTGTCTGATGAATAACATAGAGGTTCTTTGGAGAGACAGAACAGTTGAGATTTGTTAAGTTGCAGACAGCCTTAAGGTGATTTAACTACATTTACATTGAGTTATTCTACAAATAATTGACAAAAATTTTCAAGATATTGGCGATGCCTTCTCTACGAGACCTCCGCGGTAAGCGCAGCTATGCCGCAGGCTTTACGCTCCAATTCAAAAAAGGTCAACACTGCTGGACGAGAATAACCAGATTTTGTGGGATCAGGGAGTGTGGGAAATAGAGCAGTCCCTCATTTAACTTCTGTTGGGTTTTGCTCCCAGAAGGATTGTTGTTGTGCAGTTACGAAAAACCAACAGCTATCGCTGCATTGAGTGGATTTTAAAATGAAATTAGCGCCGCAATCATGATCCACACTCTTTCAACTTTCCCTACAACAAGTTATTTTCCATTTCAACTCACCCCACAGCAGCATAAAGCTTTGGATAAAATGTGGAAATTTGTGCAGCCATCCGTCTCAGCTGCTTTGTTTCTGTTAGTTGGATATGCCGGCACTGGTAAGTCAACTATAGTTTTCCAACTGGTTAAAGTTCTTGTCACTATGGGTCAGCGAGTTGTATTGACCGCACCCACAAATAAAGCTGTCGGTGTACTGCAACGCATGGCGGCAGAAAATGGCGTGACTGGCGTAGAATTTTTCACGATTCACCAGTTATTAGGACTGGGTATGGTGACTAGAGGTAAAGAAAAAGTCCTTGAGCAAACCGGCCCTTCTTACATCAATTTGTTTGATGTTGTCTTTGTTGATGAATGTTCCATGATTGGCAAACAACTCTGGAACTGGATTGAGAATCTTGCTCACCAATCATCCATAAGGACAAAACTCAAAATAATTCTCATGGGTGATCCTGCACAATTAAATCCAGTGAATGAAGGAAAATCCCTGAGTTTTCAAGTGCGAAATAAAGCCATATTAACTCAAGTTGTGCGTCAGGGAACTGGTAGCCCCTTGCTAGAGTTTGTCACGGCTTCTCGTTATGCAGTTACTAAAAGCCGGATTCCATTTGAGCCTTATGCCAAATATCTGCCTGATAAAAGTAATGGAGCGTTGATGGTTAAACGCCAAACTTTGCTGCGATATGCCTACAAAAAGATGTCTAAAGAATTTGTCAATAACCCCGATTGTTTGCGAATTTTGTGCTGGACGAATGCTCAAGTTGACTTTTATAACCAGCAAATTCGTAAACATTTATATGGTGAAAATATAAATCGATTTATTTCTGGAGAACGATTAATAACCAGAGACCCGGTAATGGCTCCTGATAGTAAAAGTGTGATTCTTTCTACATCTACAGAATTCACTGTTTTAGATGTTTCTGAAGACCGTTATCACAATTATCATGCTTGGCGGTTAAAGATCAAGACAGATGACGGAATCGTTCGTCAAATCTACGTTTTACATGAAGATGAGGAAAAACGATTTAACCAAGAAACTAAACACTTACTCAAAACTGCCAAGCGTAATCCCTTTTTGTGGAAGCAGTATTACAAACATTTAGAACAGTTTGCCCATGTAAGAAACTGCTTTGCACTCACTGTTCACAATAGTCAAGGTAGCACTTTCTTAGAAGTGGGTATTGACGGTAAGGACTTAAGTAAGCGACTTCATTCAGAACGAGGAGATGACGGTCAAGCGGTTGTTGCTAAGTTTAGAGAGTTTAATCGTTTGTATTATGTTGCCAGTTCACGGGCTAGACAACGAATCTTTATCATTCGTTGATGCGTTGTATACTCCTACCCTGCAATCTTTAATTAAGGGTAGGCTTCCAACAGCCCGATGAATGGTATTGTAGTATTTATAATTATGTAGCAGGCATGGATATTAATACATATATTAAAGGGAGTTTTGTACCTGATGAGTTAGTAAAGATACTTAATCGTATTCTTGAAGGTAATGCAAATCCAAAGGATATATCTTACTGCGGCAACATCTTGTGACATTTTTTTAGTTACAAATAATTCCCAAAAGCAAATCAGTCTAGCAGTTCCAGAGCTTAATAGTTTTGAATTTGAAGTAGTCATTGACTCTTGCTTATTGCGAAAGTTTGATGAGTTCTTGTTATTCAACTTTCTTCTGTTTAACATAATTACGGAAGTCATCTATTGTGAGTTGATTGAGCCATTGATCACGTTCTTTAGTATAGTCACAATAACCTACTTCTAACTGTTGTAAAAACCTTAGTGTTCCTGCTACTCCTAACGCATTGATGAGAGCTTGATATCCTTGTTGCCTAATTTCCGTCAGTTTCATTGTTTTCTTCCTCTGTTTGCAAAATATTCATTAACCAAATCGTAGGGTTTTCTACTTCTATATTCAAAATACTTTTAAATTTTTCTTGCTTTCCTCAGCAGTCTGTCATCAGTTGTCAAAAATACATCAGCATCTCCAGCTTCTGCAAATGCCTGACGTAAATCATATTGTGTTTGTAAATTTAACCAAAACTGGGCAGTGTTGCCAAAATAGTGGGATAGACGCAAAGCTGTATCTGCTGTAATACTGCGCTTTCCAGATAAAATTTCGCTAATTCGTGTCTGAGATACACCTATATCTTTGCTTAATTTATAAGGTGTGATATTCAACGGTTCTAAAAATTCAAGTTGTAGGATTTCGCCTGGATGAATGTTTGACAAACGGTTGTTATTCATCATGATTTTTATTGCCTTCAATTTCTTGTTTACGTTGCTGCACTTCGCGGTTGTCATTTTCGGTACGTTCGCTACTTCCAGGCATTTTCCGTTTTTTAGCCAGTTGGCGGATGTTAATTTGTTGTTTTACACTATTACGCCACTGTTCTCGATTAATTAAATCCAACTTTTGACAAATACTGGGAATAAACCGGGTATCAAAATTTTCAATGGGTACATTCTCCCAGCGTTTCGATGCATCACAGTGTCCAGCTTGACAAAGTACCCACTTATCTCGGTCTGGATTGTACTGCGGCATGATTAAACGAACTAAATCCTGTGCGACTAGACCAGAATCTTGGCAACAAAAACATCGCCACCGGGGATAGAAAATTTCCTCCTCTTGGTTTTCCTCTTCAGATCGCAAAGGAATTGGTTCAAATTGGGGTAAGTCATCAATCATGTTTTTTCACCCCAGATCAAGTTATTAGCATCCGCCCACTTGAAAAATTCCCGTCGTTCTTTTTCTTCTTGACGATTCTCAGCGTAAAAACCAAATTGTCCCAGAGAGCGAATTTTTTCGATCCACTCATTGCGACAGGGGTGATTTTGCCATTGTTGCTGCTCAACTCCGGGACTTCTACCCTGCACCTTCATCCATTCTGCTGATATCTCTTGCCAGTGTGCCTCTATCCACTTGTGGGGAAGTTCTGGGGGATGAGGGAGTTTTTGGGCTTTTTCTAAACCAAACTTCAAAAAACTCTCTCTCTGGCTCTTTGAGAGAGAATCTTTAAAGTCTTTAAATTCTTTATTAATCTTAGGGTTTTGAAACGCTTGCTGCTTAATCGTTTCCGGCGGCGATTGTAACCCTGGGGTGACAACTGTCACCTGTGGGTGAATCTTGTTACCTGGAGGTGAATCGTGTAACCCTGGGGTGACAACTGTCACCTGTGGGTGACAGCAGTTACCTGGAGGTGACAAGTCTGTGACACTATGAAAAGTGTCATATTTACATCCTTTAGGAATGACTTTTAGGATATATTCTGCATCTTCTAATTCAATGTACGCCTTCTGCTTTAGAACGGAAATTGACTCATAGACAGTTTTTCTGGAAATACCCAATTCTTCGGCAATTACAGATGCTTTGATTTTCAGTCCATTACTGTAGGGGTCTACAGTTCGTAAGTAGTAAAGAATGCTTAACTGAGATTTGGTCAGATCCTTACAAGCACTTAGCCACTCATCAAGCTCTAGAGGATAAAATTTCTTATGCATCGTTTTGCCCTGATTCTTGATTAAATGTGACTAAAACACCAAATTCTGAGTAAATAGACTTTATTAGACCAGCTTTTTGGACTGTGCAATCCCCAAACAAGTGAATGCGCTTTTGAGGATCTGGGTAGTAGAGAGCAGTTTGCTTTTGGGTTGGGAGTTGGCAGCAGTCTCTCAGCCATTCTTCATGTAGGCGAGGGTAGAACACATCCTGTAATTTTGAGATTCCCTGTGTCATAATTTTCTAAAGAAATTTTCATCCCTAGCTCCTGTTCACCTCAACAGGGGCTTGTTTTGCCGTAGTCAGTCATCATTGCTAAAGAACAAAAATGACTAATGGCAACTGATGCTGATTTGTTGATATTGCTCTAACATTAGATAAGGAGGTTACTAATCTGTAAATTAGCCTATCGCTGTATAAAGTAACGGTCAATTAGCCAACTAGCTAATTTTAGTAATGAAAGTTAACAATTCTGTCTCAGCTATTTCTTGCCCAGTGTCCCCCCTGTCTCAATCTTTTGATGCGACAATCAAGCGGTATAGGATTAGTGCCAAACGTTTGTCTGGTGAAACGAAGGTGTCAGAAAATCACATTTCTGAGTTTCGCCGGGGAAAATGCGACGTTAGCACTACCACTTTGTCAAGGTTGTTGGATGGGATGGAAGTTTTAGCTCCTGGTTCCAAAGAATTCTTTTATCAATTGGTGTCAGGTAAAGAGAATCAGTCAGCCACATCCCTGAAGCGATCGCTCGTGGAAGTAATTCAGACTGCGGATGAGGATGAACTATTAGATGCAATGGCTGAAATTACCAATCGGTTTCGTTCTCTCCGTAACTTTGGGACTGTTTCTTCGGCTGAATCTTTGATTAATGCCAATCATTGCGCTTAATATACAGATTTATATAGAAAAATTTAATCTAGACATAACAATCCCAATCCAGCTAAAATCAGGTAAAAAATTGGTAAATATAGGTTTAAATCATAAAAACAGCGAAAAAATGGATGGCTCAATTGCTTTTGGGTAAAGATTCAGGTCGCAGAAAAAGGAATCAAGGAAGGTAAGCAATTGTATGACTAACGTGTGTGCGTAATGCGTCTCCAAAGAAATCGATAACAGAGCGTTGCTGAAAACGACGAGTTTGCACGACAGTTAATAGGCTTGCAGTATCGCCAAACCGACACAGAGAGCGTAAATTGCCACTAACTGTTCGTTTAGTAACAGCTAGTCGGTAAGAATTCAGCGATTACAAAAAGCTGTAATTTTTCTTTTTCTGCTATCGCAGTCACCCGGATAGTAGTAAACTACCCACACTGACCCGAAGCGGGTACAGTGGGGGCTTTTAGTAGCCCTGAACTGTCTGTACTGAGTTCACAAAACAAACAGTTCGTGCCTCTGGGCTGGCTTACAAAAACAGCCCCAATAGCAGCAATATTTTTGGCTCCGTTTAAATCAGCGTCCCCACTCCAAGAACAAGCCTCATTAGTACATTTGAAACGTTTGTCAGAACGCAGTCCAATATGTAGGCATTGATGGCAAGTTTGACTTGTCCAAGCTGGCGGAATAGCAATTACTTCTACACCGAATTGAATGCCTTTGTATTCCAAAAAAGACCTTAACTGATAAAAAGACCAAGAATTTGAACGTCTACGTTCTGTCTTATTTCTTGGCTTTTGATTAGTCCTTTCTCGGATACCCATTAAGTCTTCAATTACCACTACTGCATTATTTGTTAATGCGGACCTAATTATAGACTTACTAATGTTATGGTTTAGCCACCGCTGAAATTTTCTCTCCTTGCCCGACAGCCGTTTCAAAAGTTGTCTAGCCCGGCGGCGAGTGCTTCTTGTGCCTTTCGTAGCTTTTTTCTGGAGAGATGCTCTTACTCTGGAAAATTTATCTCTAACATCGTTGATTTGTTTTCCATCCCACTTGTCACCATTGCTAGTTACAGCAATATCACGACGACCAAAATCAACACCGATTACATTATTTGATTTGATTGGTGTTGGTGGTTCATCCTTAATTTGAATGTGGATGTAATAGTTACCGTCACGGTGTTTACATAATTGCGCTGATGTCGGTTTTCTACCTTTTAATTTACCTCTTTGATAATTACCAGCATCAATTTTGATGTGTTCTCTGCCATTCATCAAAGTTAAACTAACAGCCCAGTCTTGCTCTCTGAACGAAAAAATTCTGGCATCATAATCAGCCGATGTTGGACTAAAGGTTTTGACTGGCTTGTCTTTTTGTTTGGCAGTTTTGCGATTAGCTCCCACTCTGGCACAAGCACGAACAGCTAAGTTGGCACTCAACCCAAACAAAGCGCGAATCTCGTTATATACCATATTTTGAATAGTGGTCTTACTGGTGATCTGAGGCTTAACTTTCTGATTGGCATAGTTACACGCATCAGCAAAAGCCTTCAGTACCATCTCGATATCCTCAGCTTGTTTTTGAGTAGGGTTGAGTTTGCAAACTAACGTCACTACTTGTTCCATGATTTCGACTTAATCACATATGAATATAATACATCAAAACAGTCGTGTTGTAGCAAAGATTTATTTGGCAAAAACTCAACTATCCCCATCCTGCTCAAACCTACGGTTTGATATAGTCAGAGGAATTGCGGAAATAGGTGACGCAACCAGAGATAAATCATCTTCACTATCCTCACCCTTAAAGGGTGCTGAGTTTAATACTCATGCTGTTGATGGTGTAGCTCTTGCCGCTTCAGCTTTTGTTGAATATCGAAAGTACCACACAACAAAAATTGATGGGGCTGATTGGTTTGGGAGCGTCACAGTTACACCTGCAATATTTAAGGTAATTTGTCGCCCTCCTTACTCCCGTCGTCAACTTCACTTGATGCTTCCCGCAAAAGGTGGGTTGCGCCATAAATATGGCGGTTCTACAACCCGTCACGGATTACGCAAAGGAGATTTGGTTAAATTTCCTCAAGGAATTGGCTATGTGTCAGGAGACACCGAAAAACAAGTATCTGTCAGCAACGCTAACTGGAAACGGTTAGGACAGATTGCTTCTAGTAAAGTGCAGTTAATTCGTCGTTCCAACGGGTTAATTGTTGCTTAGAAGTATTTGTAAAGCCGCCCTCCGCGTTGCTAAAGGGCGGGGTTTCAGACCCTTTCGATCATCATGACTCAAACAGCGCCAAAACAAAGGCTGAATTCGGCAAAGCAGAGCAAACAAACCAGTGCAGCTACTTCTAAAATTGAGCCAAACGAAAATGAAGGAGCAGCAAATGGCGCAGAAACGCCTGTAGGTAAGAAGAAAAAACCTGCATCTCCAACTGCTGATACTCCAACTGCATCCTCAAATAAGCGTACTAAGAAACGGTCCACCAAATCAAAGTCAAAATCGCAACCACTCATCGAATTAGGGATGGAGGTAGTTTGTGAACAAACTAAATTTTTCGATGCCCTCTTTTTAGTTAGTTGCGCTACCCCAGCTAAACCTACCCATCCTATTCTTGCTAATGTCCTGATGATTGCAGATGTCGCAACACAGCAGATACATTTAACTGTCACCGATTTAGCCCTAACAATTCAAGCAAGTTTTGAGGCACAGGTTTTATTAAAGGGTGAAATTACTGTCCCAGTGCAAATTCTCTTGGAGATAGTCAAGCATTGTCCTAATGGTCATATCTCCCTGAATAGTCAAATTCAAATGACACAGCTTGCTGATGACGACCAGCAAAGTAAAGTCTACTCACTGGGCTTATCTGATGCAGATGGGAAGTATGAAATTAGAGGCATGGGTGCTGAAGAATTTCCTCCTGCTCATACAATTGATGCTACTCCCATTTCTCTGCCAACAACTGGGTTCAAAGATGGTTTGAAAGGTGTGATTTATGCCGTCAGCACTGATGAAAATAAATATATTTTGACCGGAGTGCATATTCAACTGGCACAGGAGAAATTAAAGTTTATAGGTACTGATGGGCATCGAGTGGCCACCACTGAAGTTTCAACTCAAGGAATTGGCAGAAAATCCCGCAAACAAGTAGCATCTCCAGAGGTCATCCAATTTACTATTCCTGGTCGAGTCTTGAAGGAACTAGCGCGGAACTTGGATGATGCTGTCGAATCCATTCATCTGCTCTATGATGCCCAAAGTCATCGTTTAGGTTTTGCTTGGCAGGATATCATGCTCAAATGTCAATGTCTTGAAGGCACTTACCCCGATTGCGAACAGTTATTAGCCAAATTTAGCTTTGACCAAGAAGTGGTAATCGAAAAAGCACTTTTAGTTAAGGCTCTGGAACGTTTAGCTGTGTTGACAGATAAAAAAGAGAAAGGTATTTACTTGCAGTTTGATGGAGCGTTGCAGCAGCTACGGCTATCAATTGAACGGGAATTTGGCAAAGGTGATCAGGTGGTTGTTGCTCATTTACCACCAGAAATGTCATTGAATATCCAGTTTAACCTCAAGTATTTAGTAGAAGCGGCTAAAGCTATTCCTAGTTCGGCGATTAAAATCCATTTGCAGCAATCAGATCATCCTGCCATGTTAGTTCCTTATGGAGATCGACCCAATCCAAAAGCGCAAATGTCGATGCGGCAATTTTTACTGCCATTGTACAATTCAAATGGTTAATAACTGCTTACACAGATTAGAGCCGAACGGCTGACCGCAGGGTAGTCCAGCGACTTGGACTAATGAAAAATTAAGGTTTTTAACCTGCGTTCGCGTAGCGTTCCGTAGGAAAGGCAGGTTTTGTCTGCGTATCCGTGACTTCTAGTCGCCAGTTGACACTGAGCGCAGTCGAAGTGGGCAAGTAATAATTTAGACTTTTCAAACCACCTCTAAGCTTGGCGGTAATCTTTGCCATTGACCTCGATATCCCCTAGTAAATTACTAGGGCTGTTATTACTAGGGGATATTTCCGCTTTACTAGGGTTTATTTTGGTATCCCCCAGTAAATTACTAGGGCTGTTGTTACTAGGGGATATTTCCGCTTTACTAGGACTTATTTTGGTATCCCCTAGTAAATTACTAGGGTTGTTATTACTAGGGGATATTTCCGCTTTACTAGGACTTATTTTGGTATCCCCTAGTAAAATCTCACCCCCTTAACAGGGGTAAGGGCGACGAATTCAGATAAAGCTTATGTCTACAGTCGCCCTACATCACAAATATCGACCCCAAATCTTAGCAGAATTGGTGGGACAGCCATATATCAAAACTGCGCTCACAAATGCCGTCAAACACCTGCAAATTGCACCTGCTTATTTGCTCACAGGTTCTAGAGGTACAGGTAAAACCTCAACTGCACGCATATTTGCTAAATCTCTCAATTGTCTCAATACTAAAAAACCAACTGACCAACCTTGTGGTATTTGTCAATCCTGCCGTTCAATCGAAAGTAGCAATAGTTTGGATGTGAGCGAAATTGATGCTGCTTCTCACAATGGTGTGGATGATGCCCGCACTTTGATTGAACGTTGTACTTTAGCACCAGTGGCAGGACGTTACCGAATATTTATTCTTGATGAGTGTCTATCAGGTGATTCTTTAGTACTAACAGACTCTGGATGGATGCGAATTGATGATCCAAACATCATTAATAAAAAAGCCCTCTCTTACAACGAAAAGACTCAGCAATGGGAGTTCAAGGCTATCACTCGACATTGGAGCAAAGGTCAACGCAAAACTCTTGTTATCAAAACAGCAACGACTGAGATTCGTTGTACTCCTGAACATTTAATTCGGACAGAAAACGGATGGAAGAAAGCAGAATCAATTCAAATAGGAGAGAAAATTTTGGTGGCTCCAAATACATTCCTCCCAAAGAGCGACTCGATATACTCGAATCTATACGACCCTTTTGTGCTTGTGGATGTGGAGAACGACTTAATATTCCCTCCTTGTATCAACGCTGCACAATTGAATATATTGTCAACACCTACTGGAAAAAGTACCCGACCAAGCAGAACCACTATATTAAGCAATCCATTGAAGATAAAATTGCCGTGCTTGAACCATCACGACCTTTTTGTGCTTGTGGATGTGGCAGAAAACTTGATATCCCAATGTATTTACTTAAAGACGGAGCATCTGTTACCAGCATCCTTCAGCATTGGAAACAACATCCCAATTACCATCGGCATGGTGGTCGGCAACGCGCAATCGAAAATAGGAATAATGCCCTCATACCTATTTCACTTGAGAGCCTGGGACGGATATATGGAACCTTACTTGGTGATGGTTGCATTAACTACGCCCATGCTAAATCGCTGTCGCCCAGATTGTCCTGGACTCACGGAATTAATCAAGAAGACTGGTTACGATATAAATGCAATCTCCTACCCGAACTCGATGCTAAGATTGCAATCTTACCCAATAAAGGCTACGGTGAAACATCCATTCGTGCCAGAACTATCTGCCATCCAGACCTTCGAGAAGTCTGTGCCGTGGTACGACCAAATGGAAATCAAAAACAGGTTAATTCAGAATGGCTTAATCAGATTAGTGAAGAAGGATTGGCATGGTGGCACATGGATGATGGACACCTTAAGCACCTTCCTTCAGGGTCACTATCTGTTGCATTGCATACTGAAGGGTATTCGGAATCAGAAAATAGACTTTTACAACAGTGGCTTGAATCATTTGGATATTCAGCTACTATTTGGAAAATTAGAAAGCCAAACAAAATCTACTATTGTCTTGGACTCACAACCCAGAGTAGTAGAAAGTGGGTTGAATCCCTCAGTAAATACGCAATTCCAACAATGGGATACAAATTCAACCTCCGTTGAATCAGTTCATTGGTCAGACCTTGTAGAACCAGTGTATGACTTAGAAATAGCAGATAACCACAATTTTGTTGCCAATGGGTTATTGGTGCATAACTGCCATCAACTCACAACCCAGTCCCAAAATGCTTTACTCAAATGTATTGAAGAACCACCGCCTCATGTGGTTTTCATTCTCTGCACCACAGAACAACACAAGGTGTTACCTACTATTATCAGTCGTTGTCAGGTGTTGAACTTTCGCACTTTGTCTGTGCAGGCAATTGTGCAGCATCTGCGTATTGTAGCCGATGCGGAATCTATTACTATTAATGATGAGGCATTGAGTGCGATCGCTCGACTCAGCGATGGTGGTTTACGGGATGCACTGCAATTACTCGGTCAGGTGAGACTTTTGGATACAGCTATCACTGCCCATCATGTCATGGAAATGGCTGGCGGTGTTACCGAAACGGAACTAATGGCAATTTTCCAGGCCATATCCACCAATAACACTTTTAATCTCTTGCAAGTTGCCAGAGAATTAGTAGACTCTGGTAAAACGCCCAAATTGATTCTGGCTAATTTACTGCAAACATACCGAGACTTACTGATTATCAAATCTGCACCCCAATCACAAGCTTTGCTGACTGGTTGTCTTAGCCATACCCAACTGACGACTTTAGCAAAGCACTGGAATTTTGATACCCTGAATTTGTCTTTAGCAGAGTTACAAAAAGCAGAAAGCTATCTGCGGTCTGCGGTAAATGCTGCGGTATGGCTAGAAGTTTGTTTACTGAACCTGATGCCTGGTTTATTGCCTGTCGCTGCCACCAAAACGGTAAATAAACCCATGTATGACAAAGGACATAGTGGCAAATTGTTACCAACATTTGGAGTATACACCACAAACAAGGTGACTGCTAAACCTGTGGATGACCAAGGGGATGATCGCAAATTATTACCAACCGTTGCCGCCAATAGTAGTAACCTGGCTCAAATTTGGCAGCAGGTATTAGATACAGCCAAACCGAGCAGTCACAAGCTGTTGAGTCATGCAAAGCTGGTGAAGTTGCAAGATAACAAGGCAATTTTAGAAGTGACACCAGTTTACCGCCAAAAGTTTGAGGGCAATAAACAAGCGATCGCTAAAATGTTGCAACGAGCTACCCAAAGTCAAACACCCATCACTGTGTTGATTCAAACTGCCAATTACGGCAATCATGGGGGGTGAGAGGATGATTGTTTTGCTCACAGGTGACGACCAACACGCGATTCAGGAACAGCTGAACCAATACAAAGCAGAGATTGATTTTCAATGGCTGACACTATGCTATCACCGATTTTCAGCTGATCACCTTGACCGAGCCATGAGTGTAGCCCGCACTCGTTCGCTCACAGGTGGTAAAAAACTGGTGATCGTCGAAAATTGCCACCTCAAACAGTGGGGCATGACTGAGTTAGAAACTTTGCAGCAACTTATGCAAGTGCCTGAATCTACAATTTTGGTGTTTGTTGCTACGAATATAGATAAGCGTCTGAAGATTTACAAACATCTGGTCAAGTATGCCAAGTTGCTGGAGTTGCCATTAATACCACCTTGGCGGACTGATTTGATTGAAAAGGCTATTAGCACTGAAGCTGAAAAAATTCACCTGCGGCTGTCACCGGATGCAGTGGCATATTTAGCTGTAGCAATTGGTAATGATATCACCCGTGCAGCCACTGAGTTACGTAAACTGTCTATCTATGCTCATGGCAGAAAACTCAAGTTGGCAGAGGTGAAAGAGTTAGTGCCATGTCAAACCCAGAATAGCCTACAACTGGCAGCTGCTATGCGTCAAGGTGAAAGTAATCAAGTTTTGCAATTGCTCGATGATTTGCTGTCTCGCGCAGAACCATTAATGGTGATTGTTAGCACCCTGATAACGCAGTTTAGAACTTGGTTATGGGTTAAATCTGCGATAGTTTCTGGGGTGAAGAAAGATAGTGAATTAGCTCAACTGTGCAGAATCAGTAATCCTCATCGCATTTACTATTTGCGTCAGGAGGTAGCAAATACAAGCATCAATGCTTTAGCTAAAGCGGTGGCGATGATGTTGGATTTGGAGATGTCTATTAAGAGGGGTGCTGAAGGTAAGGATTTATTACCAGCTATTCTTAGTGCTAGCAGGTTATTTAAGGTAGTTTAATCAGCAGAAAGTGATAATTTTGGATTTTGGATGAGATATTTGATTTCTGTCTAAAATCCAAAATTAGTTGCTTAAGTTAGTCAAGGAGAATTTGTTAATTCCGCAATTAATTGGTCAGGAGTGAGAATTCGAGGTGTCACGACGGGAAAATCTTGAGGATTACGGGTAATAATCGCATCTAATTGATTGACTACCGCAGTGGAGTATTGAATGGCATCTTCAAAATCCTTAAAATGGGTTGTGAAAGCCATTGTAATTACAACCTGATTTACTGTGGCAATTTGACAAAAAGTAAGTATTTCTTGCAAAAACTCAATAGTTAAATCTCGACCCTTCTGTTTACGGATAATATAGTAAAGGTCACTAATAGTTGATGCTGAAATGTAGCCTTCTATTTGCCCCTGTTCAACAAATGCTAAAATTGTTTCGCTATTAGTGAAGTAAGGCTGTCGTTCTAGGGCAATATCTATAATTATGTTAGGATCAAGCAATACTTTCACAGATTATGTTTTTCCTTTAAATATTCCCATCTAGCTTGATCTGGATCAAAATCAGGAGGTGCTGGTTGGGTTTTTTCAAACCAGTTTTGCAAAGCTTTGATTTTGGTTCGTCTTCTAGGTGTTTCTGGTGCTGATTCGCTTGCTGGGGTTGTGGTATTATCAAGTGTATCAGTAGCTTGCCAAACTACAATTTCCACATCTCCAGGAGGTAAATTCAGTGGTTCGGTAATTACCAAGTTACCAGATGAATCAATTTTTCCTTTGAGTTTGTATGCTTGCATAATATTTTTTATTAGATTCTATTTTTATATTATCTCACGTTAGACCAATCTAGCTAAAGCGGTGGCGATGATGTTGGATTTGGAGATGTCTATTAAGAGGGGTGCTGAAGGTAAGGATTTATTACCAGCTATTCTTAGTGTTAGCAGGTTATTTAAGGTAGCTTAATCAGCAGAAATTTAACTGATAATTTTGGATTTTGGATGGGATATTTGATTTCTTTCTAAAATCCAAAATTAGTTGTTTATAAGCAGCGAGATAAGATTTATGGAACGGTGTATTCGCAAAAAATCTTCAGACCCACTTTGATCAAATATAAAACGATGACAGTAGCGATCGCCGGATCAAGGGGTAAGCCTGATAGAGTAGTCACAGAGACTATTAACCCTGTCAGTAAAGGAGCGCTGGTTGGATTTTTGGTATATTCTTGGAATTGAGCGCGAAAGCCATCATCACCACAGAGTTCTTCGCGCAGAATTTTCAAGGTAGATTCCCAGAGAGATTTATTGCCATAGACTTCTATACCCGTTTTTTCCTGCCACAGTTCATCAAAACTGGTGTCAAATCTGCCGTTATATTTTTCTAGAGTGGTAAATGCTGCTTGTGCTGGGGTGTAGTCTTTGAGAATTTGCTGAATTTCTTGGATTTCGGCAGAGGTTAACTGGGTAGTCATGTTTTTATAGGTTATGTTTTTCTTTTAAAGATTCTCATTCTAGATTATCTCGTACTGACCAAATTATGTCGCGTGTTTCTCCAGTACAATCTTCACCTGTTACCTCTTTCCACATTATTTCAAATTGGTCTTCTCCTAGTTGTTTGAGCATTCTGGCTAAGGCTTTACAACTTCCGTTAATCCACTCTAATTGATGCTCAAAATTTATTCCCCAAAAACGAATATAAATCTTCATAGCATCAAGATAGTTTTCTTGAGCTTCCAAAGCTCTACCCCAATTTCCTAATGTTAAGGAAGCTTCAGACCAATGCTGAAATTTATTGAAAATAGTAAAGGCTTTTTGATAATAATTGATTGCAGCTTCATTATCTGGTTCTTGTTTCATCCAGCTTAGTGTTCCTAAGTTATGATACACATGAGCGACTCGGTAATCATTTCCAGTATCTTCAAAAAACTTCAGAGCGTTTCTATAAAACCTTTCTGCCTTCTTATAATTCTCTAAACGTAGTGCAATTCCACCCAACTGGTGGTGTGCAAGAGCAACTCTATGAAAGTCTTGATGGTTTTGAAAAATGCCACAAGCTTTTTGGTAGTATTCAGTTGCTTCGCCAAAACTATGTTCTTCTTCAGCTACTTGACCCATGCCATAATAGTCGTGAGCAACTTCATACCAATCTCCAGCACATTTATGATTTTCAAGAGCTTTTTGATAATATTCGCTTGCTCTTTTAAGTTCTTTTTGTTGCCGATATGCCATGCCCATCTGGTAATAAATCCCAGCCGCTTGATACAAATTTTTACCACCCTCATAAATTTCAATAGCTTTTAGATAATAGTTTAAAGCTTCTGCAAAATCTCGCTTTTTATCTGCAATTCTACCTAGATTATCATACATAACAGCAATTTGTTCATTTGCTGATGAATCATGTAATGCAATCAGATCATTGAGGATGATTTGATAATTTTTTCGGGCTTTTTCTATGTCTGATTTTTCAACCAATTCCTCTATATCTACTATCTGTAAATAAATCCAAAAGTTAAAAGCACTTGCGCCTTTTTTCTTAGCTTCTGCCAAGTACATACCAACTTTACAAAGTGCCTGTTTTCGCAATGATTTCAATTCAGATTTACGTCCTAGTTTCTCATATATTTTACCTAACAATTGCAAAATAAAATGAGCCAGTTCCCATTTCTGAAACTGTTCTGCCAATCGCAAATTTTGCAAAAAGTTTGGTTCCTCAAATATGAAAATTGAAGTTGCTTTCTGAGTGTTATGAACTAGTTGTTTATGATACTGATCCGCCCACATTGAATAGAAAATAAGCAACTTTTTTTCTATTTTACTGATTTCCTCCTTAGTGTGAGTATAAACGGGAGCAACGCGATTT
This sequence comes from Anabaena sp. CCY 0017, assembly GCF_963920885.1. Taxonomy (NCBI): domain Bacteria; kingdom Bacillati; phylum Cyanobacteriota; class Cyanophyceae; order Nostocales; family Nostocaceae; genus Anabaena; species Anabaena sp. CCY 0017. The sequence continues at coordinate 32 of NZ_CAWUDG010000039.1, read as the reverse complement.
TGTGAGTTTGGACAAAAAACAAGCGATCGCTA
>NZ_CAWUDG010000038.1:0-24833 GCF_963920885.1 Anabaena sp. CCY 0017 | reverse complement strand
ATTACACCGAAGTTCCCCTCTATCAAATGTTAAGTAATATTTCGCCAACGGTATCGGAGAGGGAGTTAAGCGTGGAGCAGATTGGTTAAGTAATACTCCTGCTGGTCAACGAGGTAAGCAATTCCTCGATTGGGGTAGCCAAAAAGCAGATCAAACAGCCAAGTGGTGGGGCCAACAACAAGAACTTGCTGAACAGGCTGCTAAACAGTGGAATCTACCAGGTGCTAAACCTCCTACACTACGTCCTGATGCACCAACATCTACACCTCGTCCTAAGAACCCGGATGTCGGTTCAAATAACCCAGCCAAATTAGAACTAGAAGCCCCTGCTGCCAAAAATGGTGATGATGCAGCCAGAAAAGCTGCTGAGTTACCCGCTGCACTAGCAACAGCTAAAGCTATTACAGAAACTAATGATGTTATTAATACTCCTGTTCCTGCTTTAATTGGTTTATTAAACGCCAGTGTTAAAAGTAGATATACATGGATTAAAAATTTTGAGGCACGTCCGAAGAAACTAGGTCATTACTCAATCCACATGATTGCCAGTGATCATGAAATTGATGCCGATTATACTACTACAGGAAAAGGTAAAAAACGAGAACCTATCACAGATCCAAGAATTATCAAGGAATTGCCGCATGGGGAAGTCCGCACATCAGAGGAACTCGAAAAAGCAAGGCAGTATTTCAAAAATCGTAAACTAGAAGCTAGAAGAAGATGGGAAGAAAGAACTGGTGAGAAATGGCCAATAGATCCGGCTACGGGTCAGCCCACCAGAGCATCTCATCCACGACCACTAGCTGATGGAGGAGATCCGATGGTTGTAGAACCTGCCTTTGGAGATCCCAACACTGAACACATGATTCCCGATCCAGTCACGGGTAAAACAGACCAGCAAAGATTTGGTAGCAGAGAGGGTACAAAACCCAGAGGTGGAAAACGAGAACCTATAACTGATCCAAGAATTATCAAGGAATTGCCGCACGGGGAAGTCCGCACATCAGAGGAACTCGAAAAAGCAAGGCAGTATTTCAAAAATCGTAAACTAGAAGCTAGAAGAAGATGGGAAGAAAGAACTGGTGAGAAATGGCCAATAGATCCGGCTACGGGTCAGCCCACCAGAGCATCTCATCCACGACCACTAGCTGATGGAGGAGATCCGATGGTTGTAGAACCTGCCTTTGGAGATCCCAACACTGAACACATGATTCCCGATCCAGTCACGGGTAAAACAGACCAGCAAAGATTTGGTGAGAGAAGGAGGAATAAGGACAAATGAAAATAAGTTTGTTTATTAAACTTAAACTAATGTCAGAACTTTACTTAATTTTTTAGTTTTTAAATAGTTTGTAAGGGAGGTATAGGACAATGTACGAATGGTTGGAAACAGAAATTTCTGAAATTAAAACGCCGAAGTTTCACATTATTGAGGGCAATAAAGCAGAGAATTATCTTCATATACCAACAGGATTTTTGTCATCTTTGCCACCATCCTACCTGGAGTTTATTACCAAATTTGGTGGAGCGAAACTGTACCAAAGAAATAATTATTATGAAGTAGGTGTACTCAATCCACCTCAAGAAAAAACTCTCAATAATCGAGACAAACTCTTGCTTGTGGGATACTTTGATGATTCAAAGGCATATTTCATTTCTTCCCAACTGATACCAGGCACAGAGTCACCTATTTATGAATTGACTGAAGATGGCTTGGAAAAAATAGCTGATAGTTTTGAGGAATGGTTCATTATTAGATGTACAGATGTGCGTGAATCCTATGACGAGAAAGAATGGAAGGAGATATTAAACGGACCCAAGCCATTCACGTATGAGGAACAGGCAATAGTGGAAGCGAGAAGGAAATTCCAATGGCAAGTAGTGGAATTTGATAAAAATAGAAACGTTAAAATTTTAGTAACGAATAACTCCAATCTAGTTCTACCATATCTGACTATTGGCATGAGGACAAAAAATCCCACACAGGATGGTCAAGTCTGGGAAAGTGGAATTTATCTGAAAGTCTCTAACATCCAGCCAGGGAAAGAGTGTATTATCGAGCATCAAATCCATCAACCAGTTTTTATACCTGACAATACGGAGTTTTTCCAATTAGCAGTTCCTGTCCCAGAAGAACGTTATAAGTATTGGGAATTTCTCAAAGAATAATCCGAGAAATATTTAAATGTAAAAGCCAAATAATTAAACGCTAATTTTGAAGCCAAGGTAGTGGAATGAATTTAGAAAATTGCTTTATCTGTAAACGTCCAGTCCTTGAATTCAGTGGTCAGTTCGAGAAGTTAGACACGTATCTTTTAAATGAAGATGATACGGCCGGCCTATCAGCAAGGTGCTTTTAGTTGGTGTCATACAAGTTGCTTATCAAAATCTCAGTGGGGAGCATTTTGGACTAAACGACGTATTTTGCATTTAACTCAAGTACGGGGCTTTATCAAACTCCACAGTAATAATTCTTTTACCATACGTTTATTACAACAGCAAGAAGGAGAAATTACTGTTACGACCTTTGCTGTATCTGCTCAAATATCTATCGAAGGAGCCAAAGTATATTTAGGCCAAAAAGCCAAATAAATATGTATGCGCTAATTTTAAAGCAAGTGATGAAAAAGGAACTATTTACAGATTTCCTGCATAAATGATAAAGTAATTTTAAATTATATTGATTAATCACATTAATTATGGAAAACCAAAACGAGCAAAATCCAATACCCTCTAAAACTTTGCAACAAGAATACCAAGAAGCCTTGTTAAAATCTGGTATTCAAGCAGCTAATTTACTCAATGAGTTAATTGAGTTAAAAATAATGCCAGATCCCCGTGCTAAAGAAATGGCTGATGTAGCTCTAGAAATGATTAAACTAATTAATTCTGCGCCAGAAGAAATTGTTAAATTTAACCAAGAAAATCACCAATTTTAAATGAATCAGCAGGCTATTGATAGTCAAAATATATTTGATGTACTTGTCAATTTCTTCAAAAAAGATAATTGGTCTTTTGAGCAGATAAAATCTGAATCTGCCTTGCAAATGGTTTGTCAAGGTAAAAATGGTAAATGGAATTGCTATGCTCAATCTAAAGAAGCGCAGCACCAATTTATCTTTTACTCTGTTTGTCCGATTACCGCTCCACAATCTCAGCGTTTAGCTATATCAGAATTTATTGCTAGAGCGAATTATGGATTGATTATTGGCAATTTTGAACTAGATTTTAGAGATGGAGAAATTCGCTACAAAACTAGTATTGATTTTGAAGATGACAAATTGAGTTTTACCTGCATCAAGAACTTGGTTGAGACTAACATCAACATGATGGATAAATACCTCCCAGGAATTATCTCTGTAATTACTGGTGATGTTTTAGCGGAATTTGCTATTGATAAAATTGAAAGACTTCAAGCTTTACCGCAATCTTCATCTGAACAAGTTTTACATTTAATACCTGTTGAAAACCAAGTTAAGTTAGCAGTTAACCCATCATTTGAAACAGATATACAGCAGCAGGAAAAAAATCCTGAAAGGGATTGCCATATATTAGCAAGATTAACACCAGAAGAAATTGCTCAATTCCATCAAGTATCACAGATGGTAGCATCCTATCAACAGAAGCAAGCTCAATTGATAACTGAGAAACTAAAAAAAGCACTTATTGGGAGATTAGGGAAATTAGAAACGGAAACATTTACAAAAGCATCTATTTTTTTTACAAAGGTAAAATTAGCGGCTAAAAATTTCAAATTAATTCAACGTTATTCAGGATTAGCAGGACAGACAAGTTTACTGTTACAGTGTTTCAATAATTGGAATGAGCAGCATGGGGAACTATCATTAGATTCACCAGCTAAGACAGATGTAGTAGAATTAGATAAACTATTTTGGCGGATTGATAAGCGTCTACAGGAATTACCAACAGACAAATTAGTGGGTAGAAAAGAAGTGGAACTGTTAATTGAAATTGAAGAATTTAGAGAACAGTTAAGTATTTATGAGAGTCTACTCAAAAACAGGACTTAAATTGATTCAGCCGTTTGAGGGGGCGACAAGCAAGTTAAAGTGCTTGCTGTATAAGCAGCATAGCCCTCAATCCCTGGTGATAAAACATACGGTTCAGTTAAGAAAATTGTAGGTTGGGTAGAACGAAGTGAAACCCAACAAAGTCATGCAAACGTTGGGTTTCACCTACGGCAAACTACGTTAACGTTCCATTGCTCCACAACGCTAACGCGAACAACCCAACCTTGTATATTGAGAGAAGTAGTAGACGTTGACTTTTAGGCTTAACTGAATTGTATTGAGTCACAGAAGATGGCTATTTCAAAATTCAAAGACGATAACTCACACTAAAGTAAAAGCCATCATCTTGGGCATTTGTTCCCCGGTCATCTAAATTAATCAGAGGAAGGGCATAATCTAGCCTAATATCGAGGTCTTTTAATGGTTGATATAAAATTCCCATTCCTAGACCAGCTAAAAAGTTTTGTCTCTGTAAAAGGTTAGGGTTATCATCAGCATTCCAGACATAAGCTAAATCAAAAAATGGGGCTATTTGTAATGTAGAATTTCCTGTAGCATCTCTTTGTACTGTAATGCGGTCTTCTACAAAAAATCTCACTCCATTGTCAGCCGCACGAGCATTTTGCCGATAGCCGCGAACTGATTGACCACCGCCAACTACAAATTGCTGGGAAGGTAATAAAGGATTCGGTGTTAGTTGAATTTCAGCTTGGGCAATTAATAAATTATTTGCACTTAAGCGTTGCACTCGCTGGATTTGTCCAAACCAACTAAAAAAGCGTCCATCAGGGATAGGACTATCATTAATAGTAGCATCGAATACACCAACACCTAAACTAAAGAGCGATCGCAATGCCCAAGCACCTTGAACATCCCGAAGGACATAATCTTGTCCAAACTTAAGCACACGGGTACGGCTATTACCTTGATCATCGGGGCCTAAACCAAAGGGTGTCGGTCCAGCAAAGGTAAAAGTTTGACCATTCTGGGCAGTAAAGGCTAAAGATAAAGCAAATTCTTCCCGCAGCGATCGCACTAGTGGCTGTCTATAACTAATTTCATACAGTTGAGATTCCCCACTAATATCAAAACCCCTAATGATATCATTGCCCTGGATAATGCGATTATTATTAATTGAGGTTCGTAGTTGTAAAGCGCCATTCATCGCATTTAAAGGGACTCGATAATTCAGATCATAAATATTCGAGCCTCCCTGCAATGTGCGATAATAAGATGCCGCGATTTCGTCACCAATTCCTGTCAGGTTGCGATAGGTAGCGCTAACACCCAATCTTTCTGAACCGATGCTAGGTGGGGAGTAATTATCAACACTAAAAACTGCACTAAAAGCATCAGCTTCCTTGGCACGCAGCACCAGAATACTTTGACCAGTACCAGTGCCAGGACGTAAACTAGCTTCTATATTTGACAGTAGCGGGTCAGTTTGGACTAGCCTTAATTGGTCTTCTAATTTGGCTGTGTCTAAAGGTGTGTCTACACCTAAAGCGACACGCGATCGCACATATTCAGGATTTAAACGTTCAGTCCCTTCAATTTCTATTTTTTCAATGCTACCTTCAATGACCCGAATTTCCACAACACCATCGATGATTTTTTGGTCTACTAAAATCGCTCTGGAAGTGATGTAGCCACGGTCAAGGTAAAGTTGGGTGATCGCATTCGCAACTTCTCTTAATTCTGCCAAAGTCACAGAACGCCCTTCCACGGGATTAGTGATGGTATTCAGGGTTTCAGAGGTAAAAACTGTACTCCCTGTGACTTGAATTTTTTCTACCCGAAGACTTTCAGAAGGTTCTGTAGGTAAAGCCTCTGGGGTAGGAGTTGGCGATAAAAATGGTTCATCTAATGGTGGTAGAGGTTCTGGAATTGTCCCAGGTTGAGGAAAACGGTCTAAATTTCTTTCGCCTCCTGGGTTTGGGGATTGTGCCATTGTTGGCAGAGTTAACAGAAATACTACCGTAATCACAACGTAATTAGAAAATAAAATAAAAAATCGATTATTGATGAAATTTTGCATTGTCAATTTCGACCTATAGCGTTTACTAATCTGCGAAAGCACAAATTTATCTGTGTACCATGCAAAAAGCTACTACTCTTTGAGAAGTCGCCTTGCGTATACGTGTTTTTGTCTGTGTATCCTGGTGTATTTGTTAATACGAATTTTACCCAGTGATAAATCTTCTATATGGATAATATTTAACCATGTTGCTGACTTTTTTGCTGCAATTTTTATACTTTTAAAATTTTCATCGTGCTTCACCAATTAAACTAAATCCTGCCCAATCTCTGGGATTAGGGTATTGCTTCATCGTTGTCAAAATAGTATTACGCAAGGCTTGGGCTTTATTGGAGTTCTGTTTTAACTGACGATAAAATTCAGTAGTGAAAGCAGATGTAGGGGTATCGACTGCTGCCCATTGGGAGATGATTACACTAGGAACACCAGCATGAATCAACGCCAGGGATAAACCGAGGACACCATTACCCTTGCTACCAATCCCAGTTTCACCAGCACTGAGAAAGGCTAAATTAGCCCGTAAACGTTTTCCTTTGGGTTGGGTGTATAAATTGAGAATTTCGCTGGCTGTGAGGAGTCCGTTAGCATCACCAGCGCTAGCTAGTGCGATCGCCCCTGGTATACCTTGTCTATTAATATCATCTAAAACCCCATAGGTAGCTAGATGAATTGTTTTAGCATTTGGTAACAAAGATACAATTTCTGCCTTCGTGGCTTGATTACCAATTAAAGCTGTAGTTTTGAAGAAATCAGCAACTTCTAAAGCTTCTTGTTCTGCATTGACTAATGGTGGTAATGGTTGCGGTGTCTCATTAATTGTTCTGGCAATTTTGGGCATAATCGGATTACCCACTACCACAACTTTACTCCCGCCAGTTCTGTTTCTGACTTCTCTAGTTAACTGAAGAGTGTGAATGGCTGGGATTGTGGAAATTGTGTGTTTTTCAATCAAGTATTCGCCATAAATATCCACCAAAGCTGCGAAAGGAATAAACCATAATTCATCTTGGGGAATAAAAATTACCGGTTCTGTAGGATTACTCGGTAACAAATCGGCAATAGGTTTGATTAATAGCTGATTTAGCTGTAGTAATGGTTTAGCATCGGTTTTCGTTGCTGTTTCTTGGTTTGGTAAACCCAAACTACCAGGAATATTAGCAATCACTTCTGCTATAGAATTAATAGGAGAAATTGTATTTTCTGATTTCGGATCAATTTGCCGAAATGTAATTTTCCCTGTGGGTTGAATTACCCAAACATAAAGTTGATTATCGGGAAAAATTGCGTATTTAACTAAAGTAGCTTGACGCTGTTGAGCGATTGCTTGAATATCTTTAATTGTGGGTGGCTTAACTTGTTTCGGAGCAACTTTTAAATTAGTCCCGGCTGACTCGGAATCTAAACGCATTCCCAGCAAGTTTAAAAATGCCATCATGCTTCCTGCTTCAGCTACTTCTAAAGCTGCTTCCGGTTTCGCTTGGGCGATCAGGACTTGTTGTAGTAGAAGGTATGTATTTGCTTGTTCTGGCGCAAAATTTTCTGTATTTTTCAAATCAGAACGTAGGGTTTGCCAAAGTTTGATACTCTTGTTTAAAGTGTTCTCAGCCTCAGTTAAATTGCCAGATTTGAAGTTGACAAATGCAAGATTATTTAAAGCCGTTCCCTCTGTAAACTTATTGGTGGCTGATTGCAATTGTTGATTATAAATTGACAGTGCTTGTTCGTAATCTCCTGATGCAATATAAGTTTGTCCTAACTGTTTAATTAAATCAGCTTTGCTAATAGGATAATTGGGTTTTTCGGCTAGTTCTAGCTGTTGCTGATAGAAAGCGATCGCCTGCGGGAAATCTCCCTGTAATACATAAGTTTCAGCTAACTGGTTTAAAATAATACTGGACAAAGCCGCATCATCTAATTGGTTAGCAATTGTTAATCCTTGCTGGTAAAAAACAATCGCCTGGGTAAATTGTTTTAATTTGCGATGAGTGCTAGCGAGATTTTGGAAAGCATATACTTGTTGTGGGCGATTTTTAGTTTTTTGAGCCATTTCTAGCTGCTGTGCATGAAAGGCGATCGCCTGTTGATATTCACCTGCTGTTTTATGTTCAAAACCAACATTACTTAAAAATGTAGTGGCTTGTTCAGGATTACCAATTTCTCTTCTGAGTTCTACAGCACGGGTTTTAAATTCTTCAGCTAACTGCTGATCACCAACCTGAATATAAGCATTACTGAGATGTTCTAAAATTTGGGCTTGACGGGGCTGATTACCCAAATCCTGCATAATTCGTAAACTTGTTTGATATAAAGTAATTGCCCGTTGATAGTTTCCGAGGCTAAAATAAGTTTCACCTAATTGAAATAAACTATTAGCTTCCCCAGTGCGATCGCCTATTTCTAGATAAATCTGCATTGACTCCTGCAAAGTCGCTAAAGCTGCCGCAAATTGTCCCGTAGTTAATTGTCGATTGCCCAATTTTAACAATAAACCAGCCCGATACTGACGATCCGCGACACTTCGATGTGATGCAGATATAGCTGGTAAAATGAAAAAACTATTAGGGGACAGCCAGGCGACAGTTAAAACCAGTAACAAAGATAACTTTTTAAACCGAACAAACTGCAACTTTTGAGTTTTCAACATAAAAATTTTAATTAAGAGAAAATTTAGTTTTTAATCACCATTCCCAAAGAAAACTTTCCTTTCTTCTTTCCTTCTTTCCTTTGTGTACTTTGCGTCCTAAAGCCCTGGGGGCATACGCTGCGCGAATGTGGTTCGTTCCTCATAAAATTCTTCCACCCACTGTATAAACAAACGATATTAATCAAAACCTGGAGGTAATTCTAAAGGCGAAAGTTTTCCGGGTTGGGAAGGAGTGGGAGAACCAGGCTGAGGAGTCGAAGGAGAACTAGAAGAAGGTGAGGAAGGAGAAGACGGAGAACCTGTCGGTGTAGGTGATGTTGGTGCTGGGCTGACAGGAGGTTGACCAGAGCTTGGTATCATAACTCCTGGTAATTCAGGTATTTGATTAACTCCTGCTGGTGGAACAGGTGGAAGAAGAGTTTCAATAATCACAGAACGGCTAATAATTTCACCTGCTGGGTTAGTGACTTGCAAAGTAATAGTTTCGCTACCAGGTTGCTGACTAATAGGGTATGCTATAGCACCTGCTGGTGTAACATTCCCCGGTACTGGTAGCAGTTCAACTTTCATATTTGGACTTCCTTCTACTTGCCAAGATAAATTAATAGATTGGCTAGATTGTTGAGGATTCAGTAAAATTGGATATTTAGTTCTTTCTTGATTATCAACTTGAAATTGTAAAATTTTACTAGGTAAAAATTGGACTTGAATCACATCTGTTTTTTTAGATGCAATTGGTTGTTCTGACTCAGTTTTAGAAATTACTTGAAGTTCAAAAATATAGTTTCCCGACCCAGGATTTTGCACCAGGACATTGCTACAATTAAGTTGATTTTTTGCTTTAGTACATTTAGGCGTTAATTCTGAAGAAATATCCTTGCTAAAATCATAACGTTTGAGAGGAGTTGTAACGATGCCTTCAGAGGATCGTCCAATTAAAGCTAACTCTTTAATTTGGTTTAAGTTATTCACTTTCCAATTCAAACAAATAGGTTCTAGGCTAGTGCGGGCATCGATTCTGCCTGTGTTAGTACAGGGGACTATATAAGGTATATCAGAAGAACTATCTGCAACTTGTTGGTAAATAGATTTGGTAGAGAAAAATTCGACAATTTCGGGTTGTGGGAGAGGAGGAATGGGAGTAATTTGGATGGTGTTTGTTTTCACCACATCTGCTGCCCTGTCAGGATTCCTACGACTAAAAGCTTGCAGTTCAAAATTATAACTTCCAGGTTTGCGGGCATCTGTCGGCACATTTGCACAAGTTAAAACTGCCCCCATTTGACAGAATTGTTGCAGTTCATTGGGGATTTTGCCATTGAATTGATAAACAATGGGTGGGACTGCTGTTGTACCGTCGGCAAATAAACCAGTTAAGGATAGAGTTCGCAATGTTCTGGGATTGTTAATTTCCCAACTTAGGCGAATGAAATCATTATTAGCTTGTTTATATGTAGTATCGGGGGAATTAAATTGGCGAATTTTTGGCGGTGCTGGCGGTCGTAATAGCCACCAGATTAAAAATGCGATCGCAGCTAAAGTTCCCAAACCTAATAATAAGACTAAAAGAAACTGCCACCAAGGGCGAGGTTCCCAAACTAAAGTTCCTGGTAGTGAATTATAGGGCAGAGGTAATTGTTGTTGGTCTTCTAATTCAATGCGAAAGTTAACCAAACGCCCCGAACCGAATAGAGGACGATGCCACCATTTTGCGGGTGTCACCGTTACTTGTGTCTGTACTTGTTCTCCTGGTATCAGGCGCAACCTTTCAGAAGAGATTGCATAAGTACAGGACTTATCTTCATCAGCCGCAATCGTCCGACAAATAATTTCTCGTGAAGTGTTACCCAAATTGGTAAACTTGACTTCAAATACTCCACCTTTGCGTCTAACTCTACCAACAACGGTCATCAGTTCGGTAAGCAGTTGGTAAGATGGCAAAATTTCCAGATAGATGACATCTAACAGTGCCAAATCTGGATTATTAGCCGAGTACAACTGAATGGTGGGATAGTAGAGACCAGCAATTGCATTTAAAGGCGGATTTAATAACAATGTAATTTCACCCTTCTCGCCAGGGTTCAAATTTAATCCCATGTTAGGGATGATTAATCCTACGGTTTGTAAACCTTCTGGATAATGGACACTAAACCAACTTTCGTCAAAATCTAGACAACTTAACCGAAAACGGTCTACTCGATTAGAACGGTTGTGAACATTGACGCTGACTTGAAGAATACCACCAGGGGGAATTGGCGCAGGCGATCGCGAACTGGTCAGTGGTAAAAGTGAAAATGTCGGGTCACTAACTTTAACAACAGTTTCAATTGCCGGTAAAACCTGAAGTTGTGACTGATGACGAATGGGTGTATCTTCTGGGTAATGGTCTGGTGCATCCACAACTATCATGTAGTTGTAAGTGCTAGGAATCGCCGTTATCGGTACTTGAAACTGAAAAAAGATTTCACCCATTGACTCAGGGCTTAATGCCAACCTCTGCCGGGGTGCATCACACCATTGAGTTAGTTGAGGTGATAAATCATCAATAAAAACATCAATTAATGCGCTTTCTGCACCTTTATTAGAAACCGTCACCGAGATTTCAAACCGAGAGCCTGCTTGTACCGCATAATCAGCAGAAGGATTGAAAATGATCGCCAGAGGATTACCAGGGGCTAAAGTTTTGGAGAGATTTTGCTGTTGAATGCCTCGTTTCGCCACCAGATTAATCTGGTATTTCACCTCATCATCATCAGATGTTAAGATTTCTTGTACGAAACCTTGATCAACTAACTCATCCAATAAATCTAAAGTAGCTTGTTGATTCAAGTCGATTTTGAATGATGCTTCTGTTAAAGTGACCCCTTCATGCGATCGCTTCATCATCCACTGTACAAGTTTGCGCTGTTGAGGCGGCAGCATTAGCACCTCTACCATACTCAAACCAGATTTTGCATTTGTGGTAGTCATGCTCATCTCTCCGTAAAAAATTTGAAAAAAATTTGAAATTAAATCTCTGTGTCCTCTGCGTCTGGAGCGGTTGGTTAAAAAAATTTAAAACTTATTTAACTGTACCCAAATACATCCAAAAATTAATCTTGGCACTGCCCACTTTTATCTGGCTGCTGAATATCTACCCTCACTTGTCGGTTATCATTACCACTAATTATCAGGATACGTTGCTTAACTAGCTTAATATCTACACTATTAAATTTTTGCGAAGCAGAACGGACTACCCTCCCATTCATATCAGCTCGTTTACCTGCCGTAGTTAATGGCCACAGCATGACACGATTATCATCTCCACCACTAGCTATATAACAACCATCATTACTAATAGAAACCGAGCGCACCGCCTGACCACCATGACCATTAGACCATCTGTCAACAACCTCACATTGACCATTATTGTTTGCCACACATGACTCCGTATTCCACACAGTAATTTGCCCATTTGTATCAGACGTAACCAGCCGATTGCTTCGATGTTCAGCACTATCTAAGCTAGTAATATAATCATTTTGACTACCAGGCGGATTATATTTTATTGGGATTAAACTATCTTGCCCTCGGTTCCACATTACTAAATTATTGTACCGACCTCCGATTAATAAATTTTGCCGTTCTTGCCCAATTAAGGTTAAATCAGAAATAGCAAAATTAACTTGTTTACGGCTTAAAGGTTGCTCGATTTTGATATTTGATTTGCCACCAGTAGCACTACGTAAAAGAACATTATTTATATCCCACTGTAAAACCAACCCACTACCATGACCGCTAAATAAAGAGCGTGAACTTTGGCTAAATTCCAAACCAAAAATTCGATCATCTTTATTCAGAGTCAAAGTAGCTTTGGGTTGATTAGTACCACCAATTACATTCCAAATTTGGATTTCTCCATTTTCTAAACCTGCTGCAACCACATCATTATCTACAGGTTTATAGCGAACAACACGTACTGATTTACCCGCATCCTTCGCCAATCTGAGATCATATTGGTTGATTAGAGGATTGGCGAACCCAGGAACGTGCCATCTAATGATCCCTTGGTCTTGAGAACCACTAATAGCTTTGCCACCAACTCCATTAAACTGCACAGAATTGACAGGCCGTTGATGTCCGAAAAAAGGGTTATTAGGATTGAGCCATGACATAGCCCAGAGTAAACCTAGCAGTAAAATTAATAAGATTAACTGTAACCACGGATGCAGAACTGGATGAATTGTGAGTTTCAGAAATTGGTTTTCGTTATTGACATTTATTCGCTGATCTGAGACAACAGCTTTAACTATAAATGATAGTTTTTCAGCTAAACCAAACCACCGTCGCCGCTTACTTACTAATATTTCAAATTGCTCTATTTTACCTGGTTTTATTTCTATTACTTCCGGTAAGATTTGCCAAAAACATTTCCTCTGTTCTTCCTCACCTTTTTTCATCTCGATGTGTACTTGCTCGTTGAGATTGCTAGCGTTCTGACACTCAATGAGATATGTAGTTGAGTTAGTTCGCCACTGAGGAAACCAACGGCGAGATGCAGGTATATGTTGCTTTTCGGGAATGCATTGAAAATCCAGAAATCCCCCCGGTAGCACTTTAATTAACCCTGGAGGACTTATGGATGGCAAACTGTTCTTATGGGTAGCTTCAATAGTGAAAGGATATACTTTGCTATCAACTTTTTCAGGAACTGGTAGTTGGCATAAAAAGGAGGTTTCTGCTTTTTCTCCCGGCGCAATTTGCAGTAATCGTTCAGTACCATCAAGCAGCCATTGCGGTTCTACTCCACAAAAGCGTAGGGACACATGAGCAGAAGTTTGACTAGAATTAGTTACCCGGACTGGAATTTCAATTAGTGTTTCTGGTTGAGCCGAAAATTCTCGTATAGGTAGGTCAACATTCATGGGTACAAAACCTGTACCCTGTTCTACAATCAGACGCAAAAGTTTTCTATCTTCCCCTAATTCTAATGAGAAGATGCGGACGATAATATTCATTTTGCCGACAAACCCAGGAATAGGGGTATCGGTAATACTCACATGAAAGTTTGTAATATCTCCAGGTGGTTTTTTGGCACTAACTGCTGGAGAAATACTATACCAATTATCACTCCAGTTTGAGCTACTACCTGCGGCGATAATTTGCAATTCAAAAGAAGCAAATTGATTGCTTTCATTCACAACACTTACTTCAAAAGATGCGGGTGAACCACCTGGTGTAAAGTTAAGGACTTTTGCCGAAACATTGGTATGAATTAGTGATACTGCCATAAGGGAGTGGGGAGTAGGGAGTGATGCAATGAATTTCGTCTATACAAAGGAAAGAGGAATTAGGAAGTTATTATTCTAATTTATTAAAGAGGTTTCTTAATGCGTCAGGTTTTTCTGGTGCGGCTGGCGTGGGTGCAGTCACTATAGTCTGTTTTTGTAACTGAGTCATTTGTCGCCTAGCCCAAGCGAAATGTAAAATATTAATTCCTAATTCCTGTGCCGTGCGAATTGTTTCGCGTGGTAAGGCGAGATTTTCATCTAATCCCCAAGCGGCTGATAATTCGCCAATAACTAAGATAATGCCACCTGCAATTAAGATTTGCATAGGCTTTTGGCTCAGGGTGGGGAAGGCTGCAAATAAGAAAGGTTGCGTCCGCATGGGATGATTGCGGTCTAATCTTCGCATATCCTCTAAAGGAGTGTCTAATTTTTCCGTAAGTTCCAAAATGCTATCTAGTCGGTCTACAGCATCAGTGGGGGATTCAATTAGCAGCACTCCGCCTGCATCTAAATAGCTTTTGATGTCGGTTAATTCTTGGCTATTTAGGGTTATTGGTTGATGACCTGTAGTAAATAACAAGTCATAGGCGATCGCACTGCTAGGATCTTGGAGAGGAAAAGCTAGCCGAGCAATTTGTTCATCTCCTTGTAATGTACTGGTGAGATGGGCGGTAGATTGCAGTAAATAAGAGAGATTAGCAAAACTGTGCGGATTTTCTGGCTGGGTAGTTTCCAGATGAGCAACACGGACAAGATTACTAGGACGCGATCGCGCTATTTTTCGATAGCGGAAGTCCAAACTATTTAAACCTGGATAAAAAACATCTTGAGGATGTTTGATACTGACTAATCCCGGTTGTAATAAAATCCGGCACAATTCCACCTCTAGTGCTTCTGGAGGTGTGGTATTTTCATCAATCCGAAAACTTTCAGCTTCAAATTCGTTTACTTGTTTGCGTTGTAAAGCGTCTGGGTCTACATAACTTAATACTATGTAAATTAAGCGGGGTTGTTCTCCGCGAATATCAGCCGCTACGTAAAAGTCTATAGGTTGAGAAACAATAATCGGATTACCAACTAAATCAATAGCTATACCTGGGCTAATCTGCAACCAGCGCTGATCGTTATATTGGGAGGGAACATTTTGGGGTGCAGAAATCAAACTCACACCCAAACCGCAAACAATTCCCGGCTGATTCAGTGATTGATAATGAATATTTTGGCGCTGACGATGGTATTCATGCGATCGCTGCCAACGTTCAGCATTAATCAACAATCCATCTTGAATTTGTAAACGTTCTAAAGATTGAATTTGGGGTGGGGGAAACATAGGCGTTCTCTTAGGAATTAGGGACAAGAAAGAGGCAGGGGTGCAGGGTGCAGGGGGGGAAGACGGTAACTTCCCAATGACTAATGACTAATGACTAATGACTCTTCAATATAAAGTTCGTATGTGCAGAAGGCGGGTTTTTGTTGTTCAATGATATGGCGTACCAATTCTTCATTTACTTGACCTGGGATATCAGGACGTAAGCGGACAATAAAATGATACGGACGACCACCGCCGATCATGGCATCTTGTCCTAGATGTGCTTTGCCCAGAACGAAACCTTGACCGAGGATTTCTTCAATACAAATGTGTTTATCTCTTTCTCTGATTATCTGATCATCTAAGGGCAAATCTGTATAAAGATGTATGTATAAACGTAAACCTTTACGTGTTCCCCTCCAGCGATAAAGTTCTACAGCCGAGCGAATCAAATAACGTTGTCGCGCCAAAGTCCAACGGCTATCGACTGGCCAAGCTACCCAATGCGCGAGAAAAGGCAGTAGTGCTTCCGGTGCAGTCATTGGGTCTAGGTAAGCCCAAAGCGCATCCATTGTTTGAACTGCGGGTTCAAAAGCCTGCTCAAATATTTTTAAGAAGCGACCAATAAAATCTACTTCTCGATAAAGTACAGGTAAAAAATCTAAATATAAACTACGGGGACGAATATATAAATTTATACCAGAGGTTTCAACTAGTTGTCTGCCTGTATCTTCTTCTGTGTAATAAACATAAATTAGACCATGAAAATCCAGCACCAACGATTGCCCTAATCCCAAAGACCCTTGATTTTCAAAAAAATCTGCGGGAATTTGGAAGTATAGCAAAGCATCCATGCGCGATCGCGGAGCTAAATCATAGCCTTCCATACCGATACGACACCATTCTGAGGGAAAGTTGCCCTCAATTTGAACATTTAAGCGCAGATTCCGACTGCCCAAATTTTCCAATTGCAAAACAATTTCGCTGGGTTCCTGGGGATAAATCACGACATCACAACCAGCCCGTGCCGATTGTGATGTACTAATTGCTGATTGTTGTGTACTGAGTGCTGATTGCCGAATATCCGCCGCACCTTTACCTATCGCTGATGGCTGAATCGCATCGAGCAACTGCATAGAAGTAAGTTGGAGGTGCAGAACTTGACTAGTCATAAAAGCACTCACTGTATAAGATTAACAACATGACCTGAACGCAGGCGCGGATCATTCCATGAACAAATGAGTCCGAGAGAACCCGGATCAATAACTTGATTTTGAGGTAATATTCTCACCCAGTTTTGTCCGGTATATCGTAATTCAAATAACTGTACTACACCCAGATAACGCACCCCTGCAAATTGTTGGAATAAATTGACAATATCGGAAGGATACACAGGTCGGCCAAACGGCCAGCCTTTGCCATCATTGCCGCCAGTAATGGGGTTGAGAAAGCGGTAGAGGGCGATTCGCAATTTCCAAAGAATGTCTTGTTGGGCTGTAGGGTTGTTGTATTCTGGCTCTAATGCTACTTCTGTTTGCACGGTTACACCCACATATTCAGGTGCTTGTAGCTTAACTTGTACTCCTAATAACCTCCTCTCATCTAAGTAAGCCATTATTTGGTTGCGTAATTGGGGATTAAGCGCCCATATTTCTGGCCCCATACCTTCACCACGAGCGATCGCATCGGTATTGGCATTGGGTATAACTAACAACCGAACTGTCCCAGCATCGGCTTTAGATGTGGCTTGTAAACAGCGCACACGGGTAACTGCGCCACTTCCAGCCTGTAGAGTCAGTACTTCAAAGTCTTCTGGGGTGACGGCGCGATCGCGAGTACGAAGCATAGCCGGAACTCTGATCACTGCATCTTCTAATGATTCGGCATCAGATCCGTTGACGGCTGAGGTATGGTTAACTAATCCAGCAACATAGGGAACAGCCGTTTTTGATACAATGATTGTTCCCTTCTGTACATTGCCTTTACGTCCGCCACCTGTGCGGTATGCAATCATGCGAATCACCGAGCCTCGCTGTGGTACAGCACCATATTGACGCTCTAACTCATTCATGAGTACCGGATTTTGCAACATACTCTGCTGTATTCCTGTTTGGGCAAATTCTCGTCTTTGAGTTTGCTGTTGCAGTTGAGCAGGTTCTCGAATCAGTGGGCCAAACTGGATTGTACCTGTACGAGAATCAATAGTGTAGTGTAGATCCTGGGAACCAGAATTGGCAAAATCTGAAACTTCTTGCCATCTTAGGGGCATTCCTCCCGGTGCTGTAATCAGCAAATATTCATCTTCTCGACGATTCAATACAGGAATTCCCTGTAATTGAAAAGTCTGTCCCGGTGTACCGTCGCTTTCGCCGACAATTTCATTGTGAACAAATTCGCTCTGACTAGCGCCGACAGTACCGCCAATGGCTCTAATAGATAAACCCACCATCCGGGGAGAACTGCTATATCCTGGCTGATTGGGTTGTGGTGAGTTGTGAGTGCAACGTAACCAGCGTCCTCGGAATGCAGTAAAAGTAGTTACAGGCCAAGATTGGGGCAAATGTAGGACTACATCAGCACCTTGGAGGGGGTTGATACCTTGAGCAGCTAATTCACTAAAGCTGAAGCCTTTGGTACTGTCGTCAGATTCTTGCAGCAGTACCGAAACCCATTCCAGACCATTCCAAGCTTCCCAGCGCCGGGGGGGTGCATCGGGATTAATACCTGTAGCTGTGGCAGACTCGCCTTTGATTTGCAGTGCTAAAACATTACCTTCACACTGAGATTGTTCATCAATAACTACATAAAAGCTGTTTCCTGGTTGGGGTTGCTCTTCAAAAAATCCTAATTCCCTACCGTACCAATCGCCGTCAGGGCGAATAGTCCAGAAGTTGGTAAAGCGATCGCGTAAGCTGGCTGGTGTGTCCTCTGTCGTAGGCGAAGTAAGAAAATGGCGAATTTGGGGTTCATCAATCACCAAAGGACGATCTGTAGTGAAGGTGATCGCTTCTTCATTTTCGGTTCGGATTGTTGCCAGTTCTACCCCCATCGGTATGGTGTAGGTATTAGGTAAAGCCGCACTCAAATAAAAAGTAATATCTACCACTGCTGGAGTCGGTGCTTGTAACCGTACCCCCAGCATCTCTAAAAAAGTAATATAATTCCGCGTCGGTACTTGGTTAAACCGCAACAGCATTTGGTCAGTTAACCAAGCAAATAGCTCTATGAGTGTGATTCCCGGATCGCTAGGGTTGTAATTTGTCCATTCAGGACAGTAGCGAGGAATCCTGAGAATACACTCATCTACTAAATCTTTGAAAGTGCGATCGTCTAGATCAGGTTTCGGTAATTTCGGTAAAAAATCAAATTCCACGGTTTTATTAAGTGCTGAGTGCTGAGTAAGAAGTATTGAGTGCTGAGTAAGAAGTATTGAGTACGGAGTATTGAGTACGGAGTATTGAGTATGGAGTATTGAGTAAACTAGAAAGTACTCAGTAAGTTCTCACTTAATAAATACTCTGCCCCTGGTGGGCAAACTTTTTACTCAGCACTCAGCACTTTCCTCAGCACTCTTCATTCTTCTCGTTCTATACCGTTGAGATAAAAAGGAAAGACTAAACTTCTCGATTCGTGAGTAGCTTTAGGGTGATACTCAATTTCAATATCTACCCGACCTCTTAGTGGGTCAGGATCTGCACTGACTGCATCTACAACAATGCGCGGTTCCCACATTTCCAAAGCTTCTTGAACATATAGGCGCAACAACAGTAAAGTATGGGTATTCATTGGCGCAAAGGTCAACTCAGACAACCTTGAACCAAAATTAGGCCGATACACTCGCTCACCCAAATCTGTGCGGAGAATTAGGATGATCGATTCTTCAATATTCCGTTTTGTTGTACTAAGTTGCAGACTGCCTTGTACATTTACTCGTAGCGGAAAAGACCAACCTGTACCCAGGTGGTCACTCTGCTGATTTTGATTGAGTTCTAACATAGCAAGTTAAGTTTTACCAGCGATGTCTAGCAGCAAGACAATGATTGTCTACGCTACTTTACGCCCATCTGGAATACCAATACCATTCGCCAAAAGTCGAGCTTGGAGCGATCGCTTGGAGAACTTTGGGATAACACAGAGTAATACATCCTTTAAGTAATTTAACCACCAATTAAAACAGTTGGCGCACCTACTCCCACCACTGTAGTTAATGGTACACCTGTGACTGTATTAGCTCCAACCACCTGAGAAGTTACACGTGCAGCTGGTCGTCCACCAATAAAGACAGTAAAAGAACCCATGACAATACTTCCTGTTACCACTGGACCAGCGACTAAATCTCCAACGCAAGCAGCAGGTAATCCCATAATCAATACATTCGGCATTCCAGGGCCTGTAATTGGATCGCCTGTAACAGTTAAGTCAGTAAGTCGTGCGGCTAGAAACATAATAAAAAGTGCTGCGTTTTGAGTAAAAAAATTGAATTTTCTTTGATTAAATGATACTGATTTTTGAACAATTATTAATAATTAATTCAATCTAATCATCGGTGAGGCAATTCCCACGGAAGCAGCCGCATTAATGCTAGTCGTAGCCCCGGAACTAGTTGACAATGAACCACCAGAAGTAGCACTCAAGGAAGAACTAGCTTGCACACTAATTGAACTGCCAGCTTGCACGCTCAATGTTCCACCAGTTTTAATAGTAATACCACTGGGAGTTACTTCTATACTACTAGAACCAACAGTTAAGGTGATTTTTTGAGTAGCAGTCAACGCAATTTCAGCACCATTGACACTAATTTTATTAGCTGTTCCAGTTGTCCCAGATTTAACTGTAATATCACCTGTTGAAGTTAAACTAATAGTTTTATTGCTATCATCACAGCGAAACTTATGACCACCAGTAGTTTCTAATTCAGCAAACTTATCGCTGTCATTCATGCGTAAATTGTGACCGTCTGTAGTTTGGAGATAAGCACCTTTTTTAGTGCCTTTATCTTCTTCTACAAACTGTAATTTATGTCCCACACGGGTTTTAAATGTCCGTAGGCGTACTTTACCACCAACAACGCTATCATCCACTTTTTCCGATGGCGCGTCTTTGCCATTCCACACACCACCAAGGACATAAGGGCGATGGATATCACCATGTTCAAAGGCGACTAAGACCTCATCATTAACTTCAGGTAAACAGTCAAACCCCCTATTAGGGCCTGCTCCTGCACTCACAACTCTCGCCCAATTGCTTTCATGCTCCTCAGTTAGGGTAGGAAACTTTACTCTGACACGACCCCAGCCTTTAGGGTCTTTATTATTACTGACAACTCCTACTAAAAGGGTTTGTCCTGGTTGCAGATGTGTTTGGGGCGTTAATGTCGCGAATAAGTCTCCAGAGCGCAAGCCCCGGACACTAAACTCTGTAATATACCTACCTTCATGAAATAAATGGCGAGTTTCCGTGACGTAGTAACTACCACTGTAAGTACCCATTTCTGTGAGCTTAACTACTCGTCCTGGTCTGATTTGGGGATTTCCTTCACCTTTAGCATCAGCACTGACAAATTCTCCGCCCAGTTCATCACACAGAGATTGAGCTATTTTTTGAGCTTCATTAGCACTGAAAACAGGCTGATCCACTACAATCATCTTAGGCTTAACACTAAATTTAGTGCTGGTTTCACTGCCTTTAGCATTATCTGTTTTAGTAATTACCTGCTCCTTTGATGCTGTAGATACTATCGACCGCTTTTGGCTATAGTCCCAACCCCGTACTTCCACAGAACTCACCTGCTCTGAACTTGTGACTCGCACACGGAAACTGTGCATATCTTCCAACCACTTGAGATTCAGCGCTTCGTCTTGTTTAGGTTGGCGGAAATTTAGTTTACCATCTTGAACATATAGCTCAAAGCCTAAGCGGGCTGACCTTTCCCGCAAGAATTCCATATTAGTCTGATTTTCTTGAAAGACGTAATCATGGACAATACTAGTAGAACTAACTGTTCCAGATGCGATACCCGCCTCACCGATAATTTGGTTAACAATGTCGCTATCAGTAATATTTTGAAATGACCTGTTATAACGCCCTCGATGCAGGCGATGAGAAATATCATAGCCGCGAATAATTATCGGAGCCTGAGATTTTTCATTAAACTCAGTTTCGATAGCTGTAATTTCCCCTTCTAATACATTGCCTCTGTCCTGAGTTTCAAAGTCTGCATTTTGTGTAGTGCTAGAGGTAAAGCCGATTTTTATCTTCTTACCAATTGCAAATAAGCTCTGGTGTTTCCAAGCTTCTTCCTGTGACATTCCAGGAAAATAATCGTTGCTGATTACTAGGGTAAACATTCCCGGTAAGTGCAGGCTCTCTTCTACAGAAATTTGCAGAATATCATTGAGTAAATCTTTAGAAGCATCTACACCATCGATTTGCAGCAGTGGCTCAGGTATGTAATGGACAGGCATACATATTGTCAGGGGTTAATTTTTCACAGACTATACGAATATTAAATTATGGACTATTCCCCAAAAGTCGAATTCAGTTTACTTAGATCGTCCACCTCCCTGACGGTCTACACTTTTAGGAGCGCCCATACCTGGTTGAGAAAAAGATTCATCCACTTCTTTGAGACTTACGTTGACTTTTGCCCGCACTGGTGTACCATCAGCCAGAAACATGATCAGACTATAATCCAGGGATTCGACAAAACATCTGAGATATTGCTGTTTGCCCCAAGTAAATATATAAACTGGTGGGCGTTTCTTTGCGCCAGGCCCAGATTCTGCGAAGCTAACGGCTTTTTCAAACTTTTCGATGTGCGTGAGAACAGTACCGCCACTTTCGTAAGTATCAAAGATAATATCACTGATTGTCAGTTTGCAAGGTGCTGGATTAGCAAAGCTGACTTTATTCAATCCTTTATCAGTAACCGCACCCTCGGAAGCATTGAGATTTAATTGGCGCGAAAATTTCAACTGAGTAGGGTTGAACATAAAATTTATATCTGGTGCGCCTCCTTCGACAGCAATCAGTTTAGCTTTTTCTAGAGTTGACATGGCTTTTTTTATGCGTTTTAATATACCGTTAACCTGAACTATTTAAACTTTAACTTTTACCAAGGTAATCGTCCTGAGTATTTTTTTCCTCGTCGTTCTTGTTCTATTTCTAAATGATTTTTCAACATTTTATAGACTTCTCTTGCTAAAATATCTAGATTTTTAAGTTCATTTTCTTCTGATACATTAGTATCTGGATTATTAGTCTCCTCTAAGTTTTCTACTGATGTGGAAGTATCATTATCAGTCCTATATGCCTGAAGTAATTGATTTGAATAACTAGAATTTTGAGTGTTAATTGTTGCTAACTTTTGATTCTGGATTGAGCGAGATTTCAATCCGTTATCCCGTTGATTCTCGTCCATACGAGGTTGTACAACTATGGGTTGATCAGCTACTTTCTTTTCACCGACTAATTCAGATATACTAGACCATGAATCTGGTATGTCTTGAGACGGCGATTTTTGGATGCGACGAGGTAGAGAAGCAGACACAGGTACAGGTGTCGGTGTAGAAGTATCCATTGCGGCTGTTTCATCTGCAAAACTCCTTGATATCAAATTAGACGCTTGAGAGAAAGGTCTGAAATCAGATATATTTTTCAGAACTGTAGGTAATTGAGGAATTTCTGGGTTTTGATTTTGAGTTGGTTTTTCTTTCTCCGGTTGAAGATTAATAACTGTAGTTTCTGAATTCCCAGATGAAGCGGTTACTGATGGCGTATTGTCAATCTTTGGTTGAATCACCGTTGATTCAGTAAGTGAATTTACAGGTGTTGTGGAAGGTGCAATTTCGGAATTACCAGAAGAAGCATCTACACTTTCTACCTTTGCGACTTTGCGACTTGGCGTGACACTTTCATCTTCTAATTTAGCAACATCAAGCTCCAACATTTGAACCAAATCATTGGTTTCACGCTGTGGTTGAATCACCGTTGATTCAGTTGACGGATTTATGGGTGTTGTCGGAGAAGTAACTTCTGAATTCCCAGATGAAGCAGTCGCTGATGGTGTATCTTCATGCTTTGGTTGAATTACCGTTGATTCTGTGGGCGAATTTATGGGTGTTGTCGGAGAAGCAATATCTTGATTACCAGATGAAGCAGTTACTGATGATGTATCTTCACGTTTTGGTTGAATCACCGTTGATTCAGTTGACGGATTTATGGGTGTTGTGGAAGGTGCGTTTTCTGAATTCCCAGAGGAAGCAGTTGCTGATGCTGTACCTTCACGTTTTGGTTGAATCACCGTTGATTCGGTTGACGGATTTATGGGTGTTGTCGGAGAAGCAATATCTTGATTACCAGAGAAAGTAGTTGCTGATGGTGTATCTTCACGTTTTGGTTGAATTACCGTTGATTCAGTAGGCGAATTTGAAGGTTTCGTCGGAGAAGCAATATCTTGATTACCAGATGAAGCAATTTCTGATGATGTACCTTCACGTTTTGGTTGGATAACCGTTGATTTGGTTGACGGATTTATAGGTGTTGTAGAAGGTACGTTTTCTGAATTCCCAGATGAAGCGGTTACTAATGCTGTACCTTCAAGCTTTGGTTGGATAACCGTTGATTCGGTTGACGGATTTATGGGTGTTGTCGGAGAAGTAACTGCTGAATTTCCAGATAAAGCAGTTACTGATGGTGTACCTTCACGCTGTGGTTGAATTACCGTTGATTCAGTAGACGAATTTATCGGTTTAGTGGAAGGTGCAATTTCGGAATTAGCAGAGGAAGCATCTACACTTTTTACCTTTGCGACTTTGCGACTTGGCGTGACACTTTCATGTGCTAATTTAGCAACATCAAGTTCCGACATTTGAACCAAATCATTGGTTTCACGCTGTGGTTGAATCACCGTTGATTCAGTTGACGGATTTATGGGTTTAGTGGGAGAAGTAACTTCTGGATTCCCAGATGAAGCAATTTCTGATGCTGTACTTTCACGCTGTGGTTGGATAACCGTTGATTCAGTAGGCGAATTTATCGGTTTAGTGGAAGGTGCGTTTTCTGAATTTCCAGAGGAAGCAATTTCTGATGCTGTACCTTCACGTTTTGGTTGAATCACCGTTGATTCTGTTGACGGATTTATGGGTGTTGTGGAAGGTGCGATCGCCTGATTCCCAGATAAAGCAGTTACTGATGCTGTATCTTCACGTTTTGGTTGAATTACCGTTGATTCTGTAGGTGTTTTGGGAGATGCGATCGCCTGATTCCCAGATGAAGCAGTTACTGATGCTGTATCTTCACGCTGTGGTTGAATTACCGTTGATTCTGTAGGTGTTGGGGAAGGTGCGATCGCCTGATTACCAGAGGAAGCGGTTGATGGTGTATCTTCACGCTGTGGTTGAATTACCGTTGATTCTGTAGGTGTCGTAGGAGAAGCAATATCTTGATTCCCAGATGAAGCAGTTACTGATGCTGTATCTTCACGCTGTGGTTGAATTACCGTTGATTCTGTAGGTGTTGGGGAAGGTGCGATCGCCTGATT
>NZ_CAWUDG010000037.1:0-33156 GCF_963920885.1 Anabaena sp. CCY 0017 | reverse complement strand
GATTATTAGCGATCGCTTGTTTTTTGTCCAAACTCACAAAATCGCGTTGCTCCCTCAGTAAAGTATTATTATCATTTAAAATGAAGCTAAACCCCCTTACTGTCCGACCCATTACAGCTTCACGGTCGTTAACTTTGACAATCTGCCTCACTCTAGAATAAATGGCTACGGGTGTATTTTCTATTTCTTCTCTTCTGTTAATAGATAGTTGGTTTCCGGTACTATTACCAACTGATGTCCCTATATTTGGTAAATATAAATCTATCCCAATTTCTTGTCCGTTAGCCCCAGATTGAAAACCTGGTTGGCGAATGGCTGCTAGTGTTTCTGCTTCTACTACATCACCTAAGTTTGCAGTTTGAATAAACCGAGTAGGTGTCAGACTATCAGAATCTATGTCAGCAGATTTTAACCCAGGAGTATATGTGCATATTTGCTCTGGATTACCACCCAGCAAATTACATGAAGCTGTCATGCTTAATTGCAGTTGTGTACCCAGCATAGTTCGGGGTTCTTGTAAATCAACAACAACTTCTCTAGTTTTTTTGACCGTTTGCAGTTGCAAATATTCTGCTATTTGGTCTACAGTAAAAATATTATTTGTTGTCAAATTTTCTTTAACAAATCCATTCAGTTTGATAATTGCGTTAATATCAAAAGTAGTATTTTGGTCATTACTAAAGCTGGAACCTGCACTTAATTGTCTGTTAGTTAAATGATTAATTAATATGCCATTTAGTGGCATTGTAGTTGTACGGGGATGGATTTTTTGCTCATTAGCAAGTCTAGGGGGAATTATATACTCTGGTTT
The DNA here is from genome assembly GCF_963920885.1 of Anabaena sp. CCY 0017. Taxonomy (NCBI): domain Bacteria; kingdom Bacillati; phylum Cyanobacteriota; class Cyanophyceae; order Nostocales; family Nostocaceae; genus Anabaena; species Anabaena sp. CCY 0017. The sequence goes on along the minus strand of NZ_CAWUDG010000037.1, from coordinate 32,345 downwards.
TGGGGGTGTTTTTTTTGTTGGTAATTTTTGCTCAAGATCCAACTCATCAACTCTAGGTTGTGGATCTGCTGGAGGGTCTAGTAGATCTAGTGTTTTATTAGGTTTAGCTTGACTAATTCTATTAGGAGTACAAGACTGAACTTGAGAATTAGTTTGGGCTAAATCTGTGAATTTAGGAAATTCTGCTTGTCCATAATTGTAAAGAAGACAAGGCGGAAAATTGGCATTAGCTGTTGCTAAATGTTGTACTTGTGTTTGTGGAATGAAATTAGATCCAAAGGCTGATGACTCCTTTTCTGAAGCTGAAATAATTCTTAAGGATTCTACATTGGCAATTAATGCAGACGTGTTTTCTGAGATATAAATAATCTGCTTTTTTTCAGGGTTTGCGGATAATTCTAATTTTTGATTACTATAGCGTTTGTCCAGTTCTAATGTGTTTGCAGATGTCTCAGCGCCAGCCGTTTTAGAAAAAAATATTGTTGCTGAACTCAATAATAATACAAATGCCAGCTTGAAGTTTTTATGATCCGAAATCATTGTAAACATTTGTAAAATACGGTGATTAACACCTGGCAATATCTAATTATTTTGTGTAGTTTTTGATAAAATTTGACTATTATTTTTAATTTACAAAAATCTTGCCATAAATAGTTCTAGTTTAGTCATGATTTATTTTCTGATAAAATAAGCTAGAGACACGTGGCAATCGTGTCTCTAACAGATAAAGACCAAATATTTAGGGTTGACAGAATTTGAGGACAGTATCAGTATGACTCCTGATATTGATTCTTTATTCTTGATACCCTATTCATTATTTCGGCTTGTTAGGGAAGTGCAGAGTTTGGACATAAATTAGCTAAACACCACTTGCATTGAGTGGGTAGGAGATTAATAATTACTCTCAATCAAGTAAGTGATCAAGAATTTGAAAAACTAAAATCCAGTTTTTACAGATCCAATGGAGGTTTCAGTAAAGGTAGCAATAGAGTTCTCTTGGCTATCTCCTAAAGCAGTGTCTACACTACCTTTGAGAGTGACATTGCTGAAATTTTCGCTTTCACCGTCTTCGTAGACAAAAAATCCGTTATCGCTGATTAATTCGATTACGCCAGCGCTACCCAAAGCGGAAGCTGAGACAACACCAAATTGGGCTGTAGATGTAGCAGCTGCGTCATTTTTACCAACAGCACCCGCAGCAGCAATTTCAGTTACTGAACCATCAGTGTCAAGTGTAGCTGCAACAGATCCAGCCACACCACCTTCACCAGCAGAGGCTACAGAACTGAAACCAAATACACTAGCGGAAATTGCAACTAAGGCGATCGCTACTCTTTTATTGAATTTCATCGACTTCTATTCCTATTATTGAAAGTTTAATGTGTGGGCAATCTACGCATCTTAAATATGTGCTGTAGTAAATTCCACTATTTCAGTTACTGTTAGCGCAAGTAATTTTCTCAACATAATCTGTTGAATTTAAGGCGTGCTTACTCTTCAGTATCTCAAGTGAAAAAACATTATATTCCAGCACAGTTTAGATTAAGTTTTGGTTAAAACTTATGGTGCGTAAATTATTTAACAAAGTCATATTACTTAAAAAAAATTACTTAGTCAAGTAATTAAAATTTGATTTTTAATCACGGTTTTTAAATAAATATTTAAACCAATTTTAACCTAGCCTTAAAATAAGAAATTCAGTAATTATATTGTTATTTGAATTAAAAAAAATATTGTTTATCTAAAAGGATTACATTCTATTTTATGGAATAAAAATTTGCAAAAAATAGTGCAACTTATTGTCTCTGATGTAGAAATTATCCATCGCTATCTACAACAGTTAAGTAAGTCGGCACTATGCTAAAAATTTGTAATTTAGGGTGTTTTGTCTCGCAGCACAACGTACAGTTACACGTATTTTCAGGTAAATAGACCACATGGTAGGGGCGCAAGGCCTTGCGCCCTTACGACAGATTTGGTTCAAATACGTGAAAATTGATGTAATCGATCGCGCTGAGTGCAAAGCACACGCTCCGCAGTCAACGCAACTATGTCCGTCAAGGCTTTATGCGATCGCTAAACTAATCCGCACCTATGCACCAATAATACCACCGTCATCACGGGTGATTACCACCGTTGCAGAACGAGGGCGACCTTGTGGGCCATAACCTTGACTATGTGGCCAATTACTGTTGCTGGTAGGGTTGGCAACAGTTCCCTCATCACCTGGGTGCTGAATGCCGATAAACATGGTTCTGTGATCGGGTGTAGTAGTTACACCAGTCACTTCAGAGTTTGTGGGACTGGTCAAGAACAGCTTAACTTCTCTAGGATCATTAGGGTTGGCACAAACCATTGAGTTACTACCAATATTTTCATACTCATCTTGACCATCACCTGCGTGATCAGTTTGAATCCAGAGACGACCGTAGTAATCGAACCACAGACCATCTGGTGCGCCAAAGTCGTCACCATTGATATTTCCTCGACGGATTGGGTTGGGGTCTTGTTTGTCGCCAGCTAAAACAAAGATATCCCAAACGAAAGTAGTAGCTGTAACGCTGCGTCCTGTTTCACGCCAACGGATAACGTGACCATAATCGTTGTCAGGACGTGGGTTAGCCTCATCAACTGGAGGACGCGCAGTACCTCCTTCAGTTGTACCGTCTGGGTTATTTACCGAAACTGGTTCTGTGCCGCGACGATTGTTGTTGGTCAAAGTACAGTAGACTTCAACTTCATTGAATCCACCAATCCGGGGACGTACACCAACCCACTCTGGGCGATCCATCATAGTTGCGCCAACTCTGTCCGCCGCCTGTCTGGTTTTAATCAGCACTTCAGCTTGGCTATTAAATCCATTCTCTGGAGTTAGTCCACCCTGACCGTAGACTAGAGGCAACCAATTGCCAGTACCATCAGCATTAAATTTGGCAACATACAGAGTACCGTGGTCAAGTAAATCGCGGTTAGCACCACGAATTTTAGAATTATATTGACGAGAGCAAACGAACTTATAGATATATTCGTTTCTGTTGTCGTCACCCATGTAGAAAGCTAAAACGTTGTTGTCATCAACAACATATTGAGCGCTTTCGTGTCTGAATCGACCCATTGAGGTGCGCTTGACTGGTTTGCTGTTGGGATCATAAGGATCAATCTCCACTACCCAACCGAACAAATGGGTTTCCAGGGGATTCTTATAAGCATCCCAGCGTGGATCAACTTCAGGCCAGCGATAACTGTCTCCATCACTGGAGATACCATACCGCTTTTGTCCATTGCGGATATCAGCTGTTTTGTCCTCCAGACCTGGAGTCGCAACTACATCGTTATTAGGGTTGGCAAAGTAGTTTTGAAAGTTCTCTTCACAGGTGAGGTAAGTACCCCAAGGTGTTATGCCGTTGGCGCAGTTGTTGACTGTACCATAAGCGGTATAGCCGTCGTTAGTGCCAATTTCAACCGAGCCAGAAGGTTGAATTGAAAATTTCTTAGATTTCATCAGCGCATCACCCGCAGCAGGCCCAGAAACTCGCATTTCTGTATTAGCAGTGATACGGCGACCATAACGGGAATTGCGCTCAACACTCCAGCTATTACCAAATCTGTCTTTGGATATCTCTTGGATAGACACACCGTGAGCAGCTTGAGATTTCCGGGCTTTCTCAATTGTCATAACGGCATTACCGTCGGGATGCAGGAAGTCTTCTTGGGTATACTCGTGGTTGAGACAGAGTAGCCCCCGATTATTGTATGCACGACCTTCTACAGGTACTGATAATCCTGCTGTCCGGCTGAGATAGCTTCGTCCTGGGAGAGGGAAGAAGTGCATACCATCATGGTTCATCCCCACTTGCTTTTCTTGTGCAGCTGCATCCTGAGAAGCATTTGGTAACCAGTCTGGCGCACCAGGCATGATGGGGTCTCCCCAAGCAGATAAGATTCTGGCTGTATAACCTTTGGGAACAGTAACCAGATCCTTCTCTAATAGTCCTGTTGCTGGGTTGAGCAGATTTGGCTCAACACTCTCAAAGCCAATACCACCAAATCCGAGTCCGGCTGGAACTGGTGCTGCTGAAACAGTTTGGAGAAAACCACCGAGGGACATATCACCTAAAACAGTTAGGGCTGATGTGCCTACAGCTGTCATCACAAAACGCCTACGCTTCAGGCTGACGCGCCCAATTACATCAAGAATTGACTCGTTACCGGATGGGTTAATAGTTATATCGTTCTTGGGATGAAGACGACCTTTCATTGTGTGTTCTCCAATTTATTTAAGTTCAGAAAGTTGTTATTCAATTAATTTCTTAATGACAAGTGCAATCTAGTAAAAAAAAACTCTACATATTGACAGAAAACACTGACATATATCTTGAATATTTTGGCAATTCTCATTCGTGTTCAATTGATCACAAGTAAAATTGCGCTAGTACTGCTGACGCGTACAACATTTATTCAGTCGGTTTCAATTTAAGGAATAAGTATTAACATCAGGTTATGTGTTGTTTAATTTGACTTTATAAATAAATTTGATGTCAAAATTACGTATTTTTTACGCATGATAGAGAAAGGAACAGTGTTTAGTCCCCTACTGTCCTATCCTGGAGATGGGTAATACTGTTTTGGGTAAGACTGTGTTTTTCAGCGTTGTGATACCGACTTATAATCGCCAGCCGATTTTAGAAAAATGCCTCCGGGCTTTGGAGGTGCAGGATTTGAGTGCGTCTAGTTCAGTGACTGATTATGAAATCGTCCTGGTTGATGATGGTTCTAGCGATCGCACCTTAGAATGGTTAGCTGCACACAAAGAAGAATTTCCTCATGTGCGATGGTTTCAACAAGACCACGCTGGCCCGGCTGCGGCTCGGAATTTGGGGGTTAGCAAGGCACTGGGAGACACAATTATCTTCATTGATAGTGATTTGGTAGTATTGCCGAATTTTCTGCAAGCTCATGCAGATGCACTTGTGCAGGGAGGGGAAACACTGGGAAGCGATCGCTTCTTCACCTACGGAGCCGTAATTAATACCTGCAATTTCGATCACCCCACAGCCGAACCCTATAAAATCACCGATTTTTCCGCAGCTTTTTTTGCTACAGGTAATGTAGCGATCGCCAAACATTGGCTAGAGAAAGCTGGACTGTTTGATACCAGCTTCCAACTCTATGGTTGGGAAGATTTAGAATTAGGTGTCAGACTGAAAAAACTGGGACTAAAATTGATCAAATGTCCAGCAGCAGTTGGTTATCATTGGCATCCGCCATTTAACTTAGAACAAATTCCTCGTTTGATTGATCAAGAAATTCAACGCGGACGCATGGGAGTTTTATTTTATCAAAAGCATCCCACTGGGGAAGTAAAAATGATGATCCAAATGACTTGGTTTCATCGTTTACTGTGGGGTATTCTCTCACTTAATGGTACATTGAATGAGCGCACAATGGCTCCTTTCTTGCAATGGTTAATCAATTTAGGTAAACCCCAGTTGGCTTTAGAAGTTGCCCGAATCTTCCTCAATTGGTACAACGTCAAGGGAGTTTATGGTGCTTATAGGGAAATGCAACATAAATAACTCCAAAAAATCATACGAAATTTACGTTATAGATGTGTGTGGTGCAATTTCCCAGGAAGCGAAGTCAAAATTGCCACAAAGTTGCTTAAACTTTAACTTCACTGTTGCTAACAGTATGAGTAATCTGATTATCATCTGCCGTAGCAACAGTTATAGTAAGTTTTAAACCTAATACATTTAGCCAATCTGCTAAATTAGCAATTAGTTCAATTCCTGATAGCAATAATATTTCATCTAGCTTGTCTCGATGTAGTTTCCCTTGCTCTGGAGTTAGATGTTTTTCACTCAATGCTTCTGCTACATTGCTGAGTGCTAGTTTGAGTAGTTCGGGTTCAGGTTTTTGTTCTTCAAAAACAGCTTCAATATAACCTGCTGCACGATTTTTGTCTTTGAGATGTGAAATTAAACAATCTTGGTAAGGTAAGCTTTTGAGCATTGTTTAACTCCTGTAGGATATCCAATATTCTATAGCTTGACGAATATCTTGTTGTTGAGTACTTTTATCTCCACCATACAACAGAAGCACTATAGTTGTCCCAAGTTAACCAAAATAGACACGATAACCGGGTCCATAATCAATTTTGAATTCATATACTCCTTTTCCAACCGAGCTACAGTTACCTAAATTACCTAGTCTCACGCGTTCTAATCTAACTAAAATTTTATCTTGTGCTTTAGGATCACGCAAATCATTAAACCACTCATCAAAAGGAATTCTACCATCAAGTGTAATATAACGTTGAATTTCTCGCGGTTGTACTTCCATTTTCTAATTAGAAGTGCAGATGATAAGTTCTTAGATACTCTCTGAAAACAGCAGACAAATCAAATAATTTTTCATCATTTGTTAATGTCTTTAATAAAAATCGTCTTTTTAATGACTGTAACCCATTAATTATATCCATTGATGAGAGTGATAATGATTGTTTGATATCATCTCTAGACATGGGTTGTTCTTGTGCAACCATTTTGAATAAAATAGTTTTTTCGACATCAGATAAGTTCGTAAAAATTGAGTTGAGCAGAGATTTAAAATCTTCACTTACTATCACAGTATTTTCTTTGAGAAACTCAGAAACTTCACAGTTAAATATTTCTTTAATTAACAGTCCGATATCCTGTAAATATCTTGGATGACTTTCATATAAATTAATCAACTCTAACCAATTTTCTTCATTTTTCAATTCTTGACTTTTTAATATTTCTGTAGCTGCATCACCTAATCCTGATAATTCTAAACAATGACTAGGATAAAGTTCTTTATCTAAAGATACCATCTCTTGGCATTTTTCTTGACTAATCAAAATCACACAACTTTGGTGTTCGATTCCTGTAATCATTTGCAAAAAGGCTTTATAATCTTGATGCTCAGGTTTATATTGTCCTGAATATTGTTGAGACGCAAAGATTTCTTCTATGTTATCAAGAATAATTAAGCAGCGTTTTTGATTAAATATTTTAATGAGTAAACTTAGCAAATTATTAGTATTTATATCTTCTTCATTCACGTTTAATTCGATGAGGATTTCTATAAGAAGGGAATTTAAAGAGCTATTTAATTTAATATTTTTCCAGATAATTGCATCAAAATGGTCTAATAGTATTTCCTGAGTATCAATAAGGTGTCTCACTAGAGTACTTTTACCAATACCTAAAATTCCTAAGACTGAAATTAAGCGTGTCTTGGGGTTTTCTACCCATTGAGAGAGGGTTGATAGTTCTTTGATGCGTCCGTAAAAATGAATGATTTGTGGGGACTGTTTGAGATTTATATAATATGTTTTTTGTTTAAATTTATCTTCCCCATCAATTTCTGGTTCTTGAATATCTGTATTACTGGAACACCAATTAATATGGTTTTTTATCCCTATTCCAATCAGTTGCGGATTAAATGAATTTGCTATTCTTTCTATAGACCAACAAAAGTTAGATTTAGTAATATCTTCACCTAATTCTTTAGACAATATTTTATATAAATAACGACTAACATTTCCCACATAATTTTCACTTTCATAACCAAACTCATCAGCAATTTCACTATAAGTTTGACTTTGCCAAATACCTTTAACAGCACTTTTTTGTAAGTCCGTAAGGTGGTTTCCGGTGTGTTTAAAGACTAGTGTATCCACTACTTGTAACACTTCTGTAACAGTCATAATAACTATGTAGAGTAAGGACTGTAGCTATTATAACCTTGTCGTGGGTTAGATTATCAAGTGTTTAGGAGGGTTTAGATTAATATTTTTTTACAAGAGTGAGTAGAAAATCAAGGTTTTTTGAGGAAGTGTATTGATATTTACATAAGTTAGGTAGTTTATCATCAGAAGTGTAATCAAAAAGCTTTACTAAGCTAGAGTATATGGATTTAAGAGGCATACTTCAAGATTTAGCAAAAGACCTTTTGGGTGATCAGAAGATGTCTGATGATGATTTTGAGAAAATATACCAGATGATAGGGGATAAGGTAGATAATGAACCCCCTCCTCGTTTTGCTTTTATCGGTGAGACAGGAGTAGGAAAATCCTCTACAGTGAATGCACTATTTAACGCAGGTGTGGAAGTTAGCCATACAGAGGCTTGTACTCAAACAGCAAGAGGAATTGAAGTCTCTTTTAATGAACTTGAGGGGGTGAACGGGGCATTAATCGTTTATGATATGCCGGGATTGGGAGAAAATCGTTTAAAACAGAAAGAACATATTGCTCTTTACGAGAAAGTCTTAAAAGATGTTGATGTTGCTTTATGGATTTTAGATGCACAAAATAGAGCGATCGCTTCAGTACAACAGTATTTAGAGGTAGAACTTAAATCTATTAACCCTAAATTACTAGAACGAATGGTGATTGCTTTAAATAAAGTTGATTTAGTATATCCCGGAGAAACACATTGGCATCCTTTAGCAAATTTACCGAGTGAAGAACAAGAAAACAACATTAATGGTAGAATTCATGATGTTAAAAAAAGAATTCGAGAGGTAGTGCCAAATTGGAAAGGAACGATTATAGGTTATTCAGCTAACAGACGGTACAATTTACCTCAATTATTTGATGCAATGATGGATGCTGTACCGAAAAAAAGACAATGGGTAGTTGCATCTCGTAAAGCTTTAGCTGATTTCTTGGAATTGGTTGATCCTCAACTCTTACCTCCGGAAAAAAGACGGCAAAGAGTAATTAATCAACAACCCAGACCATCAAAAATGTCCGATATTGTTGCCAGTATGTCGCCAGAAGAATTTGCTAAAATTGCCCGTGATAAAGAAGCTTTTTTAGCACTTTTAAAAGAACGAAACTTATAATTAATCTTCCCATACAATCAGGAGATACACAATGAAGACTGTTCCCAATGAAACTTATATTCCTAGTGATGAAATAGACCAGATTAAAACTAGATTAATGGCTCAGATCAACTCTATGAGTGATGCTGATCTCAGAACAGCAGCCAAATCAGAAGCAAGTTTAAGAGCTTTTGTTTCTGATTTATTTCGTTCCATTTCTAGACTTTTCGGCTACATTGTAGGAGAAGTAATTGGATTTGGTAGAGATATTGTGAGAGCTATTGGTGGTGGTTGGCAAGAAGGGTATAAAGCAGGTTTAAGATAAATCTCTAATTTACAGCACTTTTAAGCTTCCATAAAATTTAAAAAGGACTTACGCACAAACTCTCTCAAACCCTTATTCCTCTGTGTCCTCTGCGTCTGGAGTGGTATGCCTCCCGCAAGCTCCGCGTTAGCGGAGCTTACGCTTTAGCGATACGTTATTCCATAATTTGTGCTTAAGTCCTATTAAAATTATTTTGTAGAAACTAAAAAAAACAAAAATAGCCAAACAATATAAATTTATGAGTGAATGGATATGTTTTCCGTTTCCAAAATGCCCTAATTGTCAAAAGGCTTGGGGCAAAAGTTATCACAGAAATTGTCTGTCAAGAGGAGAACTATTAGTTGAACCTTATCAAAAACTTGTTAAATGTGAATCATGTAGTGAAAAATGGAATATGTCAAATAGTAAATTTTATTGTTCTTGTGGTTATCAATTTTATCCATCAGAAGTAGAAGATGCTTTATCTACAACTCAATTGCTAAGAAATAGGTTACTTCAGAAGCTGAATGAAATGGATAATTATGAAAAAAATATAATTTCAAAATCTCAGTATTCATTTCATAATTGGGTGAAGGATATTAGTTATGAGATAGGGAAGTTTTTAGGAACAACAGCATCAAAGGCACAAGAATTAATTCAGATGTTTTTTGATAAGTGGTCATTTTAAATAGAAAAAAATTCAATTGGGCTTGAGTCTTGACTTTCTCTTGTATTCTAAAAAAATAAAAGTTTTAATTTTTAACTAAAATTTTATGCATTCAGCCAGGTAATTATTTTTTCAGAGGAATTTCAACAATAAACTCACTCCCCTTGCCTAATCGTGTTTTATATTTGAGATGACCACCATGCTTTTTCACCACAATTTGATAAATGATTGATAGTCCTAACCCTGTACCTTTACCTACAGCTTTAGTGGTAAAAAATAGATCAAACATTCTTTTCTGAACTGCTTCTGTAATCCCTACACCATTATCAGCAATCCGCACAAATGCATAATTCTCAGGAGAAATTCCGGTACGAATCCGAATTTTTGGTGCTGCTGGTTGTGAATTAAGGCAATCAATTTGATCAGGGTTAGAGTTCATATTCTTGGTGTTTTCTACCCATAAATCTTCTATAGCATCGATAGCATTACTTAAAATATTCATAAATGTTTGATTGAGTTGTGCTGGATAGCATTCTATCCGTGGCAGATTACTATAATCTTTAATAATTTTGATTTGCGGATATATTTCTGTAGCATTTAATCTATGTTGTAAAAATAACAGTGCATTTTCTATACCTTCGTGAATATCAACAAATTTTTTTTCAGATTCATCTAAGCGAGCAAAGTTACGTAAAGACAAAATGATGTTTTCGATTCGCTGACTACCTCCTAGCATCGAAGCGAAAAGTTTTGGTAAATCTTGAATCAAAAAATCTATATCTATGGCATCAGCTTGCTCTTGAATTTCCTGATGTGGCTGGGGATAGTGTTTTTGGTAAAGAGATAATAAGTTAACAATATCTTGTAAACCAGTTTTGAGATAATCGATATTAGCATGAATAAAATTAATGGGATTATTGATTTCGTGAGCTATACCAGCTACCATTTGAGCCAAGCTAGACATTTTCTCGCGGAGAATAAGCTGTACTTGAGTTTGGCGCAACTTATTAACAATTTGAATTAACCCTTGATTCTTACTGAGTAGAGCTTTTTCTGCTCGTTGAAGGTGGCTAATATTTTGTTTTAATTTAGCTGTATTAATTCTCAATTCTAATTGGCTAATTACTTGACGACTCAAGGCTGCTAATGCCTGCTTCTGTTCTAAACTCAATTCCCTTGGTATACGGTCAAGTACGCATAAAGAGCCAATAGCAAAGCCATCAGGTGTAACTAAGGGTGCGCCTGCATAAAATCGAATATTGGGATCGGATATTACTAACGGGTGATTAGCAAAGCGCTCATCCTTTAAGGTATTTGGCACAATGAGCAAATGTTCTGGCTGACATATAGTGTAGGCACAAAATGCCAGTTCTCTCGGTGTTTGTGTGACTTCTGTGCCAACTTTCGATTTAAACCATTGCCTACTATCATCTATAAGAGTGACTAAAGCAATGGGAGTACCACATATATAGGCAGCTAAAGCAGTTAAATCATCGAAAGCCTGTTCAGACTCCGTATCAAGAATATTATATTTTAGGAGCGCATTGAGCCTATTTTGCTCATTTTCTGGGGATGATGGGGATTGCATTTAGTTTAAAAATTACTTGAAAATATATTTTTTTATGATGATATTAAAATAATACAAAAATATATCAGAGTGTTAGTTTTTAGTTTAAAAAACAGTACAAACACATAAGAATATTCAGGATATGTATGTAACGCAAATTTTTATGGTCAATAGTAAATCTATTGTGATATACTAGAAGGGTTGTCTAATCTCGCACATCCAGTCATTCGGGTGTTTCTGTTGTGGAAATACAACTGGGTGGAGGTTTAACCCGAATAGGAGTTCAAAAAATATGCCAGTAGTTTCATTGGCTCAAATGATGGAGTCTGGGGTACATTTCGGGCATCAAACCCGACGTTGGAACCCAAAGATGTCTCCGTACATTTATACTTCCCGCAACGGCGTACATATCATCGACTTGGTACAGACTGCCCAGTTGATGGATAATGCCTACAACTATATGCGATCGCAGTCTGAGCAAGGTAAAAAATTCCTCTTCGTTGGTACTAAGCGCCAAGCAGCTGGAATTATTGCCCAAGAAGCGGCTCGTTGTGGCTCTCACTACATTAACCAACGTTGGTTGGGTGGAATGCTCACCAACTGGGCTACCATCAAAACTAGAGCCGACCGTCTCAAAGATTTGGAACGCCGGGAAGAAAGCGGCGCACTAGATTTACTGCCCAAAAAAGAAGCTTCGATGTTGCGTCGAGAGATGACAAAGCTGCAAAAATACCTGGGCGGTATTAAGAATATGCGGAAAGTACCTGATGTAGTGGTGATTGTAGACCAACGTCGGGAATATAACGCAGTTCAAGAATGCCAAAAACTGGGACTCCCAATTGTGTCTATGTTAGATACAAACTGTGACCCAGATGTAGTAGATATCCCCATTCCAGCTAACGATGATGCTATTAGATCAATTAAGTTGATCGTAGGCAAATTGGCGGATGCGATCTATGAAGGTCGTGGTGGTACGCTCGAAGGTGAAGACGATTACGAAGATTATGATGGTTCAGAGTATGACGACGACTACGAAGACGGCGAATACGCTGAAGCGTCTGCTGCTGACTCCACTTCTGAAGAAGAAGCGAAAGCATAAGCATATTTAAGTAGCTAAACAATTGAGTATGGAGACTAAACAGCTCACGCTTCATAACTCAATTGTTCACAGTTCATACTTCATCGCTTTTTCTTCACCAGCCCTGAGTAAGATAGAAATACTCAACATCCGTGAGCGATTACAACTCAAGGTCAAGTTAGGAATTGAGGCAACATGGCGGAAATATCTGCAAAACTCGTCCAAGAGCTACGCCAAAAAACTGGTGCAGGCATGATGGACTGCAAAAAAGCGCTGAAAGAAAATGACGGCGACATCGAAAAAGGTATAGAGTGGCTGCGACAAAAGGGGATTGCTTCGGCCGGTAAGAAAAGCGATCGCATTGCGGCAGAAGGCCTAGTAGACACCTACATTCAACCCAGTGGTCGAGTTGGTGTGCTAATAGAAGTTAACTGCCAAACCGATTTTGTTGCCCGTAACGAAGCTTTTAAGGCTCTAGTTAAGAACTTAGCCCAGCAAGCCACTACGGCTGATAGTGTTGAGTCCTTATTGGCTCAACCCTATATTGAAGAAACCAGCGTAACTGTAGACCAATTCATCAAGCAAACCATTGCCCAGCTAGGTGAAAATATTCAGGTACGTCGCTTTATCAATTTTGCCCTCCCAGAAGGACAACAAGGTGTTGTAGACAGCTACATTCACACTGGTGGTCGCGTGGGTGTTTTAGTTGAACTGAACGCCCAAACTGAGACAGCAGCGCAGAATGAAGAGTTTCAAACTCTGGCTAAGAATGCAGCGATGCAGGTTGCGGCTTGTCCCAATGTGGAGTATGTCAGCGTAGACCAAATTCCAGCCGAGTTTGCCCAAAAAGAAACAGAAATTGAACTGGGGCGGGATGATTTAGGTAACAAACCGCAAAACATCAAAGAAAAAATTGTTCAGGGACGGATTGAAAAACGCCTGAAAGAATTAACTTTGTTGGATCAGCCTTTCATCCGTGATCAAAGCATTTCTGTGGAAGACTTGGTAAAACAAGTTAAAAACAAGGTAGGCGAAGAAATCAAAGTTAATCGCTTTGTGCGCTATATCCTGGGTGAAGGCATTGAGAAGCAAGAAATTAGTTTTGCTGAAGAAGTTGCTGCACAAATGGGTAGTAAGTAACTTTAGTTAGAAGTTGGGAGTTGCCTTTGTAACTCATCACTTGTATAATCACAGGCCAGTCATAATCAACTGGCCTGTGTTTTATTAGTTAGGATTGCGGAACCTCACCCCCAACCCCTCTCCTTACTAAGGAGAGGGGAGATTTTGAGCAAAATCAAAGGCAGGTTATTGCATTGATATTTGTGAATCAGTATTGTAGTGGCTAGGAAGAAGTTAGGAACCACAGATAAACACAGATAAATCAAAATAGGTACGTTTGTACCATAATAAAGTATGGGTAATTAATTAGAGAAGATATGGCTAGAGCAATTGAGCTAATTGAACGGGATATTGTAGCTTTGCAAGAAGCAATCCGCGCGATCGCGGCAGAACTCCACAATGCTTATGCCAGTTATTTAACCACTTTGGGGCAATCTGTACGTAAACAGTTAATTCTAGCAAGTTACCATCTATGCACTCAAGGATATCCCCAAAACTTTCTCAAGTTATCCCTGAATCAGCGCCAACAATTGCAGCAAGGTATTCGCAATTTGGGTCAAGAGGTGGCTGAGTTATTACTTGCTTATCTCCGGGAAGAGGAAGATGAGGAAGATGAGGAAGATGAGGAAGATGAGGGTAATGAAAGCGATGAGAGCGATACGGGATTTGAGATAGATGAGGTAGTAACATATATTTTATCTGAATCATCTGCTTTACCTCAGATAACTTCAGCCCTGAAAAGTTTCAACCCTGATGTCACAAACCCCATAGAATTAGCAAAATGGCAACAAACCCTGGAAGATTTAATCCAACAGGCGCTAAAAAAGGTTTCCCACGACGCGAATCTTTTACTACAAAAAGCTAGTATTTTACCCAAGAAATTACCAGAACCAATATTAGAAGCGGCGGCGGCTGTTTCCGAAGCATCTGCTGAAGTGATGCCGGGGCCACCCAATCTCTTAAACTTGGTGGTGGAAATTGAAAATGAACAAGATCCAGAAGACTCCAAACTCACACAGATTATGGCAATTAATCTCAGATTGGCGGAAATTGAATTTGCCGACACCAAAGTTTCATCTGACCGCAGGCAAATTCGCCATATCTTAGTTCAGCTAAACAAGGTAGGGCGAGATTATCAAAAAAAGCAACGGGAACTCTCAGTTTCTGAAGCTGAATCTGCATGGCGTGCGAGTTGGTTTGAATAGAGACGCGATGCATCGCGTCTCTACAAGGGTTCTGTGATCACGCATATTTAATTTTTTTCATCAGATGTTTAATGACCAATGACTAATGACAATCCAGATTGGGTAAGATTGCAAAAAGCCTTGGCAATAGAAGCAGATAGAGGCTTTATAGACTTGATGGGTAGACAATACCGCTTCAGTGAATTTCTCTGCTTGACTTTTGGGAAATTCCCCACAGCTTTGTCCCCATTAGAACGTGGTCGTTGGCAAGAACTAGCGGCAAAATTTGCGAACTATCCACATCTGGAAGAGTCAGAAAGACAGCATCTAGTAGCTGAAACTCGCAGGTATCTCTACCAACTACAGCAAGAACCAAAAGAAAGTGATACAGAGAAATCACAGATATACCAACGCCAAAAACTTCAACCAAAATCGCCCATTGTGGCGGAAGTAAGTCGGAGGTTAGCACCAAACATTGACCAAAAACTCAGCGATTTACCAGAAATCGGCCCCCGTCAGGCTGATAAATTAGCGGCGCTGAATTTGCTTACTGTGCGTGATTTACTTTACTACTATCCCCGTGATCATATTGACTATGCGCGTCAGGTAAATATCCGGGAATTGCAGGGGGGTGAAACGGTGACAATTATTGCTAATGTGAAGCGTTGTAACTGTTTTACTAGCCCTAGAAATAAGAAATTATCGATTTTAGAATTAGTTCTCAAAGATCATACAGGCGAAATCAAAATTACGCGCTTTTCTGCGGGGGCGCGTTTTGCTAGTCGTGGTTGGCAAGAAGGTTTAAAACGCCGTTACCCAGTGGGCAGTATTTTGGCGGCTTGTGGGTTGGTGAAAGAAAGTAAATATGGTTTGACGCTGGATAACCCGGAACTTGAGGTATTAGCACATCCAGGAGATACTATTGATTCGTTGACTATTGGTCGGGTAGTGCCAATTTATGCTCTGACTGAGGGTGTGATGGCAACTATGGTGAGACAGGCGATAACTGCGGCTTTACCAGCTACGGTTCACCTCAAAGATCCTTTGCCTAAAGGGTTAAGAACAAAGTATAATTTGATGGAATTGAAGGATGCGATCGCTAACATCCATTTTCCCGATGACAGCGTAACTCTGCAAGCTGCTCGTCGTCGCCTCGTGTTTGATGAATTCTTTTACCTGCAACTCGGTTTATTACAACGTCAGCACCAAGCCCGCCAAATTCAAACCAGTGCTATTCTCGCCCCCAAAGGTCAACTAGTCGAACAATTCTCCGAAATTCTGCCTTTTAAACTGACTGGCGCACAGCAACGAGTCCTCAACGATATTCTCAACGACTTAGAAAAATCCACCCCGATGAATCGGCTGATACAGGGCGATGTCGGTTCTGGTAAAACTGTGGTGGCGGTAATTGCGATCCTCGCCGCCATTCAATCGGGATATCAAGCGGCGTTAATGGCTCCCACGGAAGTGTTAGCAGAACAGCATTACCGCAAGTTAGTCAGTTGGTTTAACCTGTTGCATTTACCCGTAGAATTACTGACAGGTTCTACCAAAGTTGCCAAACGGCGAGAAATTCACTCTCAGTTAGTCACAGGTGAATTACCTTTATTAGTGGGAACTCATGCTTTAATTCAAGACACTGTTAACTTTAACCAATTGGGGTTAGTGGTAATTGATGAACAACATCGTTTTGGCGTGAAACAAAGGGCGTTGTTACAGCAAAAAGGCGACCAACCCCATGTATTAACTATGACCGCCACCCCCATTCCTCGAACCTTGGCATTAACAATACATGGGGATATGAATGTTAGCCAAATTGATGAGTTACCCCCAGGACGGCAAAAAATTCAGACCACTATGTTAACAGGTAAACAACGCACTGAAGCTTACGACTTAATGCGGCGAGAAATTGCCCAAGGAAGGCAAGTTTATGTAGTTTTACCTCTGGTGGAAGAATCGGAAAAATTGGACTTGCGATCGGCCGTAGAAGAGCATCAGAAGTTACAAGAAAGTATTTTCCCTGACTTTCAAGTGGGATTGTTGCATGGTCGCATGAGTTCCGCAGATAAGGACGAAGCCATTACCAAATTCCGTGATAATCAAACGCAAATTTTGGTTTCTACTACGGTTGTAGAAGTGGGTGTGGATGTCCCCAATGCAACGGTGATGCTCATTGAAAATGCTGAAAGATTTGGATTATCACAACTGCATCAATTGCGTGGGCGTGTTGGTCGTGGTGCGGCTCAGTCTTATTGTTTATTGATGAGTAGTTCTAAGAGTGCTGATGCTCAACAACGGCTGAAGGTTTTGGAACAATCCCAGGATGGCTTTTTTATCTCGGAAATGGATATGCGCTTTCGAGGCCCTGGGGAAGTGCTGGGAACTCGTCAATCTGGTGTAGCTGATTTTACTTTAGCCAGTTTGGTGGAAGATGAGGAAATTTTGCTGTTAGCCCGACAAGTTGCGGAGAAGGTAATCGATATGGATGCAACTTTAGAACGTTGGGTTTTGATGAAAGCTGAATTGAAGTACCGCTATGAACGGTTAATGGGTGGGGCGATTTTGACTTAATTCATACTCAGAAACAAAAATGTTACACTTGTAGTCAGCTTGTCAGTAAGATTGCACAAATACATCTAAAGTATGTCACAAAGTGTTAAATTTCTCATACCCTTGCGTTTCGCTAAAGCAAAGGTAACTGCTTCGGTCTGATGCTTCATTTCGCTATGGCTAACTTCTGTGTACGGCTTGCAGAAATCAAAGTCCTGTAAAGCCCTGCTGGTATGGCTGCCCTTAGATTAGTAGCGGGGTTTTTAGCTTGTATAAACCCCGTCGCTTCCAGGCTTTGACAAATCAACAGTTTATTATCGGGTTAGAAATTACTTTATATTTAAATATACGATATATCCAGGGAGGAAAATGCATTTATTTTATAAGCTTAAATTTACTCCTTCTCAGCTAGTAAGTGTGACAGTATTGCTGACATTACTATTGTTTATTCCTCAAGTTTGGCTCAACTGGCAGGCATATTACAGCTTCAATAGTATCAATAAACAGGAATTTAAACTACAAAAACTCAGTGATAGAATTACTTATCTTGATGAAGTATTAACGATGTCTGCCCGGATGAATGCAGCCACAGGTGATGTTATGTGGGAAAAACGATATCGCCAATTTGAACCAGAACTTGATCTGGTGATTCAAGAAGCTATGAAATTGGCTCCTGAAAGTTATGAAGATGAAAATTCCCGAAAGATTGATGTTGCTAATCAGCAGTTAGTAGCAATGGAATATGAAGCTTTTAATTTAGTTAATAGTAATCAAAAAGAGGCGGCACAGCTACTATTATCCAGCCGCAAATATGAAACTCAGAAACAAATTTATGCCGATGGTGTTGCTCAAAGGAATAGTAATATCTCACTTGGTTTGCAAGAAAAAGTTACTGCGTATCGCCAAAGAATGATTTGGGCTATTTTAGTCTCGACTATCAGTTTAATAGTACTTATTCCAGCGTGGCTTTTAGTATTAAGTTTATTGCAAGAATACTTAAAGGCTAAAAAAAACGCTCAAGCTGCCTTAGAAGAAACTAATTCTATGTTAGAAATGCAAGTTGCGGCCAGAACGAAAAAATTAAAACAGAAAAATATTCAATTACAACAAACATTGGAATTTTTGCAGCAAACTCAAGTCCAACTGATCCAAACGGAAAAAATGTCTTCACTCGGTCAGTTAGTCGCTGGTGTTGCTCATGAAATTAATAATCCTGTTAATTTTATTTATGGTAACTTGACACACGTTAGAGAATACATTCAAAAATTATTAATTTTGATTAACAGATACCAGAAACAATATGCAAATCATAACCCAGAAATAAATATTTTAATTGAGGAGATAGATTTAAATTTCATTATTAATGATTTGCCAAAAATATTAGACTCAATGACTATTGGCGCTGAACGTATTCGTGAAATTGTTTTAAGTTTACGGAATTTTTCGCGTCTTGATGAAGCAGAAATGAAACCAGTGAACATTCATGAAGGGATTGATAGTACGCTGTTAATTTTGCAAGATAATCTTAAAGGTCAGAACAAACAGCAGGAAATTGTAGTTATTAAAAATTATGGGAATTTGCCTCTTGTTGAATGTTATGCAGGAGGATTAAATCAGGTATTTATGAATATTTTTATTAATGCTATTGATGCTTTACGCCAGCAGGAAATCAATGCTTATCAAGACATGAAACAACACACCAGTTCAATTATTATCCATACTCAACTAAAAAATGCAGAGAAGGTAATTATTAGTATTAAAGATAATGGTACAGGAATAAGAGAAAAATTTAAAAATAAGTTGTTTGAACCGTTCTTTACTACTAAGCCTGTAGGGAAAGGTACTGGTTTAGGTTTATCTATTAGTTACCAAATTATCGTAGGGAAGCATAGGGGAAAAATCGAGTATGTTTCTGAACCTGGAAAGGGAACAGAATTTTTGATTGAGATTCCTCTTAAGCATACAGCAAATATATAGCAGACTAGAGTATAGAGAAAGAATTTTTGAGAGTTTTGCTAAAATATAAATACGTGTAACATAAGGGAAGATTCGGCTATGACATTTGCTAATTCATCAATTCCTCAACAATTTACACTGGATATTGAACCGGAAGGACGTTTAACTTTACCTAAAGAAATACAAGAAAAACTAAATTTAGAATCAGGCGATCGCTTAATTTTAACACTTCAAGATAGTGGTAAACTACAATTAGTCAGCCTGAAACAACAAGTGAAAAAAATCAGAGGTTTATTAAAAGATAAATCCCCAGAGAGGAACTTGGTAGATGAACTGATTCAGGAACGCCGCACACAGGAATATTTAAAAGGGGAAAACAATATTCCTGCTCCCTCTCCTTAGTAAGGAGAGGGTTGGGGTGAGGTTTTATTCAAGTTAAAATAGCCCTACCGATTCAACGTTCATAGCGATACTTAAACTCGGCTTTCATCAAAAACAAACATTCTAACTCCTGAAATCAAAGGCTAAAACTTAATAGCTTGTTAATAGACTTAATTTACTCAACGAATCAAATTAATCGTAATTCCCAGAGATAAAGTACTCCACACTTTATCTGCTGTTAATACAGGTAAATTTAAGCGTTTACCTAAAGCCAGACAAGCCCGATCCCCTAATGATAACCCTGCACTTTTGGTTAAAGGTCTATATTTAGCTATAGTTATAGCATCTTCTTCAGTAAAATCAATAATTGCTAAACTATTTTCTAATAATCCTTCATCTTTCAATTCTTTAATAATGTTGTCAGGAGATTCTCCTAAATCAACAGTTTTTGATAAAACTTCTCCCCAATTAATAGTACTGATATCGCATCCAGAAATCAAGGCATTTTCAACAATTTCCGCTCCTGCTTCATCTCTAAGGTAAGCTAAAAAAGCAGAAGCATCTAACACTGATTTATTCACTTAACATCCTGAAATTTGTGAACTTGTTAATTTGCAAAATCGAAGGTAAACCAATACCTGAATTGAGATACTGACTTGCAATTTATGATGATATAGCTTAACGATTGGTGTGATATGAGGTGTGGACGTAACCCACACCCCATTATTTTTTAACTCACAATTATTGACGTTGTATCAATAGAAGCAACATTATAGTTACTTGCGGTGGGACAAGATTTAGTCGCACTTTTGAACTTGGAGTATCGACCTCAACCGTAACTGTCGTTAATGCCAAAATAAAAAAAACTGGCATTAGATGTCCTCTCAAACTCTGCTTAAAAGACTGACTCTTAGGCGTTGTTGCGTTACAATTGGATAGATTCATGAATTTTTTTTCTCCTGAATTACAAAACACGTAGTACCAGGTGGCACTGGTTACTTACGTAGTTGGCGGGTTGACTTAAGAATTACAAAACACGTAGTATCAGTTATATCTGATTGTCTACGGGATTGGGGGTAGGTTGTAAATAACCTATACCCCTTTTTCGTTAATTCGCCATTGCTGAAACCAAGCATGAATTTAGTAGAGAAGTTCCATGGAACTTCTCTACAGGGGTTTTGACATCATCAAAAATTGTGTTCATACTTCAAATCAGCAACGCCATTAACTCTTAATAACCCTCATTATAGCGCTAGAAAAACTTGTTTTACCAGAATTAAAAAAAATAATTTAAAATATTTTATCTTTGGTTAAAAAGTCTAGAAAATACCTCTATCCAACAGACTCATAGCCTATATTGCTTATTATGCAAAGGTTTTGGCTGTTTATATATATATATAATTATTATTTATATTAAATTTTAAGCCAATGAAAATTGCATTAGATTTGATGCACTTTTCCTATAGTTACATTATATATAATGCACCTTTTCTATAATTGCATTATGTTTGATGCACCTTTCCTATACTTGCATTATATATAATTGAATTTTCCCAATTAAAATTGCCAGAGTACGGCGTTGGCTGACTAAAACTGTTTTTTACTTTGAAATTAAAGTGACTTTATTTTTAGTTACTAACTAAAACCAGAATTTTCTGGTTAATTAACTCTTCTCACCTTGGGCGAAGCTTCTCGAAGGGAAAACGTAACTACTTAGACGACAACGACTATATTATTCGTAAACAACAAGAATTTGCTTCTCTGACATGAAATGTTAAAATTTTCAGATAAGCTGATGACAAACTTCATAAATTATGCTATGGTCGCGCGATTAGATGAAGAAGATGCTTAGAAACTCAGTTAAATTCAACAGCAGACTCATCAGACATTTACCGATGCCATTAGGATTACTATTGATTTGCAATACCAGCAACTTCAGCAGCAAAAACCTCTAGAGTCGCTCACACAAAATAGTTTTATTCGCTGTGGTAAAGCAGAAAGGAATTTGTCTCTAAACTACAAGTCAATTTTGCCAGATGGCTTAACAGGTAAATGTAAGTAAACCTACCTCTCATCCCCCTAGAAGAGAACGCACCCATTGCCGAAAAGCTCGCCGCGCTGCACTAGCACCCTCTATCTCGCTCAACTTCAAAAACTGCAAAATTCCCTCAGCTACAGGCAAATCTCCAAACGTGGGGCTATTTTCTACCTGCACATACTCACCTTCACGTAACAGAAAAATCTGCAATTGACTATCCGCATAACACCAAAGTTCAGGAACACCCAACGCCTCATAAGCTGAAAGTTGAGTCTTTGAGGTTACGTCTATTTCAATCGCTAAATCTGGAGGCGGATCAACTGATAAATTCAGTCGATTTTTACCGATCATTCGTGCTGCATTTTGAATATAAAAACAATCATCTGGTTCTAAACCTGCGGCCATTTCTTGACGCTTAAATGTGGTTGAACCATAAGGTTCCCAGTCTATTTCTAGTTCATCAAGCAAAGTTTTCACAAATTCGCCAATTATTATCTTAGCTTTTTCATGTTCTGGCAACGGCATCCGAATTTCTAACACTCCCTGATAGTAAGCAACTCGCGCACCGCGATGTTCTCCTAATTCCTCTAAAATTGCTTCAAATTCTGCCCAATTAATCTCGCGTAATATCAAACATTGTCCTGGTTGAATATCAATTTGGCGCAGTTGTAGTGTAACCACCGTTGTTCCTCCGTACCGTTTGCGGTTTAGGGTTTAGTTTCACTCCCTTCAATTCGGAAATCTGCACTTGAATATAGCAATCCTATCGGATTTACTCCCTAGCGAGAGGCTTAGATCCCCGACTTCTTGAAGAAGTCGGGGATCTTTGGTTTCGGGGAATTTGGGTTTCTAATATCGAAAAATGTAATATATAATACAATTATCTAGCAATCATCAGCGATCGCTCACGTCACCATCAGCAAAATGAATATGGGGATCGCTTGCTCTATTCTTCACGATTTGTTACAAAAGTATAAAGAACTTCTAGAGATCCAAAACTTCATGTTCGGCGGACTTACTGGTTTAAAAGATTCTCAAAGCACAGATTGGGGAGAGCGAATGCTAAACACAGTCGCCAGCCAAACTATTCGCCACTTGTTTACCCAAAGCAAGTCAGTAGAAGTCTTTGTGCGCTGCTATCCCTCCAGCAAACTGTTGCAAGGCAGCATTGATAGCTTCAAAATGAGTGGTACTGGCTTGGTGATTCGTAAAGATTTTTTGGTCGAGGAAATGTCGTTTGAAACCGATGCGGTTGCTATTGACTTCGGCGCGGTTCTGAGTGGTAAGCTCAACCTCAAGCAGCCTACCCAAGCGATCGCCAACGTCATACTATCGGAAGCAGGCATTAACCAAGCCTTCAACGCCAAACTGGTGACACAGCACCTGGTTAACCTCACAGTACCCTCATTGACAGAAATCTCAGGCGGTACACCAGTTTCCTTTACCGATATTCAAGTAGAACTTTTAGCAGAAAATCATCTGCGGATTTTAGCGAAAGCAGATTTAAATAATGGCGAAATCATCCCACTAAGCATGGTGATGACTGTAGCTGTAGAAAGACGGCGACGGATTTCCTTTAAAAACCCCCAAATTGAGCTTGACTCAGTACCAGAAGCACAACGGGAAATCTCCCAAACATTGAGTATGGCGCTGGCGGAAATTTTAGATAATATGGTTGATTTGGATCGCTTTGACCTTGATGGTGTGAAATTGCGACTGAATCGTTTAGAGACTGAAGGTAAAAATTTAATTTTCAGTGGTTATGCGGAAATAGAACGTATTCCTAGTAACGCTTAAAATGAAGAACCTCACCCCGCCTTTAACTTGCGTCAAAGTCTCCCCTCTCCTTGGTAAGGAGAGGGGTTGGGGGTGAGGTTTTTAATTCTCTATTTTTAAGTTCTATGTAACGCTTAAAATACAGAACCTCACCCCGCCTTTGACTTGCGTCAAAGTCTCCCCTCTCCTTGGTAAGGAGAGGGGTTGGGGGTGAGGTTTTTCTATCGTCCCACACCGACATATTGGAAACCAGCACGAACCATAGTTTCAGGGTCGAGGAAGTTCCGACCATCGATGATTACAGGATGATCCATTAATTTAGCCATCTTAGCGTAGTCTAAACTGCTAAACTGCTGCCATTCGGTGACTAATACCAAAGCATCACAACCATCAGCTAGTCTTTCAGCATCGGTTTCCACTAATACGCCTGTCAGACCATGACGTAAACCTGTTTGGGAAACAATCGGGTCATAAGCTTTGACTTTAGCTCCCAATCTGTTCAGTTGCTCAATTAAATTGAGTGCTGGCGCATCCCGCATATCATCGGTATCTGGCTTGAAGGTTAAACCCAGAAGTCCCACAGTTTTACCTTTGAGAATTTTGAGAACTTGCTGGAGTTTTTCTAAAGCAATCAGCCGTTGGCGTTCGTTGACAGTCACAGCAGCTTTCATTAGCTGGGCTTCATAGCCATAGTCATCAGCAGTGTGAATCAGTGCAGAGACATCTTTCGGGAAGCAGGAACCACCCCAACCAATACCAGCGTTTAAAAACTTGTTACCAATGCGGGAATCTAAACCAATACCTTTTGCTACTTGGGTAACATCCGCACCGACGCGATCGCAAATATTTGCAACTTCGTTAATAAAGCTGATTTTGGTGGCTAAAAAGGCGTTAGCAGCGTATTTGATCATTTCTGCGGAACTGAGGTCTGTAGCTAGTACAGGCACTTGTGGTAAAGCTTGATCAGCCGCATACTGACGTTCCACAATGGGCGCATATAGTTCTTTCATCAAAGCGATCGCTCTGGGACTATTACCACCTAAAACAATCCGATCAGGGTTAAAGGTGTCATATACCGCCGAACCTTCACGCAAAAACTCTGGATTGCTGACCACATCAAATTGGGCTAAATCCTCTGGTGATTTTTCATCACTGGCTACTCCACCTGCTGGTACAAGTGTTTTTTGACGTTCCGCAATCCCATCCAAGACAATCATGCGTACCCAGTCACCAGAACCAATGGGGACTGTAGATTTATTCACAATTACCTTATAACCACCGTTAAGATTTTCGCCAATCCCACGGGCTACAGCTTCAACGTAGCGGGTATCACTTTCGCCAGTAGGTAGAGGTGGGGTTCCCACGGCAATAAATAGAACTTCTCCGTGGGCAACTCCGGCGGCTATATCTGTAGTAAAGTGGATTTTCTCTGTTTTAATGGCAGACTGCATAATGTCTGAAAGTCCCGGCTCAAAAATTGGGGACTGTCCAGATTTCATTAATTTAACTTTTTCTTCATTATTATCAACGCAAATGACATCATGTCCGATATGAGCCAAACAAGCACCTGTAACCAAACCAACGTAACCAGTACCAATTACGCAAACACGCATTTAGTTTAACTCCTCGCCTTTTTTGGGATTAACCTTCAAACAAATTGTCAAAGATGACACTTATATACCACTGGTAAAACCAGTAACTAAAGTATAGACTACTGAGAAGATCAGTCTACACGCAGGTTCAAAACAGCACTAAATACTGCCAATGAACCTAAAACTTAGCGATCGCTGTGGATACGACTGCGGAAATCTTCGATTGTGAGTTTTAACCCTTCTTGTAGCGGAATGGTAGGTTCCCAATTTAACAAAGTTTTGGCTTTAGTAATATCAGGCTGACGACGACGTGGGTCATCAGAAGGGAGTGGCTCAAACTTAATTTCTGCATCTGGGTTAACCATGTTTTGTACAGCTTGCGCCAATTGCAAAATAGTATATTCACCAGGATTACCCAAATTCACTGGGCCAACATAGTCGCCATTCATCAAGCGAATAAACCCATCTACTAAGTCAGAAACGTAACAGAAACTCCGAGTTTGCGAACCATCTCCGTACACAGTCAAAGGATTACCCTGCAAGGCTTGGACTATGAAATTGCTCACTACTCGACCATCGTTTTCTAACATCCTTGGGCCGTAGGTGTTGAAAATTCGCGCTACCCGAATCTCAACTTTATTTTGTCGGTAGTAATCAAATGCTAAAGTTTCGGCGACGCGTTTGCCTTCGTCGTAACATGAACGGATACCGATAGGATTAACGCTACCCCGATACTCTTCTGGTTGGGGATGAACTTCAGGATCACCATAAACTTCGCTGGTTGAGGCCAAAAAGAATTTAGCCTTAACCCGTTTAGCTAGTCCCAACATATTCATTGTCCCCATCACGTTAGTTTTAACGGTTTTAACGGGGTTGTACTGGTAATGTACAGGAGAGGCTGGACAGGCTAGATGATAAATTTGATCCACTTCTAAGCGAATTGGTTCGGTTATGTCATGGCGGATGAGTTCAAAATTGGGATTATTTATCCATTTAAGGATATTGCGTTTATGACCTGTATAAAAGTTATCCAAGCAAATAACTTCATGTCCTGCGGGGATTAATCTGTCAATTAAATGGGAACCAATAAATCCAGCACCGCCTGTAACCAAAATTCTCATAGTTTTCGAGTTACTTTATCAGTATTTTTAGTTGATTTCTAACTTATTGTTAGAGTACCCAGTTTTGTTACAAAAATCTAGAACAAACCCAGTTATAGCAAAGTGGTGAGTTTAAACCCAGTTACTTCCAGCCTGTGAGCTATGAATACTGTATTCACCGCCTTGGGGGTTGCGATAAATATCAAGCAACAGTTTAACGCAGTATATACGTAATATTGTGCAGTTTAAACTTAATTTTTAGACAACTCATTTAGCAACTTACCAAACATTCTCGGAAGTTTGTCTGCTGGATCTGCATAATTCATCAAATCTTTATTCAGATAAAGTTTTTGAGCATCTGCAACAAAATAGAGACGTGGGATGAACGTCTCTACAAGGATGTCGGTATAAACCTATTTCAATGCGATCGCGGAAAAAGCCTATTTTCACTTTGCTTAAACAGTAGATATCGAATGGGAAACTTCTGGTGTTGACATTTGCGTTTTTGTGTGCTGCGGTTCTCCTAGCATGACAAGAGAGCAGGTAAGTTGCCCAGCTAACTGGGTGGTGACATCGCTGATGGCTAACCCACCAGGATTTGGAGAATTACGTATAAAAGGTAACACTACTAAATCATATAATCTTGCTGCCTGTAGAATTGCTTGAGCAGCATTTTCATGGGCGATGATTTGAATTTCTGGGGGATTAGCCATAGATAATTGAGAGATTAACAGGGCGAGGTGCGATCGCGCCTGCGCTGATTTGTCAGTTCGCTTGGCTGCGATGAGCTTAGAATTGCTGCGGCGATGTCGATGGTAAGGACGAGCTTCACTCATGCACACATGAAGTACAGTCACTTGGGCTTGATTAGCCTCAGCTAGCATCTGGGCAAATTGGACAGGTTGCAATGATGATGCTGTTAAATTTTCTAAGGGTACTAAGATGCGTTGAATTTTTTTGGGTGAATCCATTAGACGCGTCACCGCCACTGGACAATGAGATGACCAAAGCACGTTATCAATTACACTGCCAAATAAACGTGCTTTTAACCCAGTCCGTTTACCCCAACCCATGATAATTAGATTCGCCTGTTGTTCACGAGCCGCCCTACTAATACCTAGAGCAAAAGCATCATCAATTCGCAGTAATGGTTCGGCTTCTACTCCTAACAATCGACTTTGGGCTGTGGCTTTTGCCAGTAGCCGTTCACTGCGGCGCAGACAAGTTTCTAACTGTGGTGCATCCATTTGAGCCGCAGCAGTGGCGATCGCTAACGGCACAATTTTTCCTTTAGCTTGATTTGCTAATAAGGCCGCCATTTCCAGCAAATATTGCTGAGTTTGAGGATTATAGACAGGTACAACTATCTTGCAATGGCTGTGTTCTTTTTCTGACTGCGGCTCAAATAGAGTTGGGACAGGTGCTTTTGGCTCTGCGGTGGAAACCAAAGCAACGGCGGTCTGACTAGTGAGCCATAGCCCCAAGATTGAGGTAACGACCATGACAACTACGACACTGTTTAAGACTACTTCTGGTAGCAACCCAGCCCGATATCCCACGAAAGTGGCGGCTAAAGTCGTCCCCATCTGAGGTAATGATAGTGACCACATCATCAGCATCTCCCCCCAGTTGTAGTGGTAAAGCAGTTTTGTGAATAAAGCTGCCATGAATTTGCTGATAATTAAGCCGACTACCAGCAAAAGCGTTAATCGTAAGCTGTCAAGGCTGGTAATTAAATTAGGCAGATCAATAATTGAGCCGAAGTTAACTAAGAAAATGGGAATAAATAGGACAGCGCCAATAAATATCACCTTTTCCTTAACTGGCCCTTCACCCACAGCTTGATTGACCACCAAGCCTGTTAAAAAGGCTCCCACAATTCTTTCCACCCCAATGAATTGAGCGCCCACCGCAGCCAGAAATACGGTCAGCAACACAAACAAAAACTTATTACCCTCATCATCTCCAAATCGCCGAAAAAATTCTTTGCCAGCCCAATCAAATCCCAGTAGAATGATCATGGTGTAAACAGTCAACCAAATCAACAAGGGCAGTAATTGCGCCAAGTTAAATGGCCCAGTATTAGTAGTAGCCACACAAACAGCTAATATCAGTACAGCGCTGAGATTAGTAAAAATGGTAGCTCCCATTGTGATAGTGACAGCTTCATTAGTTAACAGTCCCAGACGACTGATCATGGGATATGCCAAAAGAGTATAGGAAGCCAACAAAGAGCCAATTAAAATAGAAGCATTCCATTCCAAATGCCAAAACTGTCCTACTAAAGTTCCCATAATCAGGGGGAAACTAAAAGTCAGGATGCCAAATCCCCAGGAACGTTTTTTGCAACGGCGAAAATGCTTGATTTCTACTTCTAAACCTGCTACAAACATCAAATAGAATAAGCCAATATCTGATAACAGGCTAATTAGCGGTAATTCTGTATGTAAAAGATTCCAGCCTGAAGGACCCAGTACTACCCCTGAGAAGACTAAGCCGATTAATCCTGGTAGTCTCAGCCGCTCAAACAGGATGGGTACAACTAAAATGACCACCAGCAAAACAGCAAAGGTCACAATTGGTTCCTCGCTGAGAACCTGAGTAATTGGTTCAGTGAGCAGAACTTGTGGTAGGAGTTCCATTATCTTGGACTGTAAGGGGCGACGGTGAAATTACGATTATCCAGCCGGAAATCGGGTTAAAAATGATCAACAAACATCAAAGCCACCCTGACGAAAAATTAAAAAAATCTTCATTTATAGCATAGCTCTGTAACGCCTACTAACCCTGCTGACATGGCTGCGCTGATAGCGGTAGCGGAGTGTTAAGCAGTGTGTTGAGTTCTGGATAGAAACCCAGTGGCTTCAGAGCTTTGAGTAATTAACATTCATCTGCGTAGGTGGGTAGTTGCTATACAATACCTAAGTAATTGTCTAATAATGAACTACCTATGGATGGATTTGACTTAAAATAAACCTTAAGCGGTCATAGTCATCTTTTAACAAAACACTCAAAGTCCGTCCAGCCTTGATGAGCCATTCTCGGTCAGCTTTGCGTAGCTGGTAGATATGGCGAATCGCTGCTGCTGTTAATGCCTCAACTGGCGCACCAGTTACAGAAAGCAATGTTCGTAAAAAATCCACTTTTTCAGTGAATTTAACGATAGCTTCTGGTTCACACTGATAAACAGCTTGATGAATTTGCGGAGGACGGGGTGGGAGATACTGATATATCCCTTGGTTATCGCCTAGAGTCCGGGACGAATTTTCAAACCCCACAATCGCCGCCCGAAATTCAGTTTTGAGCATGGCAAAAATTTGGGGTTGTTCCTCGCGTAAATCTTGCAATGACAAACCCAGAGCCACAGCCCGATGTACCGAATCTATAGGCATGGTGGTAGCATGATACAGCACAGCATAAATTTGATTACCTGACTCTTCATCCGCAGCACAAACCCAACTACCAAAAGCAGGCATGGGGGGAAAACTTAAGTCTTCTGGTTCCAAACACTGTGATACAAATTCGGTAGAAGTAGTTTCGATTACCTCCGCAATGTGGTTGGGATGGCGATCGCCTGTGGCAAACTGTGGTAAAGGTAGGCGCATGAAAGTTCTGAGTGCTGAGTGCTGAGTAGGTAGGGGCGGGTTTAAGTAGTCAGTCTGTGGTTCGTCAACATCCTTAGTAAACCCGCCCTTACAGGAGTAGAAAGTGCTGAGTAGGTAGGGGCGGGTTTAAGCAGTCAGTTTGTGGTTCGTCAACACCCTTAGTAAACCCGCCCATACAGAAGTAGAAACTTCTGAGTAATTAGTCACCAGCCTTTTACTAATGACTCATGACTATTCTTTTACTTCCCTTTTCTTCCGGCTGTCAGTTCTACAGCTTCTAATTCTGATAAGCGAAAGGTAATTAATTTATCCCAGTTTCCACCTTCAAAAAGTACAGCTACCTTGCCATCACTGATACGTTGTACAAGTCCTTCGTAGCGGTAATAGGTGTCTGCGGGATTTTTGACGCGAACTGTTGATCCAGGCAGAATCATGATGTTTACCCTCGCTGGTTTACTGTTAATAGCTTAATACTTATTACTAGTCTCTGGTCAAGAGTCTATAGTTCCTTAGCCCGTTGAAGAGAAAAGAGGGCAGGGGGGAAGAGGCAGAGGGGCAGGGGGCAGGGGAGAAGGGCAACGAACGCCTTAATCCCCTGCCTATTTGGTCAACCTATCGATAAAGCCAGGATGAGGTGTTTCCAGATTTAACGTAAATGGGTATTACCTTCTTCCACCAGGCGTGCGTCCACCTTCATCGTTGCTACCACCACGGGGACTAGAGTTACCAGGATCACAGCCTTCTGCTCCATTTCCAATGCCCTGATTACAATTCTGGCGAGGTTGGGTGTTACCTCTGGGAACATTAGAAGCTTCTTCACCTACAACTTGCTGCTGTACTTGATTCACAGCATAGTTAGATGATATATCTGCTACTTCACCCGTGCTGGCTAATGCTCTGTATATCAAAGCGCTGACTTCAGCTCTAGTTGCTACTTTATCAGGATTCAAAGCCTGAGCATTAGGATAATTGACGATTACACCCTGCTCTGTAAGTGAGGCGATCGCACTCCTAACATCAGTACGAATACTAGCAGCATCGGTGTAAGTTGCCAATATTGCTTCTGTGGAACTACTGGAAGTATAGTTGAGTCCTCGCGCTAATGCGAGCAAAATTTCTAGACGTGAGAGGTTTTGAGTGGGGTTGAATGTATTACCTACATTTGTGAAAAAGCCAGTTGCATAAGCTTCACGGATGGCACTGTAAGCCCAATAGCTGCTGGAAACATCACTAAAATTAATGGGATTGCGAACTCTGGCTATTTGGAAGGCTTGACTCAACATCGCCGCAAATTGGGCGCGAGTCACCTGTTCGTCGGGACGGAAATTACCATCGGGAAAACCTTGGAGAACTTCTAGGGCTGTTAACTCACCAATAAAATTGTTCGCCCAATGGTTGGTAGCAACATCAGTAAACTTAGTCCGAATAGTGCTGGCTACACCTATCTCCCGATAATTCATCATCATTTGGCTGACATCGTAGATAGAACTACTGTCATCGCTAACCGCAATTAGTTGTGCTAATTGACCAGGGGTAGCTTTTAAAACTGGGGGTAAGTTGGCACTGAAAGCGCTAAATGACTGACTCAGTAAAGCAAACTCACCTGTGCGGAAGGAAGCGGGAACAATGCTAGTTGCAGCAGCTGTTGATAAACCTTCTGCTTGAAACTGACTAGCGTTGATTGTTCTAGAACTATTCAGGAAGCTAACGCGTTGATTACTAACTTGGGTAAAATAGTCGTAAGTAGTAGTACTTGAGTCAATTGTGCCAGACTCGTTAGAATCAACACCATAAACAGTGCGGACTACTTGAGTTTGTGTAGGGTTTTCTGGCAGAATCAAGTTAACTATGGTGTGTTCTTGCAGACATTCAAATTCGCTATAGCCCAGGAAGCGGTTTTGAATATCATACAATCTCACCACGACGCGATCGCCTGGTTTAATTCCCTTAACAAATTTGGCCTTTTTACCCTTGTTCTTGATTTTATATTTGTAATCACCCAAAAATCTTTCTTTCCGATAACCCTTGCTATGTTTTCCTTTGAAGGAAACGCGGGTAATTACTTCAGACAAGTTACCAGATGGCTGCAAAATAACAAGGCTAAAACCTTTACCTTTATGTTTTCCCTTGGCCGCAGTCGCAACCACATTTGACTGGGTAATAGTTTGACTTTGTGTCTGGCTAACTACTTGTTGGCTAGTGGTTTGTTGTGATGTTGTCGTCCTTACAATATACTGAGTCGATTCTTCATCTAGTTTGGCGAGTGTTCCAGACTGATTAGTACGATATACCCACATTTGCTGTTGGCTAGCAGCGACGACTTGCCAACCCGGTACTAAAGCTTGAGTGCAAATGTTCTGAGATGGTAAACCCAAACAGCCATTTGACCAAGTTTGCTTTTTAGCCTGAACGATACGCAACGTGGAAGTTTTTGCTCCTGTGCGTTTGGAGATGTCTCGCAGAATAGCTACTTTGATAGATTCTGGCAATTTTGCCTTTTTATCATCATCGTCATCGTCATCATCGTCATCATCGTCATCATCGTCATCATCGTCATCATCGTCATCATCGTCAT
>NZ_CAWUDG010000036.1:0-36015 GCF_963920885.1 Anabaena sp. CCY 0017 | reverse complement strand
GGCGACGATAGTCTAGGGGTAGCCCTACGCAAAAATAGCTCGATGCCAGGTTTATCATTTGAATCAATAAGAGCCTCTTCTGTCATGGAAGGGGCTTTTGTTTTTTTATCTTTGCTTGTTTGTTTCATTGGGCATATTTCCTAATTATAAAATCTAGCGATCGCTAGATGCAAAAACTCTCGTAAAAGCTATAGACTGCAATTGTTGCACCAAAAAATTTACCTGTGGATGCCATTTTAGAACGATCGCACCAATTAAAACAAGCCTTAGTCGATTTTGTCCTAGATGCAGAAGGAGAACTAGCAGAAGCGCTAGAAACTTATGCAGCGGAACATTTACGTCGAGGTAGTGGAGATAGTAGTCAGCAAGACTTAATCATTGATAGTTTTCTTGTAGAAGGAAAAGTTGGTGATAAGTCACCATTAGAATTGTTTATTGAAAACGCTGAAGATTTATCAGAGAGCGATGGGCAAAGCCCCGCCTCCGGCGATCGCAATTTACTAAAAAACTGGCATCGTAGTTTTATTGGCTTATTTGCCATAACTAATATTTTACCCGATGGCTTTGAGTTTACCAATTGGCTTACAGATAAACACTATATTGTCAAGCCCAGCGATACTCAAACTTTAGAGAAATTATCTCGCTTGAAAGTAGGAGAAATATTACTAACTCATATTTTTCCCATTAACAATAGCTATTGGATGTTTTCTAGTCCCTACACAATTATGGGTAAATTGGGTAAGCCAAAACTCGCTGTAGCAATTGGTAATTTCAAAGAAAACTATAAAAATAATCTTTATAGTGATGCTCCTGAATTGTTAGAGGAAGCTTGGCAATCAGTAGAGCAATATCATCAGCAGTTTATAGACTTTTTCGGCAGTGATGAAATTACATTACCGGGATACCAACTGAATAAAAAAATCGCTGAATTTCAAGAGTTAATTACTGAAAAACGTTTGGCTGAGGCAGGAATTGATTCTTCCAAATCTCTGGCAGAAATGGCAGAAGAAGCTGGCGTTAGTGAAGCAGAAATACAAACAGCCGCTAAAGAAATTGGTGCAGACTCAAATGTAGTTTCTCAAATTTTTAAAGATAACAAGAGTACCGGCAAGACTAAAATGGTCATGCCAAAGGTTGATTTACCTGCCGAACTTAGGAAAGCAGAACAAGTTACGGCTCTTTCTCATCCTCGTTGGGGACAAATGTTTTTACCAACTTATAGTAGGATGCAAGCAATTCTCTCGGATGAGGATGGGCAAAATATTGAAGGTAATGAAAAACTAATTCGCCACTACCTGGAAGACAAAAGTATTAATGCTTTTATCTGGCATCGTTTAGCCCAAAAGTATCCAATTCAACTAGAAAAGTTGTTGCAAGATTTCCTACAACGTCCAGAGTTTAACCTTGCTAATGACTTGGATTTACTTTTGCAGGAATTCGATAAACCTATAGAGCCAGATTTACCAGAAATTGCCAGTGTGCCTATACATTTGCACAATTTATTTCAAGAAGCCATCGCAGACGTTAACAAATCTAAACCCAAAAATAAGGTACAAAAGAAGTCAGTAAAGGGTTTTAAATAAGCCTGGATTTCCCATAGAAGTTTTTTGGGATAAATTTAGCATAGATGTAGGGAGTGTCAAAAATTAGGGCGGATTACCAAAAAATGCTGCGATTAAAACTGTGGCAATGGGTAGTATTAGCATTACCCATTGCACTCATCATTACTTTTTTACTCATCTGTGCAGGGATGCAAATTCATACCTGGGGTATTAGTTGGATTTGGGGTATATTTACCCTGGTATTTGTAGGCTGGCGCTGGCAGCTGGTGAAATGGACTAAACCTCAAATCAATATGGTAGAAACTGCTTTGGCAGAAGTCGCAGAAGAGTTAGAATCAGCCGCAGATCAGCCAGTAGGACTACCAGCGCAAAGCGACAATATCAAACAGGCAGAAATAGCACTGCAACAAATTCTCAAAGCAGCAGAAAGCGATCGCCCGATTTGGGAAGATTGGCAAACCTTTTGGTCACGATGTCAAGATTTAGTTACAGCGATCGCACATATTTATTATCCTCAAGTTCAATATCCCCTGTTGAATATTTATATACCGCAGGCTTACGGGTTAATTCGGGGAACGATGGATGACCTCGATCAGTGGATGCAGAAGCTATCACCAGCACTGAATCAGATTACAGTTGGACAAGCTTACCAAGCTTATGAAGTTTATCGCAAACTTGAGCCATCGGCTCGGAAAGTTTGGCAAGCATGGAATTGGGCGCAGTGGCTATTTAATCCTGTAGTCGCAGTGGCCAAGCAAGCTACTAAGGGTTATACTAACCAAGCAACTCAGCAGTTGTTAGTCAATTTAGGGCAACTACTGCGGGAAAATGCGCTGCGGAATTTATGCCGTCAGGCGATCGCACTTTACAGTGGTAGCAAATTACCAGTTTCAGAAGCCAGTATTTCTACACCCACCCTACCCACAGCCAAGACTCAAAACCTGCGAGAAATTTTAGCCAAAGCCGAACCAGCCGAGGAAGTTGCCCAAAAACCCGTGAATATTCTCATTGTCGGGCGCACGGGTTCGGGAAAAAGCAGCTTGATTAATACTTTATTTCAGGCTGATCTCGCAGAGGTGGATGTTTTACCCAGCACTGATCAGATTCAAAATTATCATTGGCAAAGTTCCACCGGCGAAAGTTTAACGCTGTGGGATTCCCCAGGTTATGAACAGGTGAACGGTGGTGATTTGCGAAATTTGGTGCTTGATTATGCTACCAATGCAGATTTACTACTGTTAGTTACCCCAGCACTTGATCCCGCCCTACAAATGGATGTAGATTTTCTCCAAGATATGCAGGCGGAAGTTGCAGATTTACCAACTATTGCAGTCATAACCCAAGTAGATCGTCTTCGTCCTCTTCGGGAGTGGGAACCGCCATACAATTGGGAATCGGGAAATCGCCCCAAAGAAATTGCCATTCGCAACGCTACCGAATACCGCGCTGAACTTTTGGATAACTTCTGTAATCTCATATTACCGATTGTTACCAGCGATATCAAAACAGGTCGAGCCGCCTGGGGTGTAGAAACACTATCTTTGCAAATTGTAGAAGCGATCGCACCTGCTAAACAACTCCGATTAGCCCGCTTTTTGCGTAACTTGGAAGCTCGTACTGCCGCATCTGCCAAAATCATCGATCATTATACCTTCCAAATGGCGACCACTCAAGGACTAACTGCACTGTTGAAAAGTCCTGTGCTTCAGTTCATCGCCACAGTATCAACTGGCTCTCCGACTCTGGCGTATCTCCTAGCAGAACAAATTCCCGTAGAACAATTACCGATTGTAATTGGTAAACTGCAAATGGCCTATGACCTGTTTTCCCTATTGCATACAGGTAAGGTTAATCCTCTTCACTTTGATTTGCTATCTCTTTGGCCATTGCTACTAGAAAACTCTGCTGCACCTGACCGCAATGCTTGGGCATTTGGTCATGCGCTCGTGGAATACTGGACTCAGGATATGAGTGTGGAAAAATTACGAGAGCGGTTTAATTACTATTTGAAAGAAGTTTAAGCTTATTATTTACGATTATCACAATCTACCACCCCACCCCCAGCCCCTCCCCGCAAGCGAGGCTACAGTGTACACACAAGTAGTTTCTGCAAGGGTTTCAAGGTTTATAGACCCTTTCAAGTGTCATTACGTTCGCGGAGCGTGGCGTAAAGCCTGACGGCATAGCTGCGCTTAGAGCCATACGGAGCGATAGCGGAGTGAAGTAATCGCAAAAACCACGGGACTATGCGATTGCTTCGTCGTTCCTCCTCGCAATGACAGGGTTTTTTGACTTTTGACTTTTGACTTTTGACTTCCGCCTTGCGGCTTGCGGCTATGCATCTTCAATTTCAAGTTGAGCTACAGTCACAGCGTTAAAAGCAAACGCCAAAACTAATGGCATGGGACACTTGAATGCAACTGTAGAAACTATCGCTACGATTGTGGCAATTACCGCCGATGCTGACCAAGCTCTTTCCTCAACAGTGAAACCCTTTTCAGCTTTAATTAAGTTGAGGACGTGATGGGGAATTGGTTCGGGCATTACGCATCCAGGAGGAAAAGCCCAGTAGTTATTGCGCCGCTCGACAAATAATTCTGTCCAGCCGTTTTCTTGACACCAGGCTTCAATCCAATCAAGAGAGTAATGAGTCATAACAGTGCTAGTAATTAAGACTTGGGAAATTTGTGTATTTAGTGAATATAGATTTGTGAGAGATTCCTGAATAGTTAATCAATCATGATGAACTTGGCATAAATGCTTAGACAGACAAGAATTGCTTAACTGCTCACATAATTAAAGACTAACAGCCGATAGAAAATGCTGCGTTCAAAATACAATAAACTTTACTTATGAACTTAATAGATAGATCCCCGACTTCTCAAAGAAGTCGCGGATCTGGTAACTGTGATAATTAATTTTTGTTAAGATAAAATGTTTTAAATTAGGACTTACGCACTGTACAAATTAATCATGGTATGCTGATACCAAAATAGCCAACTTCCGGCTCAAACAATGATTATGTTAATCGTAAATATACCCGTGTGGTAGGGGTTTAGCACTGCTAAACCCCTACGAAATATGTGCGTTTTAGTTTTGCACCTATTTGGTACTTATTGTCAATGCGTAAGTCCTATAAATAATCGAGTTGTAGGGGCGGGTTGAATCATCTGTTGGTTAATCATGACTCATATCTCTAAACCCGCCCCTACTCGTTTGGCTTGAGCCAGGAGAGTGTCAATTAATTAGAAAATATTTGGTTGAGTCGGACAAGTCTTCGGTTTTGCAACCTACCAAGCTATCCGACTCGGTTTTATATTCGGAGGTCGTCGCCTTCCTCGCTGGGACAGGTCTGGACTCCCGATTGTACGCCCGATAAATTCCCATTTATCAGATCTGACCTTTGGGAGCGCTCACGCAACCACACACACCAACCGAAAACCAACATTGTTGTTACGATTCGCGCGCGCGTTCCTATTGCGATTAGCGGAACGGCAATTCCTGGCATTGTTGTTCCAAGAACCGCCACGCAGCAGCCGATAACCATTATCATTACCGCTTACCCAGGCACTGCCGTCTGTGGGCGCTCCCGCGTAATTATCTTTATATATATCTTGACACCATTCCCATATATTACCATGCATATCGTATAAACCGAAAGAGTTTGGCGGAAAATTTCCTACATTTGTTGTTTGCTCACGATATACACCTTTTGGGGCGGAACCGTATGGATAATTCCCGTTGTAATTAACTAAATCTGTGGTTATCGTTTCACCAAAATAGAAGGGTGTAGTGGTTCCCGCACGACAAGCATATTCCCATTCTGCTTCACTGGGTAGCCTATAAGTTTTTCCTGTCTTCCGACTCAATTTTTCACAAAACTCTATCGCATTATCCCAACTTACTTGTTCTACAGGTCGTTTATCGCCTTTGAACCGCGCAGGATTAGGGTTAGGATCGGGATTCTTATTAACTATGTTACCTATAATTTTTTTCAAAAAATTACTACTCATAACTGCTTGATACTGTTCCTGGGTAACTGGATATCTACCCATAAAGAAATCAGGAACCCTTACCTGATGCTGGGGACTTTCAGTGTCAAGTCGTCCCGCTTCCTCTGGTGGTGAACCCATCATAAATGTTCCCCCTGGTATGTGCATCATTTCCAAAGAGACACCACTACCCAAATCTTCAACGAAATATTTAACTTCTCGGTTTTGACGGTTGATAACTTTGCCTTGTGCATTTACCGTTACCACTTCTACGCTGGAATTAAACAATTGCACACCTACTGAAGAAGGAGGTGGAACAATAATTGTTGGGGTAACGATTGTGGAGACAATAGGTTGATTGAATAACTGTATCGCTTGTAAAGCTGCGGCAGCATTTTGGTAACGTTGGCTAACGCGGCGACGAATCATTCTTGTCAATACTTGTGCAAATCCCCTACTAACACTGGCGTGATTTTGCCAAATTACTTCACCATCTTCATCTTCATCTTCATCTTCATCTAATAAATGTGGTGGTATTCCCGTCAGTGCTAAAACTCCCACCATACCGACAGCGTAGATATCGCTGGCTAATTTCGGTTTACCATTGAATTGTTCCCAAGGCATAAAACCAGGTGTCCCCACTCCCATCGTGAGGCTAGTTTGCCCAGAATTCTGAAACATGATCTGCTTGACTGCGCCAAAGTCTATTAACATGATTTTTCCATCCAGGCGACGAAGCATGATATTTTTGGGGCTGATGTCGCGGTGGATAATATTCTGTTGATGGACGACTCCCAACACTTCTAAAATTTTTGCTAAAAGCTGGATAACTGTTGTCTCAGGGAATTTTTTACCAGGGGTGATAATTTTCGTCAAATCATCCCCATCAATAAAGTCTTGTACTAAATAAAATTCATTCCCTAACTGAAAATATTCCGATAATTTGGGAATTTGGGGGTGAAGATTGCCTAAATTATACAGGGTTACTGCTTCTTGCTCAAATGAGTTTTTTACCCAATCCAATTGTTCGTCTGTGAGGTTGTGAGTTTTCAGACGCTTGACGACGCACTTAGGCTTAGGATTAATGGGTATACCCGAATGGCACTAAGATAAGCCGAAATCTCGTTAGGGCAGGGTGTTGGGTGTAGTGTTTAATAAAATTGAATTTTAGTACGTTCATGTGTTCAACAACTTCTTAATTCCCCACACCCCACACCCCACACCCCACACCCAAAAGCCTTATAAATAATGGATTTGCCGTTATCTTAGTGCCATTCGGGTATACCCAAGTCCTCTGCTAAATAGGTTTCACCAAATCCGCCACTTCCTAGTAGGTTGATGATTTTATAGCGGTTACGCAGAACTGTACCACTCGTAGGCATGATTTTTGACTTGGCAGTAAAGGATGGGGATTTATTAGGTTTATTGTGCCAAATTTATCAGTAATAGAGCAAGTTATTTTTCTCACACAGAGAAGCGCTCACCGAATTACACTTATCAATTGAAAACCTCATAATCGTAGGTTGGATAGAACACAGTGAAACCCAAGATTCTCCGCGCTATAAGTAAGTGGGCGTTAAAAAATATAATATAAACCTAACCCCCCAACCCCCTTCCCTACCAGGCTATCCATTACCCACATCTTTCTTAACATGGCTGTAAAGCAGACTGTGTTGGGATGACAGAACCCCCATGAGAGGGGATGGTTGACAAACTAGACAAAACATGAGGATGAATATCTATATTGGGATGCGATCGTTAACCAGAAACATCAGATAGGGAGTGGGAATTGAGAAGTTTCCAGGTAGCGGCGATATCGTGTAATCGCCGTAGACCCCGCCAAATAGTTTTAACTCCCGGCTCACCATCTCCCGGTGGGTTCCAGAAAGCCGCCGAGAGTGGCAATCATTCGCACGGCTTCTCGTAAAGATGGAGGTTTTTTTGGTGGGGTGGGATTTTTGTTGACAGTGGCACATAAAGATTGCCATTCATCAGTTTCTAAAAAGGCATCAGAGGATAAATTAGGGTGAACTCGTGAGGAGTAAGTGAGCCATAATAAACGCCAAGCGACAACAGCATCAGTGGCTATTGCCATATTGATGCGGTCAGCAGTGGACAATTGTAATTGCTCAATTCTACATCCACTTTTTCAAGTGTAATGATAGCGTTCTATCAACCAACGATATGTGTACCATTGCACACAACGCGCGGCATCTTCTAAGTTATGAATCTCAAGGCTGGTGAGCAATAACCAACTCATAGGATTGACTCCGGGTGGTGGATGATCTTCTGATGCCAGAATTACTTGTAACTTGACAGGTTTTAGCTGTGAACGCCCGATGTGATGTAATGGTACTTGGATATCAACACTAGTGAATCTAATTGTGAGTATCGCTTTTCTAGCACTATGTTCTGGACTGCGTTTGACCTCTGCTGTCAGTGTTCCAAATGGTTCAATTTGGCGGATTGCTTGATGTAAATACTTGGCACAGTGGTCAACTTTGCGGTTGTGAGTCCCACGAATTAACAAATGGGAATTTTCTGAACGTTTGAGATTAAATAAGTCAAATATATCTGCTTCTGAGTCCCCTATTGTCACCACTTGAATCTCTGATGGGACTGAATTTTCTGGCGGGAAAATATGGTGATTTCCAGAAGTTATATGCCGCTTTGGTTGCTGCCATATTTCCACTTGCTTGTGGTACGCTACTATCCGGCTGTGCGGCTAAATCCTCTACTATCTTAATTAACCGCTTGTTTCGACGAACGTCTCCTAGGTCTACCCCAGACAGTTCCTTGGCTGCCCACTTTTCCATGATTCCATTACCCGATTCTGTTCTCTCCACACTATACTTAGCAAGCTTTTTCTGCTTATGTTAAGTATTTTATTGGATTGTTAAGAAAGCTCCGGGTAATGGATAGCCCTACCAGGGAAGGGGGAGTCAAAGCCTCTCCCCTGGTAGGCTACGGTGTACACACAAGTCTGAAAATTCCCCCTAACACTTGGTTTCGCCGTCTAGCTCTAGGATTACGCCGAAAAGCCTGTCATTGCGTTCGCGTAGCGTCTCGCAGAGAGGAGGAACGACGTAAAGCCTTCGGCATAGCTAGAGCCTCCGGCACGCTAACGCGAACGCTTACCGCGTAGCGTGTCGCCTTGCGACTCAGCAATCGCATAGTCCCGTGGTTTTTGCGATTACTTCGCTCCGCTCGTAATGACAATTTAAAGGTCTACAAGGCTTAAAACTCTTGCAAACTGTACTTGTGTGTACACCGTAGCCCCTGGTAGGGGAGAGGTTTGGAGAGAGGTTTTATATTTAATTGTGCTAAGTTACTTACCTCAAACATTTGTTGGGTTTCGCAAAGCCTCTACCCAACCTACGCAGGTCAAGCTCAAATTCAAATGCGGTAAGCTAGAGAGAACAATTAAATACTTGATTATGTTTTGGAAACAAGGATTAGCATTTATTTTGGGGATTACTGTATGGTTCCTAGCTTCCCCAGCTTGGGCAGATTGGACACATCCCATGTCATTTAGCAATGC
The DNA here is from genome assembly GCF_963920885.1 of Anabaena sp. CCY 0017. Classification (NCBI taxonomy): domain Bacteria; kingdom Bacillati; phylum Cyanobacteriota; class Cyanophyceae; order Nostocales; family Nostocaceae; genus Anabaena; species Anabaena sp. CCY 0017. The sequence goes on along the minus strand of NZ_CAWUDG010000036.1, from coordinate 26,920 downwards.
AGAATTAGCCAAACGTGATTTTTCAGGACAAAGCTTACAAGCGGCTGAGTTCTCTAACGCCAATATGGAATTAGCTAACTTTGCAGATGCTGATTTACGGGGAGCCGTCATGAGTGCTTCGGTAATGACCCAAGCAAATCTGCACGGAGCGGATTTAACTAATGCTATGGTGGATCAGGTAAAGTTCGCCGGGGCTGATTTGAGCGATGCCGTTTTCAAAGAAGCTCTGTTGCTGCGCTCCACTTTTACTGATGTGAATATAGACAGTGCTGATTTCACAGATGCAATTTTGGATGGAGTGCAAATTAAAGAACTGTGCAATAAAGCCAGTGGTGTAAACTCTAAAACTGGTGTAGAAACTCGTTATTCTCTGGGATGTCGATGAAGCGTGTTGGTGTAATTGGTGGTGGGCAACTAGCCTGGATGATGGGGGATGCAGCTAAAAAGTTAGGTGTAAAATTAGTGGTGCAAACTCCTAGTTCAGATGATCCGGCTGTGGCGATCGCACAGGATGCTGTATTTGCTAAAGTTGATGATGCTATCTCCACAGGGATTTTAGCACAGAAAACAGATGTCATCACCTTTGAAAATGAATTTGTTAATTTAGATTCTTTATCTGTTGTAGAAAATCAAGGTGTTTGCTTTCGACCCAGGTTAGCAGCTTTAACTCCGCTTTTAGATAAATATAATCAGCGTTGCTATTTAAAAGACTTGGGATTACCTGTTCCTCGATTTTTCGCGGTGGAACAGCCAGAAAACCTCCAGTCTCAAATAGAAGACTTGGGTTTTCCTGTGGTTTTAAAATCCCGTCGGCACGGTTACGATGGTCAAGGTACTTTCATTATTCAAGATTTAGCAGATTTGCAGCAAAAGCTAAATTTACATATCACAAATAATGATATAAGTCAATCTCAATTTTTAATCGAAGAATTTGTTCCCTTTGAACGAGAATTAGCAATTATTGCAGCTCGTTCAGTAGAAGGTGAGGTTGTAACTTACCCAGTTGTAGAAACTCAACAAGAAGAACAGGTATGTCGGCGAGTGATTGCACCTGCTGATATTACACCCAATCAAGCCGCAGAAATTGAGGCGATCGCTCATACTCTCTTAAATAGTCTGCAAGTAGTGGGCGTTTTTGGCATAGAACTATTCCTCACCGCCGCAGGTAAAATTTTAGTCAATGAAATTGCCCCTCGTACCCATAATTCTGGGCATTTCTCCTTAGACGCTTGTGAAACATCTCAGTTTGAACAGCACCTGAGAGTCGTTTGTGGCTTACCTTTGGGAAATCCCGCTTTACATTCTGCTAGTGCTGTGATGGTTAACCTTTTAGGATATGAAATTTCTAAAAGCGACTACCAAAACCAACGCCAGAAATTAGCTGAAATTCCCCAAGCTTTCGTTCACTGGTACGGAAAAACCGAATCACGTCCGGGGCGCAAACTGGGACACGTCACCGTATTAGTAGATCATCAAAACCGAGATGTCATCAGTACCATAGCCCAGACGATAGAATCTATCTGGTATCCCACTAGAAAATTTCCATACTGAACACACAACTGGTTTGGGAAGGCTATAATAAGTTTTAGTTGCACTACGACGTTGGTGACTGCCATCAAGTTTTTTGATCTATGTCTTTAAAGAAAAGGGAAGCTAACAAGTCTCGTGGCAGTAAACCGGGCAAGTACCCGGAAACTTAAAACGAAGAAAGTCGGCACCCACCTGGTTTAACCAGGTCATAAACTTAGGTAAAACGGCGTTGCGGTGAACTTAAAAATTATTAGCTCCCAAAGTTAGCAAAAACTTGGGGGCTTTAATTATAGGGACTGACAATTTAAAAAACATTCTATCGCTGAGGTAGGCAGGGGTGCAGGGGGCAGGGGCAGGGGGGATGAAGAACAAATATGATCTGATGAAATGGGGCAATTTATTTTCTGGAAATCCCATATCCAGCATGGTTTATAGTTGCGCTTTAGCGCCAAGTTATAACTACCGCTCTTTTATTACTCTCGTCATATAAAAATCATAAACCCTTATTTTTTATGACTTTGATCAATTCAGACGTAGGTTGGGTAGAGGAACGTTAACGTAGTTTGCCGAAGGCATAACCCAACACCCACAATCCTTGGTTTCGTTGGGTTACTCTACGAGAAGGCTACGCCTACACAAGGCTTCAACCCAAACTACTCTTTTTTCTTTCATCAAAGTCATAAAAGAGCGCTACGAGCGAATTCAAGGAAATTTTACATTTCATTACATAGTCTTGTTTTTATTCACCAAATAACTTGATACATCTCAAGATATTGAATTACAGATTTAATCTAGAGTCGATAGCTGGCAAATATTAACTTTTTAGGACTGAGGAACACCAAATCTGTATACGTTGATTCTAATTTAGTGATCATTGAGAGTTAGAATAACAAAAATTGTCTTAAATTGTGGTTAAAGCTACTAAAACTTGTCACAACAACAACTAGATCATACCGTGTTTCCTGCTTCGGTTCTCCGACTAGATAATGGTTTAACACTTATCCATCAAGAAATTGCCACTACCCCTGTAGTGGTGGCTGATGTGTGGGTGCGAGCCGGAGCAACCCTTGAGCCAAAACCTTGGTTTGGGATGGCTCATTTCTTAGAACACATGATTTTTAAAGGAACGGCGACACTAGCCCCTGGAATGTTTGATCACAACATTGAAACCAGAGGTGGTGTGAGTAATGCAGCTACGAGTTATGATTATGCTCATTACACCCTAACCACAGCCGCCCCTTATCTAGCAGATACCCTACCCCACTTAGGAGAACTGTTAATTAATGCTGCAATTCCAGAGGATGAATTTATCCGCGAACGGGATGTGGTGCTAGAAGAAATTCGCTCCTGTAATGATGATCCCGATTGGATAGGATTTCAAGCCCTGAATCAAAGCATCTATCAGAACCATCCTTACGGGCGTTCGGTGCTAGGGACTGAGTTAGAATTAATGCAGCATTCACCAGATGCGATGCGTTGTTTTCATCGCGCCCACTACCAACCGGAAAACATGACAGTAGTGGTTGTGGGGGGAATTGCTCAAGAGTCAGCATGGGAACTGGTAAATAAATCATTTACTGATTTTGCCGCACCATTAGACTGTCCCCAGTCTGAAAAAATTATCCAGCCAGTGATTACTGGAACTCATCGCCAAGAAATTTGTTTACCACGTCTAGAACAAGCACGTTTAATGATGGCGTGGGTTGTACCAGGAGTAGAGCAATTACACACTGCCTATGGTTTAGATTTGTTGGCGGTATTATTGTCAGAAGGGCGAACTTCCCGACTGGTGCGTGATTTGCGGGAGGAATTGCAATTAGTACAGGGAATTTATAGTAATTTTTCTCTACAACGAGAATCGAGTTTATTTACAATTACTGCTTGGTTGGAACCAGAAAATTTAGATCAAGTCGAAAATTTGATTCTCAGTCATTTAAATGATTTGCAAACCACAGGAATTACTGAGCCGGAACTCGCCCGGACACGGAGACTGGTTTGTAATGAATATGCTTTTTCTACGGAAACACCAAATCAATTAACAGGGCTTTATGGATATTACAACACGATCGCCCAAGCTGAATTAGCAGTTGCATATCCTCAGCAGATACAATCATTTACTACCCAAGAATTGCAACAATTAGCACAACAGTTTCTTTCACCGCTAAATTATGCGGTGACTATACTGAAACCCTGTTAATGTCAGTGGTTGGTTGTTTACAATTACTTTAAGCAACTAACCAGCAATAATAATTAATAATTTATTAGTAATAACTATGAAACCTTCCTTATCTTCTTCTCCTATTCATCGCACTGTATTAAGTAATGGCATTATAGTGCTGGTAGCAGAAAATCCGGTGGCGGATATTGTGGCGGCGCGGATGTTTGTCCGGTCTGGTAGTTGTTATGAAACGCGAGAGCAAGCGGGGTTAGCGCATTTGCTGTCAGCTGTGATGACGAAAGGATGCGAAGGACTTTCAAGCTGGGAACTGGCTGAACAAGTAGAATCTGTGGGCGCAAGTTTAAGTGCAGATGCTGCGACTGATTATTTTTTATTGTCTTTAAAGACAGTCACATCCGACTTCTCGGAGATTTTAACATTGGCTGGGCGAATATTGCGATCGCCTACATTTCCCGAAGCCCAAGTAGAACTAGAAAAGCGTCTAGCACTGCAAAATATTCGCTCTCAAAAAGAGCAGCCGTTTACTGTTGCCTTTAGCCAAATGCGGCAGGTAATGTACCAAAATCATCCCTATGCTATGTCAATACTGGGAGATGAAACCACAATGGGCGGTTTATCCCGTGCTGACTTAGTGCAGTTTCACCAAACTTATTTTCGTCCAGATAATCTCGTCATTAGTATTGCTGGGCGAGTCACAGTAGAAGATGCAGTAGCACTAGTAGAACAAGTATTTGGTGATTGGCAAATTCCATCCCAACCCTTGCCATTATTAACTTTACCAGCAATTCAAGCCGAACCGCAGCATCGATTACAGCCTGTACAAACACAGCAATCGATTGTGATGTTGGGTTATTTGGGATCACCTGTTAGTTGTCCAGACTACGCCCCCTTAAAATTGCTGTCTACTTACTTAGGGAATGGGCTTTCTAGCCGCTTGTTTGTAGAATTACGGGAAAAAAGGGGTTTAGCTTACGAAGTATCGGCATTTTATCCCACAAGGCTGTATCCGGGGTCATTTGTGGTGTATATGGGTACAGCACCAGAAAACACCAGTATTGCTTTGCAAGGGCTACGTACAGAAGTGGATTTACTCTGTACTACAGAAGTATCAGAAACCGCCCTACAAGCAGCTAAAAACAAAATTCTGGGGCAGTATGCTTTGGGTAAACAAACCAACGGACAAATTGCTCAAATATACGGCTGGTATGAAACTTTGGGTTTAGGACTTGATTTTGACCAGGAGTTTCAAGAATTAATTGCATCTGTGAGTGTCCAAGATGCCATAACCGCCGCCTGTAAGTATTTACAAGCACCGTATGTGTCTTTGGTTGGTCAAGAAACAGCGATTAATAGTGCATTTCCCAGTGCTGCTTAGGGAACACCAAAAAATTAATTACCCAAGAATTGTAGACGGGGAAAGCGATCGCGTAACCCACGACAAATTTAAGGGATGTGGTGGGTTACAGACTATCGTCCTAACCCACCCTACAAATTGGGGATTTTTTTCTTTAACTACATCTGTCGTCTGTTTTTTGAACTCAAGCGGCTGTAATATAAGCAACAGAAGATTCTGGGAATAAATCCATGCAAGTTAGCCTGACAACAAGTATTTTGAACTACTTTGAGTCACTAAAAGCATATCGTTGCTTGAAGACAGGAAGGTTTTATTGGTTACTTCTGTTTTCATCTATGTTGCTACTCATCACCTCTGATGCAGTGGGAGCAATTGTCGCGCCCCAACAAATAGCCCAAACACCTCCTACAGCTACTATTAACCGTCCTACCCTCAAAATTGGCAGTCAAGGAGAACGGGTATCAGAACTTCAAGCAGCTTTGAGACTTTTGGGCTTTTACTCAGGTGTAGTGGATGGTATCTATAGAGAAGACACAGCCAGCGCTGTTTCTCGGTTTAAACGAGCAATTAATCTGAATCCAAATGGCATTGTTGATGCTATTACTTGGCAACGACTATTTCCCCCAGAGCCAATAGTGACACAAACAATCCCTTCACCTAACCAGCCATTTCCTGTTCCCACCCAGATAAATCAACCTGCAAGAGTTCCGAGTCCTCAACCTCAGCCAAGACCTGCATCACCTCCTGGACAAATCCCTGGTGTTCAATATACCTCCCAAGGATTGCCGATTTTACGTTTAGGAATGCGTAATTCAGAAGTGAGGAAGCTACAAGAACGACTCAAACAGCTGGGTTTTCTAGCTGGCGCTGTAGATGGAGATTTTGGGATGAACACTGAAGCAGCCGTAAAAGCTGCACAACAGCGCTTTGGTCTGGAGGCTGATGGTGTAGTTGGTGGTGCTACTTGGGAAGCACTAATGCGACGATAGGATAATTAATCAGAGCGCTTATTTCTCGAAAAAACAATGAAACACTTTTTGCTAACTTGGCTGGGAACTGCGGTGGCTTTGCTTATCACCGCTAATGTTGTTCCTGGGTTCTTTGTCAGGAATTTTGGAGCTGCTTTAGTAGCTGTAGCCGTTATTGGATTGGTAAATGCGTTTATTCGCCCAATTTTCAGCATTTTAGCCTTTCCAATTACCTTAATCACCTTTGGTTTATTTACCTTTGTGATTAATGCTTTAACTCTTTGGCTAGCAAGTAACCTCACTCCTGGTTACGGTTTTGAAATTCAAGGATTCTTACCTGCTTTTGTAGGTTCAATCGTGCTAACAATTGTTTCTAGTCTGATTAGCTATTTTCTCAGAGTTATTTTGTGAAGCAACCGCCAAGGAGGTTCAGAAAATGTTGATTCCTGAAAGTAACTTGGTTTCTACTCAGAACTCAGCACTTCTGTAGGGGCGGGTTCACTAAGGATTTCGGCGAACCACAGACTGACTGCTTAAACCCGCCCCTACCCACTCAGCACAAGCAACAGCTATTGTCACTGTCCCTGGTTCCCCCTGTAAGCGAAAAATGCGTTTAGGAACTAATAACCTGATTTCTAATTCCTGATTTTTAGTTAAAGGTGGGGGGATGTGGGAGGCGGCGAGAATAGCAGCAGCTTCAGCGACGCTGGAAGTTCCTACAGTTGTTTCAGCGATTTTGGCAGGGTTGGGGACACAAACAGTAGATAAAATATCTGCGGAAAATATTGTTAAGGGAAAACTGCGTAAACGGCAAAGTTCTATTAAACCCTGTTCTGAGGCTTTAGTATCAATAGTAGCAAGACCTGCGATCGCATTTTCGCTGAGTCGATTTTCTTGAAATACTTTCTGGATTGCAGTTGCTATCAATTGCTGTGAACTACCCTTTTGACAACCAATTCCTACCCATAAATTACTAAATCCAGCGTTTTCCATGAGTCGTTTATTATGATACCTGGAAACTGCTCTTTATAATACTGTTAACTACAATTAAATCTTATATATTTATCTTATATAGCACAGTAGGAAATGCTGAGGTAGAAACATTTTGCCTGTTATACCTGAGTGTTTCAATTCTTCCGAACTCCGACGCAGCAAGATAAAAGTTGCGACGGAGTTTTGTTTTATTAATGACTGAATAAACTAACTGTATACTTATTGAGTATTTAGTAAAGTTATTTTGATCGGCATCAAAATTAAACTTTATGAGCAGGTAAACTATCCTAGAAAATTTCTATAAATATGGCTATTCCTGTGCGCCAGCTTGTTGTAGACTTCGTGCTATATTTTTATACCCATTAAATTCTGCAATCATCAAAGCAGTATAACCGCCCCGATTTTTGACATTTATCTCTGCCCCAGCTTGGAGTAATATCTGTACAACTCCACTATAGCCTCCAGAAACTGCCCACATCAATGCGGTTGCCCCTGCTAAGTCTTGGAAATTTACATTTGCACCTTTCGCCAGCAATAACCTGATTATCCCCGGATAATTGCCCTCTGCTGCTTTAATTAATGCGGTTTTACTATCATGACCTAAAGTATTAGCATCAGCACCATAGTCTAGTAACATCTTGACTGTCTCTATGTGTCCCTGGGATATTGCTAGCATCAGAGGTATACCCAAACTGGTTTTATTGATTTTTCCACAAGAACTCAGCAATATTTCCACGATTTGGCTATGTCCCTGCAATGCAGCCACAACTATTGGTGTATCACCCAAGTGATTGGGAATTTGGGGATCTGCACCTCGGTTAAGTAAAACTTGCACTAGGTCAATGTAGCCTTCGACAACAGCCAGGTGTAGGGCAGTTTCACCATCGTTATCTTGATGATTAATTTCGGCACCTTGATCTAGTAAAGCAGAAGCGATAGCTACGCTCACCGAAGGTATCGCACTATTTCCGGCGGCTGATGCAGCTAATAGCGCTGTACTACCATCTGCGTTTTTCTGGTTGACATCAGCCCCGGCAGCCAGCAATGCTTGTACAACATCCAAACGTCCCAAGTCAGCCGCAATCATTAAAAGTGTTTCACCTTCTTCATCTGGCTGATTGACATCTATATCATTTTGTGATAACAATTTTACAATTGCTGCGTTACCGGATTTTACAGCCAATTTTAAAGCGGTATCATCGTCTTTGTCTGCGATCTTCACGTCAGCGCCAGCAGTCAGTAAGACTTGCACCACATCAACATAACCTTTAAGTGCAGCTGCCATTAAGGCTGTGCTGCCATCTTCATTAATGGCATTGACATCAGCACCTCTAGATACCAAAAACTGTACAATATCTAGTTGATTATTACTAGCAGCCAACATTAAAGCTGTTAAACCATAGCGTTTTCTGGGTAAGTTAATATTTGCCCCAGCATCTAGGAGCGATCGCACAATTTCGGTATAACCTAAGTTAGCAGCAAACATTAAGGCTGTAGTGCCATTGAGATCGCACACTTCAACCTTAGCACCATCATTCAGTAGCGCACACACCCGCTTAATATCGCCAGTTTTGGCAGACTTTAGTAGCAAGTCATCCTGATTTTCCATAATGAATATTTCCCGCACCAGTAAATTTTTTGTAATTCGTAATTCGTAATGCCTCTTTTCCTGCGGAACGCTACGCGAACAGAGGAGCTACGCGCTAAGCGCAGCTATGCCGCAGGCTTTACGTAATTCGTAATTAAGAAGGGGCATTTAATCATAAAATACACCAATCTCACCCCCAGTCCCTATTTTTGCTCAGGATAGGGGAGAGTTTGACCTACATCTTTTGAGCTTGGCAACTTTAAGCACAGAAATTAGAGTTATGCTAATTTTTATGAAGATTTAAGAATTGGGCGAGAACACTATGAGTCTGGAACTGTCATCTGAAGTTAAATATTGGCTAAACTTTTTTCACCCCGTAACTATGTGGGGACTATTAGCACTCTCACTTTACGCTGCCTACCTGGGGCTACAAGTACAGCGTACCAGAGGCGCTCAAGGGGATGAAAAGAAAGAACTGATTAAAGGTAAATACAACATTAAACACTACCAAATGGGTTCTATACTCTTAGGTTTGATGGTGACAGGTGCTATTGGTGGTATGGCTGTCACTTACATCAATAACGGTAAGTTGTTTGTCGGACCGCATTTACTAGCTGGACTGGGAATGACTGGTTTAATCGCATTCTCAGCTTCTTTATCTCCTTTTATGCAAAAAGGAGCAAATTGGGCGCGTGCAACTCATATTTTGTTGAATTTCGCACTTCTAGGACTGTTTACTTGGCAAGCTATCACTGGAGTGCAAATTGTCCAAAGAATTCTGACTAATGCTTAATCATTAGTTGCTAGTCATTAGCCATTGAATATTGGCTAATGACTGTTTATTCAGCGCTTTTTTGGAGAATTGCCAGGAAATGGTAGTTTGAAAGATTGATGAAAATCTTCCTGGACTTTGCGGGTTAAGCGGCGAGATACTTGACGGACGATTTGATTAAGTAAGCGATCGCCTGTAGATTGAATCAGAGACTTGGGTAATCGTTGAATAAATTTGGGAAAGTGCAGATTAACTAACAAATCTAATTCCCATTCAATTCGTGTAATCTCACCAAAGCTGCTATTCGAGTTGTTGCCTGCATTTTCTACCAACTGGAGCGATGCCTGATAGTCTACATCATAACCAGGCGGATGGTAGTCAGGAACTGGGATTGTGCGAATTCTGTATATTCCTTGATCTGGGGGTAAAAGTTCTAGACCAATTTTTGGCTCTACGTCATAACCAAAGGAGCCAAAGCGACCGATAGTCAAGGCATAACCATTTTCGCCCAAGGGTTGTACCTTCATTGGTTCAGCACAGCGCGAAAACCATGAGGAGTGAGTTTCAAGATATTCTGCAACTGTAGGGGCTGAGGCATACATTTCCATTGAGTCACTATAATGACCGTAGAACTTGGTGGGTAGCCTGACAGTTGCTTCTGTCAGTATTTCCTCAGATTCTATTAAACTTGACGCTACGGGCAAAACTGTTTCTTTTATATCCCAAGATTGATGTTCGCCGTTTGTTGAAAGCATCAATGTGTTCCCCTATAAATTGGCTTTTGTCTATAAATTAAGAGTTCCCAACTTGCTGGTGTAGTTTACCAGTCAACTTAAAATTTCGTTGAAACCTCACGAATCTGTCATCAACTTCATCAAATCACTAAAATTAAAGAACTAAATGACCACATATTAGTTTCCCAGGATAGTGTTTTTGTGAAAATTGCTGATTTAATTACTTGGTTTGAAGCATGGGCAAATCCGGCTTGGTGCGAAAGTTGGGACAATTGCGGTTGGCAAATTGAGCCTGGTGTGCTAGAGAAAAAGGCGCGGGTGTTGGTTTGTTTGACACCGACCTTGGCTGTGATGCACGAAGCGATCGCTCTCAATGCTAATCTAATTTTTGCTCATCATCCATTGATTTTTAATCCTCTCAAGTCTTTATGTACTGGTGAAGCGATCGCGGATATGGCGCAATTAGCTTTTACCCACAATATTGGGGTTTACAGCGCCCACACCAATTTTGATCAAGTACAAGATGGTACTGCTGACGTATTGGCTCAAATGTTAGATTTGCAGTCAACCACTCCTATAGTAGCTACACAAGGCGCGTTGGGCTACGGGCGTGTTGGTTTACTAGAGCCATCTTTGACCTTACAAGAATTACTCGCGACAATTCACACCCGACTTGCTCCGCCTAATTTGATTTTTTCCCCCACTGCTGACTTACAGCAGACAATTTCACGCGTGGCTGTGCTGGGAGGTTCCGGCGCTAGTTATATTTCGGCGGTTGTCAAAACCAATGCTCAAGTTTATTTAACTTCTGATTGTAAGTTCCATCAGTTTCAGGAAAGTCGCGATCGCGGTCTCATTTTAATTGACGCGGGACATTATGCCACTGAACGCCCGGCGTGCGATCGCTTAGTGCAACGATTTATGTCATTAAATCTAGATTGGGTGACATTGAGTCATCAAGATGAGGATTTTCGCCAGTTTTTGTAGTGAAATAACATTGAATCTTTATATTTGATCTGGGTAACTTTGCTTATACTTAGTATTGCCAGTTATCTAAATTACGTAGATAAGTTAAAAAATTTATCACTTTTCATCAATACTGTGATCTACGTCACAGTTTTTTGTAATAAGTATCACCAGTATTAACTGTTTTATATCAATGAACAAAAAAAATAAATGCTCCACACTAGAGAGGAAGATAACGCTCACTCTACCCTAATCAACATGATTCGCACACTCGTTGAATCTGCTTTCCAAACTGGATATCTTAGTGTTGAATCTGAGGGTTTGCTCCATCAAGTGCTGGCGACTAAATGCTATCAGTCAGATGATTTGGCAGTACTTTCAGCTTTATATGATGCAGTTAGAGCAGGTCAAATTAAAAGAGAAGCATCCTCTCTACTACCAATTGACTTTCTCCGGCAATGTAAAATTGGATAATTCTGCCACTGCATTCTAGTGGGAAATTTATTATATGGCCATAGTCCAATCATTGAGGACAATGGTGATTAATCACAGCATTGAAACAACCGAGTATAAACTCAGCAACCTGTTCACGTCCTGCTCTGCTAACAGCATTTTGCTATACTACGCACGCTCATCTTCAATTTTTTAGTGCGTCAACTCAAAACTCTTTGCCGATTGTTATGGAAAAGTATTAAGGTCGGCAAGAGAATGAGTTAAGATCAACTACATAGGGATAAAAATAAAGCAGAGTTCCCGGACTTCCCAGCAATGCCAATGACTACAAAAAAGCAAATCAAACAACCGCAATCAACACTTAGTTTATGGTGTTTTTTATTACATAATTACGGAAATACTTACCAGGAAATACTAGCCTGGTGGGGAAAATTACCGAATTGTGTAACTTCTCAACGGTAGACATTTGCTGAACGACCTGAAGGAGATTTCGTTCAAAATGTGCAGTAGCTGTGAGTCTGTGAATTCAAATTTCTCTAGATTTTGGCAAAAACAAGCAAGTCTATGGGTAGAATCATCAGATCCAGTGATTGTGAACCTCGGAACAGATTTCTCAAAGGTATCTCTCAAAGGGGTAAAACCCAAATTTTACAGGTTTAACTACGTTGTTTAAAAAGGTAGAAGCAGTACATGCTACACCGCAAGATTTATCAACTGTGTTGCGACGGGCGCGAGGTATGTGTATTCTTGCGGGACCAGCAACGCTGGATTGAACGCGCCCGCATCCTCGACATAGAGGGGGATTTAGTGACTCTACGCTATGAAACAGACGAGGAAGACGAGGTTTGTGCCTGGGAGGAAATGGTTCGTCTGGAAAGCATTGGCTCTGTAACCCAAAAGTTAGCCTCAGTGCCACGCGGTAATGCAGAATTTCTGATGACGGAAGATTGTCCAGAATCAGAGCGTATTCGTAAGCATCATCCTGACTCAAATCCTGAGTAGAGACTCAATTAACCTAAGTAGAGACGCGATTAATCGCGTCTTTATAGTGAATAATTTAAGTTTGGTTTTCCGAATTGGATAAGCGTTCAAAAGCGGGACAATAACCTTCTAGAGTCACTTTGAAGTTATATAATGGGGAGGCTGTATTCCAGCACCGTTGCCCTCTTTGGTGTCGGCAACTCCCACAACAATCTATATCAGAATCAGTATAGCGATCGCCATTTTGGTGCAGTAATTCTCTGGGAGACAATCCCCGCAATACTAATTCTTCACCTTGCCAACGAGCTTCAATTAAACCAGTATCGGCAAACTGTTGCCAACGTGGGTCGTGGGTAATGGCATCGGGTAAAGTGACTGTGATGACTGTGCCTAACTCTGTGAGTTCACCTTCATAATTTGTTTCCGGGGGGGCTGGTTGTAAAAATGTCTCCCCAATTGGCAGTTCTACTAAAGTGCCAGCACCTGGAGAATGTACATGATAACGGTTCTGTAGTTCTTCTAAGCTAGTTAAATCTGCTAAATATGCCGGGGAACCGTGGACAAAAACGACGTGCTGAGGACGCAAATTATGAATTAGCTGCGTAGTTCCAGGCCCGTCACTATGCTGGGCGAGTAGATAACTTTCGTCGGTAGTAGTCGCTGAATATTTGGGATTAACTTTTATATCAATTTTTTCTGGTAACAGGATCACCCAAGGGCCTGTTTCGCTTTGGCAGTATTGGTTTAAATCAGCTGTGGAATCTGTCAGTACAATACAGGGAGACTTGCCCACTGTCGCCCGATTTTCTGGCTGCAAACGCCGCACTCGCGGACGCACTCGCTCATCCCAAAACAAAGGTTGATGGCGGGCGAAATTCTGTACTGATGCTGGTAGATGGGGTAGTAGTTCCAGATAAGCATCGCAACCAGTGGCGACAGCACCATCAACCCAGATATCTAAATCTCTGCCAGTGAAGTGGTGATGAGAACGTAACAGCATTAACAATTCTTGCCCCAGACCTAACGCGGGTGTGGGAAGTAGCACCGAACAACGGTCGGCGATCGCCCGATTAATCCGTTCTGCTAGTTGATTTTCTTGGTTACGGCGATGAGGATGGCGAGATGTGCCATAAGTACCTTCAATAATCAGTACATTTAACTCTAGTCCCCGTAATTCTTCTAAACGCAAACCTTCTACCAGGCGAGAGTTAGATAAGAAAAAATCCCCTGTGTACAGTAGCTTATAAACACGCTCTTGTGTAGTATAGGTGAGTAAAATTGCTACTGCCCCTGGTAAGTGTCCGGCGGGAAACAATTCCACTACCAAACCTTCTTGGATTTCTATAGGCGATCGCAATGGCAACGCATGACAAAGCTGAGGAATTTCCTGGGGATCTTGGTCTAGCCAATTCAGAGGTAATAATTTGCTGGTTACTTCGCTGGCATATATAGGTAACAGAGGGAAAGCCTGATGTAAGTCTAGCAACCCTCTAGCATGATCTGGATGGGCGTGACTGACCAAAACCAAATCTGCTGGCATGGGTGACTTAGCCAAGGAGGTCAGCAATGATGAAGTGTCCCTCAATCCACAATCTAGTAGAATCCGGTGTGGTCCCATTCGGACTAATAAACACACACCTTCATCATGGTGCTGGACACTATAGGGCAAACAGTTTAATTGACTAGTCGCCTCCTCTGCATCAACCCCAGAGGATGCAGGCAGATTATCCCTCATGCTTTCCTCCCCTCTAACCTCATCATCATTGACATATTTCCAAAACCAAGAATGATCCAAAATCTTGGTTTTTGACCTAGGGGCAAATTGTTTTATGCGCCCCTACACCCTGAGAAGGCTAATTTTTGATTGGGGAGGACGCTAACACCGGACTTCAGCCAGTTCGGAAAATTTGGTTAACCAGCCGCACTATTCTTTGGTTTTAAAGGATTTTGACTGCTTAATGTGCAGATCCATTACCGTGATAGTTTTCTGAATCATAATATCCATTTTTAGTGCCAAAGAACAGGCACGCAACCGAGAATAGAACTGTTAATCCGGCTAAAATCAGCTTGACATCCATTTGTTTGCTGTTCCTCACTAAAGACTTTCTTATAGTAATAGAATGCTTCCGAAATCTGGTTGAATCACCAGAAAATCTTTACTATGGTTGGGCTGATTGAGCAATAGGTAAAATTACTACAATCAGTCAAATTGTATAACTTTTCTGTTAACCTGTCCATCCATATTATGAGCGTGGAACTAAGGCGAAACAATTCTTAAAAAAGCAAAAATACTTTCTAATTGAATTTTCCAGTTTCTTTAATAAAGAAAATTGATATAGTAATATATTTATAACGTAAATATTAACACATAAGACAACATATAGGAATCATATTTGATTTATGAACAAATTTAACTATTGGCGTGACAAGGCTAAAATGTTGCAATAGATTTTTGCGTAGGTTGGGTTAAGCGCAGCGCAACCCAACGCTGTCAATGATATTGGGTTTCCTTACGTCAACCCAACCTACAATTTTTTGCAATATTTTAAGCTTGTCACGCCACTACCTGTCTGTAAGCGCAAAGCGCAGCTACGCCAATAAAACTCAAAATGCTGGAATGGTTCATCACATTTTAAAAGCCACGAGAGAAACCGTACATCTGGGTGGTTTCTCTGACCTACTTAAACCAGTACTCACGATAAATTCTGGCGACACCATAGACGTGGAAACTTATACTGGTTATTATGTTTACGACAAAGCACCACCGGAGTTTCTCACACCAGAATTACTGGACATCTGCCAAAATCTCGCGTCAGAACGTAAAGTTGCGGGAGGTCCACATTTGCTCACGGGGCCAATTTATGTGCGAGATGCCGAACCAGGTGACGTTTTGGAGGTAGAATTACAAGCGATCGCACCGAGTTTAGCAGTTGGCTTTAATGCCATTCGTACAGGCTGGGGAGCATTACCGCAACAGTTTACTCAACCTGTACTGAGATTTATCCCCCTAGATTTAGATAATAATATCGCCGAGTTTCCCGCCCATAGCGGTATCAAAATTCCCCTCAGACCCTTTTTTGGTATCCTTGGTGTCGCCACCCCAGAAAATTCCCGCACGTCAATTCCACCAGGTAGTTATGGTGGTAACATTGACAACCGTGAACTCCAATCCGGTTCGCGGTTATTTTTGCCTGTCTTTGTTCCTGGGGGATTATTTTCTATTGGTGATGGACATTCAGCCCAGGGAGATGGAGAAGTTAATGTCACCGCGATTGAAACTTCCATGAATGGTAGAATCAAGCTTACCCTTCGCCAGGATTTACAACTGACAACACCTATTGCTGAAACACCAACCGATATTATTACAATGGGTTTTGCTCCAACTTTAGATCAAGCTTTAGAACTGGCTTTAAAAAACATGATTGCGCTGCTGGAACGTTGCACCTATTTGTCGGCAGAAGAAGCTTATGTGTTGTGTAGTTTAGGCGTAAATTTTCACATTACTCAAGTTGTAAATAGTCCCCAAAAAGGTGTTCACGGGATGTTACCCAAGTCTATATTCTCAGATAAAATATATTTATAAATATTAATAAGTATGTCTAATATAGTTATTCAAATGTTGAGTATTGGTTTGGTTGCTGGCTTGACTGGTGGTATGTTTGGGTTGGGTGGTGGCGCAATTATGGTTCCAGCAATGGTGTTGCTAGTTGGTCTGGATCAGAAATTTGCCACTGGTACTTCTATTGCTGCTCAAATTTTGCCCATTGGTATTTTAGGTGCAGTAGTATATTATCGTAACGGCAATATAAATCTTAAATATGCGGCAATTATCGCTGTTGGTCTAATAATGGGTAATTTGTTTGGCGCGTTATTTGCTAATCAGTCATTTATCAGCAGTGAGATGATCAAGAAGTTATATGGCATTTTTTTGTTACTCCTTGGTTTACGTTATTTAATCTAAATATTAGGAAATTAACAATAGGCAATAGAGAGTGGGGACTTATATAGGAATCCGGTTTGATATCTGAAATTATTTACGCAGTCAGGTAAAAGGCAAAAGGCAAGACGCAAAAGGGTTTCAGTGAATTTAGGTGTACGGAGTTTTTTTCAAAAATAAAATAGGAGTCCTATGGTGGGGTTAATGAATAATTTCTGACTCAGCCAGCACCCCTGTAGGGGCGGGTTTACTAAGGATTTTGACTAACCACAGACTGACTGCTTAAACCCGCCCCTACCCACTCAAAACTCAGCACTCAAAACTCAGCACTCACTTATTGCACTGCTTGAGTGGGTAACGCACCAGTTCGTACAGCTAAGTTAATATTCTGCCCATTGCGTCGCAGTCCTAAGCTCACATTTCCCCCGACTTGAGCATTTTCTACAGCTTTTTGGATACTGCTGGCTTCTGTGACTGATTGACCGTTAAGCTGTTGAATGACATCCCCTACACGTAAGCCGGCTTGGGCTGCGGGTGAATTGGGCATCACGCGCATAATCAATATACCTCTATCTTCATTCACAGTGATCGGGCTATTGGGATCTGAGTTCAGACGTTCCTTGATTTGAGGAGTTAACTGTACCATCTGAATTCCCAGATAGGAATGCTGTGCTTTACCTGTAGTAATTAGTTGGTTAGAAATACGTTGAGCCGTATTAATGGGAATAGCAAAACCCAGACCTTGCGCTCTTTGGATAATGGCTGTATTCATCCCAATGACCTGACCACGAGCATTTAGCAAAGGTCCGCCGGAGTTACCCGGATTAATTGCTGCATCAGTTTGAATAAATTCAACTCGCTTATCAGGTGCGCCAATTTGATTGCTGCTGCGACCAGTTGCACTGATGATTCCTGTAGTAACTGTATTATCTAATCCTAAAGGATTACCAATGGCGATCGCCCATTCTCCCGCTTGCAATTCGTCAGAGTTCCCCACTTCTACTGTTGGTAGATTGTTGGAATCAATTTTGACGACAGCGACATCTGTTAATTCGTCCCGCCCCATCACCTTACCTTCAAAGCTGCGCCCATCTTTGAGTATGACTCTCACCGTGTCCGCACCCGCCACAACATGGGCATTGGTGAGAATACTGCCATCTCTACTGATGATAAAACCGGAACCAGTGCCTCGTTCTACGCGACTTTGTTGTTCTGGTAGCTGAGATCCAAAAAATTGGCGGAAAAAGGGATCATTAAATGCCGCAGGTAAACGACTAGTCACAGTCCGGGAAGCTTCAATTCGCACCACGGCTGGCCCCACCTTCTGCACCACCTGGGTAACAAAGTTAGCACCTGTAGCAGTTGGTAATGGGGCAGCATTAACTCGACTTACTGCTAGGTTGGATGTCCTCTCGGATATTTGCTGATGGTTTCCAGCCAAATAACCACCGCCGAGTGTCATCCCTGATCCCAAAAGCACCAGTGATAAAGACGCTGCTGTCTTTTTCCAGAGCGCTTGATGTTGATTTTGGCTATGAGCTTGATTAGCTGAAATATTATTTAATGAGGAATCTCCATCATGTACTTGCTTGTTCATTGCTGCCTTTAAGAATATTTAGATGTATTACTAATAATGTAGATATGATTTGTGACGCTTTTGTTGCAAAGGTGTTGCTTAGTTGTGATATATTTCCTATTTTAGCAATTTTCCGCTTGTTAGGTGCTATGGGGAGAGTGCTGAGGATAAATCCAGTGGTTTCAAAGCTGTGAGCTATCTATCAACATTGTCCTCAACTGGAGTAGAGCTTATACAACTATAACCCGCTCAAGCGGGTTAAAATATAACTTGGATGAATTTTGAGTGTATCGGGCTGATTGGGTTTAACTAAACCTTGTCCATCATGAAAAATGGAGTTTTTGTCATTGCGACGTAAGGAAGCAATCTCACCATCTTGACTAAAAACTACAGTTCTCAAAGTAGACAAGGTTTAATCACGTTTAATTAGACAACGCACAGCCTGCTCTATATCCTCTTGTTTAATTAAAGATTCTCCCACTATCACTGCATTTACACCAGCCTCAGCCATCAGAGATAAATCAGCACTTGTATATAGTCCAGACTCACTGACAACTATCACACCTAAGTTTTGTAACTGCGATCGCCTAGCTGCCAGCAGTTGTTGAGTAGTGCTGAGATCAATGGTAAAATCTTCTAGATTCTGGTTGTTAATCCCGATGAGGCGGATGTCATCAAGCTTGAGTACTCGGTCTAGTTCACTCAAGTTATGCACTTCCACCAAAGCATTCATCCCTAAATAGTGAATTACCCTCAAAAAGTCTTGCAATTCCCGATCTGTAAGAATAGCTGCAATTAATAGGACAGCATCCGCGCCTGCGGCTCGTGCTAAATAAATTTGGCACGGGTCAATGATAAACTCTTTACACAACAAGGGCAATGCTACTCTTTGGCGAATTGCCCGGAGACTTTCAAAACTGCCATGAAAGAATGCTGTTTCAGTGAAAACTGATATACAAGCTGCACCCCCTCGCTCATAAGCTTTAGCGATCGCGATCGGGTCAAAATCTAAACGAATATTACCATATAGTGGCGATGCTTTCTGAACTTCTGCAATTAGTCCAGGTTGGTAAGGATTTTGTTGCAAAGCAGTCAAGAAATCGCGCACTGTTGGTGCAGCCGTTAACTGGCGTTGCAAAGAAGCCAATGACATTTGCTGATGCATTTGCGTTACTTCTTGCTTTTTATGCCAAACAATTTCTCTGAGGATGGGTTGCAGACGGGTATTAACAGTAGTCAGTGGGTAAATCATTAGCTGCTATGTATCTGGAGAGAGGGTGACTTACAAAGGATAAAATGATGTTCTTAGAGTCGAATCCAGTTTGAGTTCATCTCAAACACTTCTTTCTTTTCAGAATCTTTTGATTTTGAGTTGTCAACTAAGCAATTATTTTTTAGTAGTCGAATGTAGGTGCGGTAAGGAATGTAATCTATAGGATTGTAACCAGAATAACGAAGAATCAATACACAAGCCCACGAATACTTACCAGCAATAATTGCTTTGATAATTTGTTCAATTTGTTCTGTGTTAATTTTTTTAGCACTTTGTGTAGAAGAACTATTATTCAATTGATGCATAGCTTTCCCTCTTTTTTAATTTGGAGTCCTACATCTAGGAAGCAATTGTGATCGATGTTATTAACTAAAATCTAAAATTATGGGACTGAGTATTAAAACCGTTAGGGCTAGTACCATCCAATATTTGGAAATGAAGTTACAGCCAATTTCGCTATTTCTACAAGAAAACTTTGATCTGAAAAAAAGCTGATTACACATATTTTGACCAATATGTAAACAGGATTAACCATAATTACAAGTTGGTCGGGAAAATAGGGGTGGATTTAACTAGTCAGCATTTTTATCTGCCTAATATATATCTAGTTAAATTACCCCCAACAGATAAACCGTGTTGCAGAAGCAGCTTCTTTATTAAGCCTACTCAATTTTTAGTCCTAGATATATGAGCTATTTTTGGATAGACTTATCTATTCTTTCGCTTTTACAATTTATTGATTGCCTGAATTGCCAGATGACATAGAAAAATAACAAATTATACCTAATCAGATTTGGTCAAATAAGCAGACAACAGGAAAAATTATTTTTCTATGCCGACATTTTAATATATAGGGCATATTTTTCTGAAGAGTAGGAAATAATGTTCCGTAAAGTAAAGTATTACATACTACTATTCACCCAGAGATGAGTTTTAGGGGAAGGTTAATTTATAGTGATAGTAATCATAGAAAACTCCAATATATTAAAAATGTGCTTTTTAGAACTTGAGCATAGTAAATACGCTTGTTTTGAAACTAAAAACACAATATATTTTAACTGGCAATGACCCTTGGAAGACTTATTTGGTAAAGCTAAACTATATCTATCTTTTGATAGTTGATAGTTATCGACTTAGCTTTTACTTTGTTTTTAAAGTAATTATTTATACATCTATTCAAGAAAAATAAAAATTTAACCTTTGGAAATTTCATCAATAGATGGCTAGCAAAAAAAAGAGCAGGATCAAGCTATTAGCATTACAGCACTTCCGGCAGCTATGAGGTACATCCCCAAAACTGAAAGCTATGATAGGAGAGGGACACAGGATAAATCTGTATTGCATAATAGCCGGAAGCGCTGTATGTAAGTCATTTTTGTGACCCAATATTTCCATAGTTAAACTTCTGTAATTATCTATACATTGCTTTTTTGCATTTTCTCTATCTTTTGACAGATGTTCTGGTAACACGTATATGAGTGTAAAGAAAAAGGTATATCTAATGACAGATGACTCAGCACACTATTCTATAGTTAGATGTTTGGATGAGTGAAATAATTAAAATGCTATTAATAATTAGTAACTATCTTATTTAGTGTTAAGTTTATAAAATAAAAATGTGTCAATTAAGTTAGATATCATACTTTTATTTTGAATGATGATTTGGTAAATATATAGTTTTCCAACTGCATTGTAATCATCAAGAAGCTGTGTTGAGCTTGAATTTAACTTAGTATCATCTATATTTAGTATTTTTTATCGCTCAAAGAACGTGATGTTTTTTCTTTAAAAATATGTTGATTCTCCAATAAAAAATATTTGTTGATTTATGTAAACAAGTTTAACTGAATCTAATTTATATTGATAAAATTAAGTTCAACAATAGTAAGTGACCTAAAACTATTTATAGTTAAATTCATTCTTTTGTCAGAGCATCGGATAATTAGCACTTTTAATAAATTGTGATTATCAAAGCTTTTGTGACTCGATTACCGATTGATAAAAATGGCGAGTAAATATATGAATTATGATAATTATAAATTATTTCAATATGATTATTCATTAGCACTTCAATTTCGCGATTTCCTCCGGCGCAGTTTGATTAAGCGCACCCAGGAAAGCAAGTTTTTTTGCTGGAAATTACCTTTGCCTACATAGATGCTCACAGCCGGGAGTTTAACTATAGCTTTGGCTATCAGAGAAGTGAGGAAGTAGTAGAGGAGTGTATGTACCAGTGGAGTGACGAATTAAAAAATACTCAAAAGTATTTACAACAGGAAATTGCGGAACTAAAGAAAAAGGAGGTCAAACTCCAACAATCCCTTTCTTTGCTACGTTCTACCCTGGAATCTACAGCTCATGGCATTATCGCCGTGAGTCTTAAAGGTGATATTCTCGATTTTAATCAAAAATTTGTGGATATGTGGCGAATTTCAAAGCCTCTGACCATATCTAGGAACTATATTCAATGGCAAGATTTTTTCAAGGATGAACTAAAAAATCCAGAAGCTTATAGTCAGGTGATGCGGGAAATATCCAATCAATCTGATTTGAAAAGCTATGATATTTTAGAGTTAAAGGATGGGAGAATTTTTGCTCAATCATCTGAGCCTCAGTGGCTAGAGGGCAAAATTATTGGTAGAGTATGGAGCATTTGGGATATTACGCAATCCCCGCAAACAGAAGAATTACCAAAGTTAAAAGAAGCTAACTGGTGTACTTTGGCAGCAGCTACAAATGCTAGCATTTTTGTCATCCAGGGACAGAATTTATCTTACATGAATCCGGCGGCAGAGGTACTGACTGGCTATACACAAGAGGAACTACTTACTGGTTTTGATCCCTGCCAATTGTTTAAGAACAAAAAGCGTCAGCACTTACATAATAAGGATTTAGAATACCAGGAAATCAAGATTCTGGAAAAAAATGGCACAGAACGTTGGTTAGCTTGTGCAGTAGCAATGCTGAATGATCAAGAAACACCAGTGGAAATGATTGCAGGTATTGATATTACTGAATACAAACAAGCAGAATCTGATTTGAGTCAAAGTTTAGCACAACTAAAACAACTCAGTGAACTGAAAGCGCACTTCATGTCTATGGTTTGCCATCAATTCCGCACACCATTGAACGTTGTTTCATTCTCTAATAGCTTACTTAAAAGGCATATTAATGAATGTGATGAGCAAAAAATACGCCCATTACTTGATCACATTCAATCAAGTGTTGAACAGATCACCAAGATGTTGGATGATATTTTGTTATTCGCGAAAGCAGAAGCCGCGACAGTAAATTATGATGCCAAACCACTTAATTTAGTTGAGTTTTGCAATGATTTAATTGCACAAATACAGACAAATAATAGCGAAAAACGCATAGATTTTCTGAGTCAAGGTAGCTACTTAACAACCTGTATGGATCAAGAACTCCTGAAACCGATAATTTTAAACTTGCTCAACAATGCTATGAAATATTCTCCTATTGACAGCGAGGTTCAATTTAAACTCTTCGGTGAATGTGGGAAAGTAGTTTTTCAGGTTACAGATAGGGGTATTGGTATTCCCGTTGCTGATCGAGGGCGATTATTTGAGCCATTTTATCGAGGTAGCAATATTCATAATTTGCCAGGTACTGGACTAGGGTTATCCATTGTCAAAACCCTTGTAGACTTACATCGTGGTTACATAGCTGTAGAAAGTGAATTGGGTATAAGTACCACATTTACCATTATGTTACCGGCAGTGAAATCAAAGTTATAGCAGTTTTCAGAAGAGTGAGAAGAGTGTTGATAGCTCAAAGCCTGAAAGCAACTGGCTTTATACTCAGCACTTTGTTATATGAGTTTAGTATATGTTTGCTAATTGTTCTCTGTCAAAAATCCTATTTATAGAAAAATGATCCAAGAATCTCCGAAAACAATTCTCATAATTGAAGATGATGCTACTACCCGCACTCTTTATGTCAGAGGACTTGAAGCTGAAGGTTTTCACACCATAGGTGCAGAAAATGGGGTTGTTGGTATCCAAAAAGCACAAGCCTATTTACCCGATTTAGTGGTTTGCGATATTGTCATGCCAGATATGGATGGTTATAGCGTTCTTCATAAAATGCGCCAAGATCCTGTGACTGCAATTATTCCCTTCATTTTTCTCACAGGTAGCAATCATCAGACAGATGTTCGTAAAGGCATGGAGTTAGGTGCAGATGACTATCTTACTAAACCTTCTACTTTAGAGCAATTACTCAAAGCGATCGCCATCCGATTAGAAAAGCAATCTTTTTTACATCTCTGGTATGCGACTAAATCTCATCAAATGCCAGAAATAAGACCCACACAGACAACTCCATCTGTCACCTCCGAGTCAATTTTTCCAGCTATTCCCAATCTCAAAGAAGTTTTTGACTACATTGAAGCTCACTATCATCAAGGGATCACTTTATCTAATGTTGCTGAAGCTGTGGGTTATTCACCAGCTTACTTAACAAGTAGAGTTAGGGATAAAACAGGTGAAACAGTAAATGGTTGGATTGTCAAGCGTCGCATGGCTGCCGCCCGTCCCTTACTTAAGGACACCGACCAGACAATCGAACAGATTGCTACAAAACTTGGTTATCAAAATGCTTGTCACTTTTCCCGCCAGTTTCGTCAATATCACGGCATACCTCCCAAAACTTGGAGAAACCAAAATCAAGCTTTTCAAGTTTTAAGTAGTAATCAGAAGTCGCAATTGGTCAATCCTCACCCTCAACATGAAAATTATGCACCTTTAAGTCGAGGTTAACTGTTTTTGGGCTTTGTCAATTGCTGCACCACTAATTGAACTGCCAAAGCTAACAAACCGATTGCAACTATACCAAATATTCCAGTTCCTAAAGCCACCACACCGACAACCAAAGTTCGCACAGCAGCGCCAATATTTACTGCTATGGGGTTATCTGAATGGATAGGTTTAGCAGCAAAAGTTGTGGCGATGGATATCATTAGGGAATACATCGCGTATCCTAATCCTCCAGCAAATACTGCGCCCGTTAT
This sequence comes from Anabaena sp. CCY 0017, assembly GCF_963920885.1. Taxonomy (NCBI): domain Bacteria; kingdom Bacillati; phylum Cyanobacteriota; class Cyanophyceae; order Nostocales; family Nostocaceae; genus Anabaena; species Anabaena sp. CCY 0017. Next base: position 2,584 of record NZ_CAWUDG010000036.1, on the reverse strand, counting down.
ACAACGTAATGGAGTTGGCGGAACCTGAGTTTGAGATTCTGGTTGTGTTACTTTTGAATCACTCATATTCTTCTTTGTGTCTGAGAGTTTTGATAGCTTGCTTGATGTCCTGGAAGCACCCAGCACTTTACAATGATGACACCTGAATGCCTTCTGTAATTGTTCGAGCCACAAACAATTCTAAATCCTGATCAGGAATTGCGGCTCTTATCTGTAGTTTAACTGCTTGTGCTTGTTCTTCAGACTCCACCAGAGCAAACACTGTCGGACCAGAACCAGACATCATGGTTCCTAAAACCCCGGCTTGAGTAGCAAATAATTCTCGCAGTTGTAAGACTTGAGGATAAGCTGGTAAGACTACACGCTCTAAATCATTGTGCAGTTTTTCGGCAATTTCTCCCGCATTTTGATTCAGGATAGCTTTAACTATTGCTTCCGAATGAACTGCGGCCGCACGGGCTGCTAAATTTTCCGTATCTTTGAGATAAGAACTGCCAAATTCTTGGCGATAGGTTTTGTACGCCCAAGCCGTGGAAACTTCCAGACTGCGATATTTCGCCAACACTATATATAAATGATTTAAACTTGGTAACGGCGAAAGTTTTTCACCTCTACCTGTAGCAATCACTGTTCCACCAGCGACACAAAAAGGAACATCTGAACCCAGAGTAGCACCAAGTTCTTCTAATTCTGATTTCGTGAGTCCCAGATTCCAGAGTAAATCTATCCCCACCAACACAGCTGCTGCATTTGTCGAACCTCCCGCCAACCCAGCCGCTACGGGAATATGCTTATTAATTGTAATTTCTACACCCCCATATTGAGCCAAGGCTTCGGGGAATTTCGCCGCCATAAGTGCTGCGGCTCGGTATGCTAAATTACTTTTGTCTGTGGGTACTTGTGGGTGGTTGCAGTTGACGCAAATAGTTTGGGTGGTTAGAGATTGGACATTAATTTCATCGGCAAGATCGATACTTTGCAGTATCATAGCTAACTCGTGATAACCATCGGGGCGGTCGCTGATGATTTCCAGATATAAATTGATTTTAGCAGGAGCAATTAAATTGTATGAACGCATATCAGTTGTCAGTTGTCAGTTATCAGGTATCAGTTATTAGGAATCAGTCTGTTTACTGTTCACTGTTAACTGATTTGCTAAAGTTACCCATTGCTGAACGCTGAGGTCTTCGGCTCGAACTTGGGGATTTATTTCTAATTGTTCCAGTAATTGGGTCAGGCGATCGCGTTCAACCAGAGATTGCAAGTTATTTCTTAACATTTTGCGTTTCGCCCCAAATCCCAGTTTGAGCAAACTCTCAAATTTGCGGGGGTTCAGTGCTGGTGTTTCTATTTGTCGGGGACGCAACCGCACCACGGCTGAGTCTACTTTTGGTGGTGGATAAAATGCACCTGCGGGAACGGTACAAATAAATTCACAATCAGCTAAATACTGCACCCGTACACTCAACGCCCCAAAAGTTCTAGAACCAGGATTAGCATACAACCTGTCTGCTACTTCCTTCTGCACTAATAGCACGATAGAGTCATAAGGTTCTGGATTAGGGTTGGCGATAGTCCCTAATAATTTCTCTATAATTGGCCCTGTGATATTGTAGGGGATATTCGCGACTACTTTATTTTGCTTTTGAAAGTTGGGAAAGGCTGCTAACGGTGATGCTAAATCTAAGGTGAGGAAATCCCCTTGCAATAGTAAAAAGTTTTCTCTTTGACCCAGTTGCTTGGCTAACTGTTTGCATAAATCCAAGTCTATTTCTACCGCTACGAGCGATCGCACCAAGGGAAGTAAACGCCGAGTTAGAATACCTGTACCAGGTCCAATTTCCAACACGCAATCATCGCTCTCGTGACATTCTGCTGCTTTAATAATTGCATCCAGTGCCTTTTCACTTTTGAGCCAATGTTGGGCAAAAGACTTGCGCGGTCTAATCATTAATTTTCCTGAATATATCTAATTTTAAGGTTTTTTAGTGAAATTTTCTTAATCAGATTGACTGAATATCTTGTGGAATGGGCATCTTGCCCGTCCTCATGAAGCCAGCTAAATGAACAATAGCTTACCACCAAACCATATTGTTTGGCTGGCATGATATATGATATTAAGTCCGGTTGAATACTTACGATACGATAAATGATTTAGGATTGCTATATATATATAAAGGAGAACCTGATGAATCTCTTATTGCTTGGGACAAATGGTCTGATGCAGAAGCATTTACAGGTAAATATACATATAAGTTTAAAGAAAATCCGACTTTTGACATGAAGTATATTGAAATTACAGCTAGTGGAGGTGAAGTAATTTGTTTAGATGACTCATTAAGCTTCTGGAATGATTCATAGATTAAGGATGTGTTGATTGAAATCCTTTGCTTATCTTATTTTAACCATGCTTCCCTCTTCCTCAAATCTTTCTCTGGTGCGACTCTGCGCCTCTGCGTGTTAACAAAGCGGGTCGTAGCCAAATTCAACAAACAAGCCAAGAGAAAAAACAAAAGCCCCTTCCATGATAGAAGAGGCTCTTATTGATTCAAATGATAAACCTGGCATCGAGCTATTTTTGCGT
>NZ_CAWUDG010000035.1:0-38062 GCF_963920885.1 Anabaena sp. CCY 0017 | reverse complement strand
GCTATGAGGCTTATAGAGTCTGTCTTGTAGCTGATTTTGTCCCCCCTTCAGGTTCTGATGTTAAATTAACAATTTGATTAACACCATTTAAAGTCAAAAGATGAATTCCTTGAAAACATTGAAACACCCATCTTAATGTCGGAGAAATAGTTAACTTACCTAGTTGATTTTTGATTCCAATTTTGATTCTTTTTAAGCTATTCCTCAGTTCCCTTTGTCCGAGATTATAAACTAACAAGCACAAAGACATTAAAAATAACATTGTCTCGATTCTTTCAGGGTTTTCTACAAAGAAGCTATCGGCAAAGAATAAAGGGTCTTTCAGAAATCTGAACCCTCTCTCACAAGACTGTTGATTTTTATAATTTGTCAAAATTTCTGATGGCTCTAATTTATTATTATCCACTAAATTAGTCGCTAAAATAAATCTTCCGGCTGATTTTCTTTGTATTTCTATCTCTTCTGGTTTTTCATGACCTACTCCTTCGATTTTATAAATAGTCTTGTTATCTTTTGATTTACTTTCAATAACTTTAACTTCTTTAATTTCAAATAGCTGCAATTTTTTGTTGATTCCTTTTAGTTTATATCGGGCTGGCTCCAGAGTTTCAAAATCTTCTTTTTTTAATGATTTCAGCAATCTTTCAACTTGCTCTTTTTCTTTTTTTAGCTTTTTATCTAGCTTCTTTAAATCACTTTCTTTTCTTTTTTGGCTTTCTACTATTAGCCAAATTTGTTTAATTCCACCATAATTTACTATTTCTTCTTTCCACTTGTATCCGTCTAATTTTAGGGCTACTCTTCTCTTTATTTCTTCGGGATTTATCTCTTCTATCTCTACAGATTGAACTAGTTCTCGTGCTTTTTTAATTGTCATTGGGACTCTACTTATCCATTTTAAATGTTCAATTAATTTGAGATTTTCTTGGCTATATAATGCGCTATCACATACCATAATACTGTCAAAAACTATTTGCTTTTTAAACTCTGCTAAGATTTTGCCAAATACGGCTTTATCAGCTTCATTGCCGTCTCCCGCTCTCATTAATAATGGGATGTCTCCATCACTACTTGTTATTAAATCTAAAACACATTGTTTCAAATCTGGTCTATGGTCACGAGAATATCCTTTGGTTATAATTATTGGTCTTTCTCTGGTTATTTCTGATTCTTTTTCATGCTTCTCTTCACTTTTATATTTTCCATGTAGATGAAATGATGTTGCATCTAAATGTGAATACTTCGTATCTATTTGGAATTTTTTAATCACTAATAATACAATTTCTATAAACAAATTATTCAAACCATATTTATATAATTTATCCATGACTCTTCCAATTTTGTCGTCATTGATATAATCCCTTTTTACATCTTCTCCCAATAATATTTCGATGGCTTTATCGTCAAAAAATTGATTAAACAAATATAAAGGTCTTGATACAAATCCTAATCCATTTATTAAAATAGCTTTAACCAGTATTCCTGCTGCCATCTTCTCTCGCGGGTCTATTCCTAATTTGGAATTAATTATTTCAACTATTCCTATTTCGTCAATTAACCCACCTACTATTCCCAAGTGGTCAATATTTTTAATTTTGGCATTTTCGATTGGAGACATTTTTCACCCTCAAATATTTTTGAATTTTTTTGATTGTCTCACTTGGACTGAACCAATGTATATTTATTTTTATAAAAAGCTTGTAATCAATTTTTCCTCAGCACTTTAGCCTCACTGTCTTCGTCACACACATTTATTTCTCAATGGCGATTTACTGAAGATTTATGTGTATCCTTATTTACTCACACTCGCAAATTATTATGTAGCCTTTTGTATTACATTTTGAAGTGCGGAATGTGGGATTTACCACTCAACGAATCGCACGCTCATTTCACCCCGTAACTGGCTATGACGATTTTTATACACACTATCTACACTCCAAGATTCATAACGGGATTATACGGTTTTAAGCATGTATATTAGCGTTTTAAAGCCAAAATTTTTTAACACGGTTAAAAAATGTGTTATTACAATAGTATTACTCTTATAAAGAGGCTATTGACTTATGTACACCTTAAAAATTCGTAAAATTGGGAATTCCTTGGGTGTAACATTGCCTAAAGAAGCTCTGCAAAAGCTTAGAGTTCAAGAAGGAGACAGTGTATTTGTCACGGAAACTCCTTCTGGTGTTCATGTGACTGCTTGTAATCCTGATTTTGAAAAAGCAATGTCAGCCTACAGAAAAGTAAGCACAAAATACAGAAATGCACTTCATGAGTTAGGGAAGTGAATCAAATTTTCTGGCTAGATGAAGCAATTGTTAGAGCTATGCACGAAGACCAATTAGCACAGCATGGCGGTCTTTCTGGTGTGCGAGATAACAATTTGTTTTTAGCTAGTTTAGATAGACCTCAAAACCTTCTCGCTTATGGTGAACCAACTCCTACCATATTTGATTTAGCTGCGGCTTATGGTTATGGGTTGGCAAAAAATCATGCTTTTATAGATGGTAATAAACGGGTAGCTTTCGTAGTGATGGCTACCTTTCTTGAATTAAATGGATATTCATTGAATGTTCCAGAAGCCGAAGTGGTTTTAATAATGGAACGACTTGCAAATAGTGAAGAAACTCAAGAAACCCTATCCGCATGGCTTCAAGAAAATTCTATTGAACATTAATGAGTAAAGATTGTGATAACTAAGTTTATCGGTGATTCATCCTCAGTCTCCCACACTGGACGCAATGGCGTAGCTCCTTCAAGGGTTAGGCAATGCAATTGCCAGAGGCACAGCGCTCCGCGCTATCGCCTCCGGCGGGCGGTTACGCCATCGCTCAGACAATGGCAGCATGAACCAGTTCCAGATTAAATTCCTTTCTGCAATTAACGGCTATATTCTCTTGGTGTTTTACTGCTATCACAACGAATCGCACTACCCGATTCTATACCAGAGGAATCAGCACGGGATTGGTGCGATCGCATAATAGCTTCTGTTCAGTGGCAAAGCCCTCTCGCCCAGTTAGCAGGTCTTTGATTCTCTGCCACTGGTCATCTTGTAATGCGTATCGGCGCGTCATCGGTTTCAATAGTGTTTATTCTTTTCCAGCAGTTCTGATTCCAGTTTACCTAATTATTGCTATTTTAATTTCTTGTTATTCTCTATTATATGCACCTTCATATAAAAATGGTATAACAGCTTATTGCGCCTTTAAACTTGTATGTAAAATTTGTAAATTTTGTCAAAGTAGATTTTATAAATCAAAAACATCCTTCATACTTGAAAACAGTAATCCTACGTAAAATTTGAGGAAGGGATGCCAATGACATCTCTATTACAGCGACTAAGTGCAGAACGAAATCGTAGATTTGTAGGACGTGGACAGGAACTGGAGCTATTTCTTGATGCGATCGCATCAAGAGAATTACCTTTTCACATTTTGCACGTCTTTGGCCCTGGTGGTGTGGGCAAGACAACCCTCATGCAGCAGTTTTTGCGGTTTTGTGAACGGTCAAAAATATCAACTATCTACGTGGAAGGACGTAATATAGAAGCTGCGCCAGAATCTTTTGTTAGCACGTTACGTTCGTTGATGGGATTGAATGAATCAGATTCTCCTTTGCATCTGCTAGCCCAAAGACAAGAACGTCATGTAATTTTAATTGATACCTATGAAGCTATTGCCCAGCTAGATGAATGGTTGCGAGAAATATTCTTACCCCATTTGTCTGTTAATACCTTAATTGTGATTGCTGGACGCAATCCCCCTTCATCTGGTTGGTGTAGCGATCCAGGTTGGCAAGCTTTGATGCACACATTGCCCCTACGCAACCTTACCCCAGAAGAAAGTAAAACTTATCTCACCACACGAGATATTCCCACCACACAACACCAGGCGATTCTAGAATTTACCCACGGACATCCTCTAGCATTATCTTTGGTTGCTGAGGTGTTTGCTCAGGGAAAAGAAATCTCTTTTCAAGCAGAATCTGCTCCCAATGTTGTGAAAACACTGTTGTCAAGATTCATAAAAGAAGTACCAACGCCCTTACACCGTATGGCTTTAGAAGCTTGTGCGGTGATCCGGCTGACTACCGAAGCTGCACTAAATCAAATATTGGCTGTGCCTCAAAATACTTTGGCTGGTGCAGCTGACTCTTTAGGGGAAATACTTGATGTTCACAATTTATTTGAGTGGTTGCGCGGACTGTCGTTTATCGAATCAGGACAATTGGGTTTATTTCCCCACGATTTAGCACGCGAAGTTTTAATTGCTGACTTGCGTTGGCGTAATTCGGAATTACATACTGAATTACACCACCGAGCGCGTCAATATTATACTAAACGACTAGGACAAACCCAAGGGCAAGAAAAACATCGAGTGCTACTTGATTATATTTTTTTGCATCGGGATAACTCGGCGATTCGCTCCTGTTTCACTTGGGGTGAGCAAAGTAGTTTATTGACAGACTCACTACGGGAAACTGACAAAACCGCACTGCTGGGGATGGTGGCAGAATACGAAGGCGAAGAATCAGCAAAAATAGCAAAGCATTGGTTGAAGCGCCAACCGCAGAATGTAGTAGTATTTCGTGACTTGCACTCCGAACCTGCGGGATTTGCAATGATGGTGGCATTGCAGACAGCAACTGTTGAAGATTTGAGTGCAGATCCGGGCGCTCTTGCATCTTGGCAATATCTCCAAACCCATGCACCATTACGCCCTAGCGAAGGCGCAACTATTTTCCGCTTCTGGATGGCGCGGGACACCTATCAAGCTGTTTCCCCCACCCAAAGTTTTATTTTCATTAATTTTGTGCAGTATTTTCAGAAAACACCGGGGTTAGCATACACCTTCCTACCTTGCGCCCAAGCAGATAGTTGGACAGTAATGTTGAACTATTTCGACTTAACACGACTTTCTGAAACTGATTTTACAGTTGGGGGAAGACACTATGGTGTTTATGGGCATGACTGGCGAATTGTGTCACCTGCCGCATGGAAGGAAATTTTGGCACGAAAAGAAGTGACAACTGCGGGAGAATCTGGAGATAATACTCCAGTCGGTGAACCTCTGTTAGTTCTTAGTCAGCCAGAATTTGTGGAGGCGGTGCAGAATGCGTTACGTAACTTTAGTTGTCCCGATGTATTACAGAATAATCCATTAGTGCGATCGCGATGCGTACAGGAAATACTCTGGCGCTTAATGTCAGAACAAGTTGCCACAAAAGCAAGTATGAGTGAGAATCCTTTGGACAAGCAACTCTCCCAGCCGCCGGACTCTGGGCATCTACGCGATGCCTGGGTTGGGCAAAGCCAACGCGTTAAGGTTTTACAAAATCTGGTGAAACAAGCAGTTGAATCCTTACAATCATCCCCGCGTGATGAAAAACTCTACCGCGCTGTTTATCGAACTTATTTAAATCCCGCACCCACGCAAGAACAAGCAGCTGAGTTACTAGATTTGCCTTTCAGTACCTATCGCCGTCATCTGAAAGCTGGGATGACAAGAGTTACAGATATTTTATGGCAAAGAGAAATTAGCTAATCAGCGAAAATTACGAGTGCGGAGTGCGAAATGATTTCGTGAGGGAGGATTTCAAAGACTCAAATTCAGCCAAAAAAGTTTTTCAGCCTGTGACAAGCTAATTTCAAAGTAGCCTATTATGCACAAAGCAGTTATTAAAGAAATGAAGATAAATCGTTTCATATTTTCCTCAAAATAAGATTTTCTGAAAAGCTCATCATAACTATAGGACTCATATTTGATTTTTGATAGCTTGCGTGGCGTAGCCATACAAAACTCCGTACACCTAAATTCCCTGAGACCCTTTTGCGTATTGCTTTTTGGCTTTTATCTGACTACGTAAATAATTTCAGATATCAAACCGGATTCCTATAGCAATGAATTAGATAGACTACGACTATCCTTAGTTATTACTACTTTTGGGAGTTTAGATTCAATCATTAACGGGTGATTGCCCGTTAAGTTAATACCAATTCTCAATTAAGTAAGTGGGTGCTAAAATTTTCCGCTATGTAACAGAATATAAAATCGACAAAACCGTTGCGTATCGCTAAAGCGAAAGCTACGCTAACGCGGAGCGTGACCGCTTCCAATACGGTTCGGTTAACCAAAAATCCCAATTTTTAGAATGCCAAAAGGTTGATTATTACATTCCACTTTTGAAAATAATGTCCATTATTAACCTTATCCGAACCGTATTGTGACCGCTTCGGTCTTATGCTTCATTTCACTTCGTTCCATTCACAATGACCTTTTTTTGAATTGATTTGACATACATTGAGATTTTCACACCGGCCTACTTAATTTGCACTTAATATTTATTCAACGTAGACGCGGAGCAGCTTGCTGCAACAGCCAAGTACGCCAACAAAGGAATTAGTTATTAAGTGCAAGTTTACATAGAATTGGTATAAGTAATGAATCTAGATGATTCATTCGGAGGTTAGTTGACAGATTTTAGCTTTTTCAGTTTGCGCTTTAGTATGAAGCTGCTACCAAAAATACCAAAGGCTACTGTGCTGGCGATTGAAGAAGGTTCGGGGACAGAGATTGAAGAAGGTTCAAAGACAAGTGTAATATTGCCAGGGCCTGTGATGGTATTGGTAAAAGTACCAAAACTGTTATTGCTATTGTCAAATCCAGTAGTGACTAAAAAGTATTGATTATTGGCAGTTAAGTTCAAGCCACTAAAACCAGATGTGCCTTCATCGGGAAAAGGATCATTCCCACTGAGTAAATTATCTAATGGAGTAGTTGGATTGAAGCTGTTCTGGTACAAGAACTGGATGCCCAAAAAATCTTGAGAACCTACAACATCATAAGAGCCAGTAGTATCAACTAAGAAAAGCTGGCTGTAATAAGGAACGGCGGTGCCATTACTAGAAAGTGATGTGGGTGGGTTTGTACCACCTTCAAACCCTTCCGTTTCAGGACGGTTAAAAGTTGGTGCGTTTGTTGTGTCACCCGAATATGAAATGGTGGATGCCTCAGATGGCAGGATAACACTTACAGATAGAGCGATGGCAGCAGAGGCAATAGGGATTGAACGTTTTAGCGATTTTTGCCAAAAATTAAATGAACGCTCACTTTTAAGTTTGGCTGTTTGTGAAAATTTGGTAGAGCGATGAGATAGATTGTTGTCTGAGAGGATGGATTCTTTGAGTGCTTGTGACATATAGTTATTCAACGGTTATTTTTACAAAACTGAGTGTTTTTGTCTGAACACTTTCATTTAGTTCCAGGGATGAGCGAGTAAAGCTTGTGAAGTAATGCCTAAGCCAATTATGGTGATACATAAGGCGCTGGCCACAGGTAACATTTTTATCTTGGGTATCTGGAATGACAAATGCTCAAATCGATCTTTGGCGTAAACCAGTATTAAGCCGATTCCAGTTAGCACTGCTGCTAGACCTAAGCTAAAGGCAGATACCAGCGCTAGTCCAAAGCCAATTCGTCCCATTGCGATCGCACTCAGCAACACTACTAAGGCTGAAGGACAAGGTAACAAGCCGCCTGAAATTCCCAGCGCTAGTAGGCTAGACCACTTCATGGAAGTTACATCACCGTGAGGCGGTAAATGTGAATGCTCATGATTGTGGTGATAGCGAAGCGGTAGCGAGTCATCGAGCGTCTGGTGATCATGCAAGTCGTGGCTGTGTTGATGACTATGTACATGGTCGTGTGAATGAGAGACCTGAGTCCCTTGCCATCGATTGATCAACAAATTCAGACCAATTACAGTTACCAGTACACCAGAGAGTACGCTTAACCAAGGGTACAATTGCTCTGTCAAAATAAACTGGGATGTGCCAAGAGTGACCAGCCCCAGAGCAAATATGCCAGCAGTATGGGTAATCGTCATAATCAGCCCCAGGAATAAGGCGTGTTGGGCTTTACTACGGGAACCCACCAAATAAGCACCGACTATCGTTTTTCCATGACCAGGGGACAGAGCGTGTAAACCACCCCATAAAAAGGCGATCGCTAGAGCTATGAGGATAGTCAGGAAATTATGATTTTCCTGGGTAATTAGGCTAGTGAAGACATCGTTGCTTCTTTCGGTTAAAGCATTATCTAAGCGGCTGGATGATTTAACAGACGCTGGAGGCGCTTGTTGACTCGATGTCAGAGATGGATTGAGTTTAAAGTCAATCCGACGCTGGTCGAGAGGACTGCTAAGTAACTCAGTGGGGTAATCTCTCAAGCGGTTGGTGATACTCAAAGAGGTGAAATCACCTTGAATGGGAACGCCATTTGCAGCGACAGTAATTTCACGCCAGCCTAAGCGCTGTGGATAAAACTTATCTTCAAATATTAATTGATTCGCGCCTACTAACTCCCCTGTCCCTTGAAAGTTACAACTCAGCCGCAGTGTAGATAATCCTCCTACACCTGGAGGAAATTCGACTGTTGATTTGATCAAAGACAGTGCTAAAGGCTGTTTATCGATCAACAGTTCTAGGTGCGAGTTGACTTCCTGACATTTTTGATCAGGGTATTGAACCGTCTCTACAGGTTCAGCTTTGCGGTTGTGATTAGTATCTAAGTGATTAATCTCCTGAAAAGCAGGAATCTCTGCCATGTCTAAAACATAATCAATTCCCACCCCATCGGTTGCTACCTGCACACCTGCGTAATGATTGATGGTGAAATTCCCTAAAGGATGGGCATCCGCCTTCGGCATCCAAAATAAACATATTGCGATGATTGCAGTAATCCCAGCCAAGTAATGTAGTAGCTTTTTCATAAAGAACTCCCTATAACGTTAGGAGTGGAAAAAGAGACAGAGGGTACTAAGTTAGCCAAGACTTGACGAGCTTCATCAGCATACTTGTGATGAAATTGAGGATTGAGGCTAACAGCTTGAGTTAGGCGCTTGATTGCTGACTCACGATTACCTAAGTGAAGTGCAATCATGCCAGCATGGAATTGCAGCAAGGCATCCTCTGTTCCAAAGCGAGTTGCCCTTTGTGCTGCCCTTTGCGCTTCTTCCCATTCCCCATTAGCCGCAGCTGCCCAAGCCAAGGTATCCTCTGCATATACGTCGTCTCGCACTGCTACTTCACTACGGGCAATCTGTAGCGCCTCTGGTAAGTGGATTCCATGTTCAGTGTAGTAGACAGCCATTGCGCGATCGTAGATTCCTTTAACCTTACTCAGGTAAGCGACTACCCCGATTAAATCTTCAGTTTCAGCTGCGCCTTCCTGGTCTCCCAGAGCTAGTTGAGCATCAGCCTTATACCCCAGCGTTTCTACCAACGGCATCAGTTCTATACCCTGGTTGGCGATATTTAGAACATCCTGCCAGCGATGCTGTGCCGCATAGAGGCGGGCCAGTCCTATAAACGCAGCTATATGCCGTGGGAAGAGGTCCAAGCTCTCCCGATATCGCTGCTCAGACAGGGCAAAATCGCCGGCTGCAAAAGCAAGATCCCCAGTCCGCACATGAAACCAAGCACGAGTTTCTGCGCTCGTCGTGTAGAAAGAGTCCATCTCCTGCATAGCCTCATCTAGCAGTTGTCGCGCTGAGGCTAGATTGCCAGTTAACTCTAAGTAACGAGCTAAAACCGCGTTATGCCCAGAGTTCGATTCTTCCTCAGCCAGGTTCTGCAATAGTTGATGAGTTGCTTCATAATCACCCAACTCCATCTGAATGGATGCCCTCAGCGAGATAATATTGGGATTATCACCAGATGAATTATTTAACACATTTAAAGCTGATCGAAACTGATGTTGAGATAGTAAAGCTGATGCTAGGAGCATGGAAGAAACCTGATTATGGCGCGGCTGTAGTGCCAGGGATCTACGTGCCGCTTGTTCTGCTCGTAACACATCTTCCACATCTGCCATTTCTCGAAAGCGCCTCAAATATTGGTCAGCCAAGAGACGTAACAATATTGAGGAATTGGGAGATTGGGCAACTTGCTCTTCATAGACGCTGATAATATGCGATCGCTCTAAATAATCGGGGAAGACTAAATCTGACGGCTGAACTGGTAATATCTGCCTGGAAGTAACACTCAGCAGTTGCACAGCAGAGGAATATGTGTCTAACTTACCATTGGTGTAGCCTAAACTTAGCGCTTGTGTATCACAGGGTCTTAGTAAAACCAGTAGGCTAGTCAGCACTAACACCCATAGTATTCGTAGATACATAAACCTTACAAAGGATTGCCTAAATAAGGGAAGGCAGAAAGAAAGTTAGCATTATTAGGCCCAACATTATCGCTAGTCAGGTCTGGAAATTGACCCGCAGTAATCCCTGTAACTGCATCACCAAAGACAACAGATGCTGTGACATCAATTACGTCATCTTTTGGTCTTCTACCACCAAAGTTGTTGCCTAACTGAGAACCAAAATAACTACCACTGGATTTAGAAAGGTCGGCTTGGATAACATCAGGAATCGCTACCGAGATAACTGCATCAGCTATACCTTGAGGTCTACCGATGGCGTTGACAAAAGCTTTAATGAATTGGGATTGACTACTAGCGTCTTTGGTTGGTGTCTGAAGATTACTATTATTATGAGCCTTGAAGTCCATAAAAAGTTCATTCAGAGCCGGAACTGCTAACCGCTCAATCTGAGCAAAATTCCCGTTTGTGAGTCTAGGGGTTTTTACACTCGTTGTCATCCAAGTACCAATCTTTCCACTACCAAGTAGTTGCCTGGGTAGCTCGGCAATAATTGAGTGGACATTGAATGGGGCTAGGGTGTCTTGTGCTTGTCCAGGTGGTCTGAAGGAAAGGACTTGGAACGGAGGACTAGGATTAGGCTGTAAAAGATAATTGCGATCCGGAATGATTTTGAAGAACTGTTCCAAATCGAAAAAGAACGGGTCTTTGCGTGTGCCAACAAAGAACTTCATGCCGTTATGTGTCGAAAATGTTTGGTTGAGTTGCCCTGTCCAACTTACTGGCAGCAAAGCTGACTCTGTTCCTACTTTGATAGGACTACTTGGGCCTCGGACTGTAACAGTTTGGTTATTGCTTGTGCCATTGACATTGAATTGGAGTACAACATCTTCAATACTGTCGCCAGTGTTATCAATCTTGAACTGATAAAGAACATTTGGATCGAAGGGCCTCATTTCACCAGAAACGATCAGAGGGTCGAAATCCATGACTAAAACCACATTGTTGGAGTCTGTCGGACTCTCAAACACATACAAATCTGTGAGATCCGCAGCAGTCAGCTTAGTGGCCAGAAAAGTTGTGTCCTGGTGGTCTGAAGCCAAAGCTTTAGGGGTTGCATAGCTTAGGACTACGAGCAAAATAGCGACAAATGCCACTATGGGACGAAAAAAACGAGTAACTTTATTCCAATATAGCGATCGTTTGATGTAAAGAAATATCATATTTTGGACTGCTTTATCTATGAGTAACCTGCTTTCAGTTGGTATAAAAGAGGTGATACTCCGAGCATTTATTCTCATAGTTGCCCTCCTTGAGGTGTTCAGCTTCTACAGTTGGTGTGGAAATAGTAAATTGATTTGTATTTCAAAAAAGACTGCGGCTATTACCGAAGCTCTCCACAGCTTATTTGCTCCTACTACTCACTTTCCAGACCAAAAATTGCTCATTTCTTGCTCACTTTTCTGAACCTATCCCACTAATGTAAAAATGTGGTAATCTACTCATCATCGATAGTAAGGCGTATCACTTGATGGCTAGACGTTTTGTTCGCGAAGCGTTCCGCAGGAAAGGATTGAGCGACCTGGAATGGAAATTGTTTGAGGAGATATTTCCCAAAGAGCCAGAAAAACGTGGAAAAGGAATGCCTCATGGGGGTTTTGACGGTGAGCCGTTCATGCAATGGGTGTCAAGTTAAGGCAGAAGTCCAGATGTCAAGTGACCTAGCAGCCGTTCGTCGGTGTCGTTGACGAACGGCTTTGACCAGACCCATAGAACGATAATATTCCACAAGCCAAGGAATAAGTTGTAACTCTGGGTTAAAATCTCTGAGGCGTATTGAGTAACTATAATGACCAACCTGAACTACAGTAATCAGAACTTGCAAAATTGCGACTTCAAAGGGCGGGACTTGACTGGTGCTGATTTCAGTGGTTCAGACTTGCGGGGGTGCAACTTTACAGGAACAACCTTAATTGGAGCCAACTTTCAGAAAGTCGAAACGGGACAAAGTAGCCGCCAGTTTAATATCTTAATTGCTGCAACTATCATTGGTTCATTTGTTTTACTGGGCTTCAGTATAATTGTAGCCCAGGTGTCACTTATTTTTTTGAGCAACCTATCAGATAATTTCCTCCGCTTCTTTCGCGGTGCAATCCTATTATTAGTGCTGCTGTTACAGCATTTTATCCGAGAGCGTATTACCTTCCTCTTTCCACAACTTACAAGCTTCATGGGCATTGTAGCCACTGCTGTACTCTTTGCGGTAATGGTGACGTTGACAGTTGGGCTGACATTTGTTAGCTTCTTTAGTCTCATTAATGGAGAGGTAATGCAGGGCTTTTTCCTCTTAGTGCTGATGGTGATTTTGGCGATGTTGACCTTGCTTATTTTCCAATGGCTGGTCGAATCTATCCACAGTCATCCCGGAACATCTTTTAGGAAAGCCAACTTAACTGATGCCGACTTTAGTTATTCCGATGTAAACAATACAGATTTTTCCCGTGCTGTCTTAACAGGAATCTGTGTCTTTAAATGGGTGATTAATCCTGATACTCGATTTGCTAATGTTTATTGTCAATATGTTTATTTGGAACCAACCCAACAAAATCGGCAACCTGCTGAAGGTGATTTTACAGCCCTTCCGGCTATTAGGCAATACAGTTTTTCTCCTTGTCCCTCTCCTATCATAACTTTCAGCTTTTGGGATGTACCTCATAGCTGCCGGAAGTGCTGTAAACCAGGTGAGTTGGAATTGGTACTAACAAAATTCATGAGATGAATTTGACACTCTCAGGTCTAAAGACGCTGAGATAGCCTAGGCTTGGCATTTAATTTAATATCAGCTTGAAGTTGCCACTATCCCAATAACGAAATATGTTAGAGCTGCAACAATCAAGATACCTGAAGCGAGCCAGGTAAACTTTCGATTAAATTCGATAAAATCTGCCAACAATTTTTCTGCTTTTGGATCATTGAGAGGCTCATGATGTTTGGCAAAGTCAATCAAAGGCTTGAATTTATTGGCCTTAGAATAAAATAAACCGAAATCAGGTTTAATCCCAATTCGTTCATAAATTTCGGGGTAGAATCTCTCGAAATAGGACATAAGTTTGTTATACCGTTTTAGGTAAACGACATTAAGACCCATGATGATGGCAAACAAGCAAATCATTCCTGGGATGAGTACAACCGGAATTTTGGTTCTTCCAATCTGAATTTGTTTATCCAGAATTGATACAACTGTGAGATGATCCATTATTTATTTTCCTATTAACTGAGTTAAACGGCTTGAATTGGCTGTTTCCTTGTAAATCAGCTATAACTATATCTCTATTTTTAGGGCGTGTAATCCAACCCGTTCCCGCCCCCAAATCCTTATCCCATAAAAATCTCCAGCATTTTACCCCACTGACTGTGATCGCTTCCATTTCTCCAAAAAAGGGGGTATCATTTTTTTGATGGGGGAGTGTTCAAAAATCATTGGGGGGATAGTTGCTACGGTTTTTTGTGTAAGCTTATCCAGAATTAGTATTCCCCTTTGTCTCCAAGCCACCCAAATAAAATAATTAATCCTTTCAGTGCGAAACAAAACGCAATAATACCAAACAAAATAAAAACAACTTGATGATGATTAATACTGTTTTGTCGAGGTTAATGATGAGTTCGATTTTTAGCGTCTTGATTGCAATTATCATTGGAGGTATCGTTGGATTACTAGCAAGGACAATCTCTCGTCACAAACATCTGACAATTTTACCTGCTATCATGGGAGCGTTTTTCGGCACAATGCTGATTGCTATGCTGCCTATATTGTCTAAACCAGGGTTATCAGGTGGTGGGGGACTTGGAGCGCTAACAATAATTCAAATGGCTATATTCTTAGTACCTCCAGGAGCAGTTTGTGGAGCAGTAGCAGGTACTATTTGCGGACTCAAGCTTTCTCAAAAGCTCAAAGAGCAAGCGTTTCTAGTGATGCTGGCTGTAACCTATAGCATTATAGCGATTACTATTTATACCAGATTTACATTGTATTGCAACACTAACCCTTGGGATAAACAGATGATTTGCGAAGCACAAACAATGCTATTTTATTTCGCCTAAAAATTGGGTAGAGCGATGACGCGGAGCGCCCGCCGGAGGCGATCGCATTATACTGGTTTTACCTACCGCGATCCTGACTTTTCACGGGATGTGGAAGTGCGATTCGTTGAAGGGACACGTTGTAAATAAATGTTTTAGTATGTAAAATAAATTACCTTATTGGTGATTCAGTCTCAGTCTCCCACACTCGGGGCGATGGCGTAGGAGTAAAAGTAGCGAAAGTGACATGAGCCGCCATGTAACGTCTGAAAGTATTGCTACGAAAGGTTTACAAAAATCAAATGGCTCTATGAACTGAAAATCGTTGAAAACCCTGGTTTTTGCCGTACCAATTGACCTTTAACTGAACCGTATTGGATAATAAGGCAGTTTTGTAATTTTGTAATTAGGTTGAATATGCTGGCGCTGATTGCCTCCAACCTGCTAAGTAAGCTTCTTGAGGTAAATTAGCATACACGGGTTGCTTTGTTATTGCTAACTTTTCTAAAAGTCGGGCTGCTGTATCGGCGGCATTATAATTAGCGAACTCAGTTTTCATATATTGTGCTTTCTGCTGATAACGATTGTCCGATAAAATTTTCATCACAGCATCACGAATTTGTCTTGGTTTGGGGGTGGCTGTTTTTAAATTAATTCCTACACCAGAATAGGCAATACGGTTGTTGACTTCTGGTTTATCTTCTGTCTGACCGCCAGAAACAATGGGAACGCCATGCGCCAGAGCAACTGTTACGCCCCCATATCCACCATTGGTTACGTAAACACAAACATGAGGCATCAATTTAGTAAAGGGGATAAATGAGGCAATACGTCCATTAGCAGGCAAGTTGAACTTTAACTTATCCTGACTTTTGCCACCTGTAGTCGTGACAATGAGTACATCTTCGTTAGCTAAAGCTTGAAGGGTTGGTTCAATTAATTGCTGCGTTTGTGTAGCAACAGTACCTTGTGTTACTAGTAAAACAGGTTTATTAGTATTTATTACCTCATTCCACCATTCGGGCATTTGTGCGTCCAGTGGTGAATTAGGCAGTAAGGGGCCAATGAAATGTACTGTGGGTGGCAAGTCGGTGCGGATATACTCAAACGACGGCACAGATGGTTGCAAATACAGCCAGGGAGAAACGGTAGGACCAAACCGGAAAGGTTCAAAACCAATGGTTTTAGCCAACTGATTGAAATACTTTTGGACATCGGCAAAGAAAATCTGGTCACTTAACCAGTACAAAGCGGCATTGCGCGCTTGTCCTAATTGAGAATAAGTAGGCAACATCCCTAAGCCAAAGGGTGGCACATCACAACTGGGTAGACCAAGCACACTGATATTGAGATATGCCCAAGGTATATCCAGTTTCTCGCCTAAGATTTTCACTGCTACAACTGCGGGATCTGCCAGTAGTACATCTGCCTGAAAATTTGACAAGATCGTTTCTAAATCTTGTAAGTGTCCTGGTATTGGATCGATAAACAAGTGTTTGAAGTCAAACTTTAACTGTGCTAGACCTGTCAAAGCCGCACGTTTAGGAAAATATTTGTTGTAGTCACCATCGCCATAGTCAAAAGAATTGGTTATGGGTAGAAAACGCGCCCCTGTGTTTTCTACTTGCGACTGAAAATATTTACTGGCATACCAAACAACTTCGTGTCCGCGCTCAATTAATTGTTGCGCTACAGGTTGCATTGGCGCAACATGACCAACAAACGGTAGGGTAGATAAAAGAAATTTTGCCATTGAGCGATCACTCCTTTAAAACAATGAACAATAAACAGTCATGGGTGATTAATCAGTCAACAAAAAAGTTTTCCCAAAGAACGCCAAAGAATGAGCGAAATTATTTCAGATAACTGTTGATAATTTCTTCTCACTTTCTTCGGTAATTGTCACCTATTTATAGGATTGGGTTGGGGGATTTGTTTTGTAAATATGATATGTAAACATCCCTATATTTTCTCATTATTCTCGACTAGCTGGGAATGTTTACCTGTTTCCCGGTCGTTAGAAGTTGACAATTTATCATACATGGAATAAGTTAAGCCGCAGGTTAACGCACCATTATAGAATTGCGATGCTGTAATGCAAAGATATTGCTCATGAATGATGGAGATAACTGTTAACAACTCAACCTACTTCATCTAAAGGTTGGATATCATGAAAATGCTTGTAGTCGATATAGCGATGTCCATCGGCTGTATGATGGATGATATCGACAAAGCGATTATTCCAGAGAATTTCATTAGCACCATAAGTATGACGGGCATGAACGACCTGTGCAACTGTTTCATCGATACCACTCACAGAGACAATCAGCAAAGCATTTGTCTGGGTTAATGATTCTGAAGTCATTCCATATAGAGGACTAAACTCATCAATGACATGCATTACAGACCACGTTAATGAGAAGCTAGGCGTTTGATGTCTCAGCAGTCTGAGGTCATAAATCCGACGCATAAATTCCCCTTCTGCCGTCACTTCATCACGCATTAAGTAAACCTTCATCTGTGCCTCCAGGATCATGTTACGGCGCTGGTTAGCAGTGCGAAACATCAGTGTAGCCACTCCCTCATGAGGTATGATCACCACAACTCGGCTAAACATGACACGAGCAGTAGGTCTAGAGAACCTGGCAAATGCTAGTCCTGTCATCACAGCAATTCCCATCAGTCCGACCATCGCTTCAATCGTGACAATGATATTGGCGTAAGTTGTTTGAGGATACATTGCACCGTAGCCGATGGATGCTAGGGTTTGTACACTGAAGAAAAAGACATCTAAAAACGAGCCTGGTTGAGCATTAGCAATACAATCTCCCCCTACCCAGTAAGCCAGAGCAAATAGCGTATTAATAGTTACATAAAAACCACAAATGAGGATGACAAAGCCAGCCCAAGGAATTGTCAGCAGCAAATGGTAGGGGTCACGCCAGTAGGAATACCATGCACCCATACCCATAATCTCGAACAGTCCATTTTGGATCTTGATGTGAATCCGTGGAATTAGACCCTGTTTTTGCTTTTGTGAAAGTTTCGTCAGTCGAAGTTTCATTGGGAGTAGCCAAAAAAACGCAGAGTGGGTAGTATTACTAGAGTTGACAAGTCGCTAACTCAAAACCTGGTGGTTATAAATCGCTGATGAACCGAAATTTCTGGATTACCGCCTTAATTGCTTTTATTAACTCCCTCAGTTTGACAATTTTAATTCCCATTATCTATCTTTATGGCAAACGATTTGGTCTCAGCGATTTCCAGACTAGTTTGTTATTTTCGATGTACTCTGTAGCTCAATTTTTCGCAACGCCTGTTATTGGTAAACTTTCAGATCGCTTTGGGCGGAAACCTTTATTGATTATCAGTTTAGCTGGGACTGTAATTGCTAACTTAATCGCTGGCACTGCGACCACAGCAGGTGTTCTCTTTTTCGCGCGATTTCTGGATGGCATAACTGGAGGTAATGCTTCTGTTGCTCAGGCAATTATTTCCGATGTCACCACTTCAGAAAACCGAGCCAGAGGGTTTGGGGTTTATGGAGCAGCATTTGGTTTGGGTTTTGTCTTGGGCCCAGTTACGAGTCTGCTAGCGCAGCAGATTTCTTTAGGGACGGCTTTTTTAGTTTCGAGTGCAGTTGCATTTGTAGGACTTTTAGTGACAATCTTCGTTTTACCGGAAACCCTGCAAAACAAAGCTGACAAAGCGCAAAACATCTTTGAGCTAGGTTTAGGAAATTTAATTAGCGGTTTGGCTATGCCGAAAGTTGGTGTACTTTTAGTAATCAACTTTTTTATTGGCACTACTTTCACGATTTTTACCTTTGCTTTTCAACCCTACTTTATTAATGTGTTGGGTCAAAATAGCGAGTCTTTGACGCTGATGTTTCTAGTCTTTGGAGTCCTGGGCGTAATCATGCAGACTTGGGGAGTTTCAATTCTCAGTCAGAAATTTAATCTAGTAAATATATTATTTCTAGCTTTATTTATCCGCAGTTTATCTTTTGTTCTCATGCCAATTTGGCAGAATATCATTTATTTTGTAATAGTTGCTATCTTATTTTCTCTATTCAATTCTCTAGTTCAACCCATGATTAATACACTAATTTCTCTGAATGCTAAAGCACAAGACCAGGGAACTGCTATGGGTTTGAACGCATCTTATTTAAGTATCTCTAATGGGATTGGTCCTGTGATTGCTGGTACACTCATTCATCAATCGCATCCCATCACCTATGGCTATCCTTTATATTTAGCCGGATTCCTGACTTTTTTAGTACTATTTTTAGCGATACTTAGTCGGAAAAAATACGTGCTATCATGAATTATAAATATTTACGAATAAATACTTATGGCATAAACGGAATTTTCGATTTGCAATGGGCGTTTCGCCATTGTCAGGAAGAGGTTTAGTCGGAAAATTCAAATTAGTCTAAAAATAGGCTAAGGTTTTAGACTAAATTCTGTAATCCTTGCTGCATAAAGATTTAGGGAAGCGTGACTGGGATTGCTTCCTTCCATCTCACGCTTGCTATGCCTCATACAAATTCATCTTGTTATGTTCCCAAAATTTGTTTGGGTTTTGGTCTCACATTTTGAAAGCCGTATCCAATTTTACTCCTTTGTTAGGTTAGATGTTATTGAAATAACAATTAGGAATTTTGAGTTGAGATAAAGCTATCTGTTTCGATCAAGGATAAAAATGATAGGGGCTGACTCATATTAGCAGCAAAGCCCAAAATTCCTGGATCTCGATGTTCGTAAAGTAACTGTCCTGTGGAATCAAACAGAAAAGTTCCACCGCGCTGAGTTAAGTACGCAGAATTAGGTACATAAGTTTGCCAATTACTCAGAACTTCCACCATATTCTGTAGCCGGAGAGTAGCTAACTCAAAGGGACGTTGAAACCCACTCCCGCCAGCTAGTTGAAAAAACGAGCCTTGAAAAGCAGGTAAAGGAGTACCTTGAATAATTTCCTCATCTTCAATCAATTGAGGCGCTTGACGATCTCCCTTGTATCCCCGAAAAACTTCTTTTAGCGTTCCTGGACTTCCAACCCCTGCACACATTAACATGAGATTTAGCCAAGCTTTCCCAGACACAGAAAGTCCAGGGAGAGAAAGATTCAGACCAGAATAGAGGTTGAGTTGGCGATGTAGTTCTGCATTCGGTTCAACAAATAAATTCTCAGGCGAAAATCCTGTATATTCACAGAATTTTACTCCAGAAGTGCGATTTCCAATTCCCACTGCACGAATAGCAAGTTTTTCATCTGGCCATTTTTTAGCTTCGCGCTGTAACCACCAAGCATATTCGAGGCTATCAAAATCACCGAGTTGTGGCCAGACTAAAATCAGAATATGTGAGGCAGTCTCGCAATTTTCAAGCAGGGGTCGGGTCATGCCATCACTAACACGCTGATATTCTGTTTGAGAAAGGATAGCGTAGGGATTCATGACAAGGGCGTTAACTGCTTATTTAGCTATTTAATCTTAGTCTAATTTATCAGAATTTATGGTCAATCCCTAAGTTTTCTCTCAGCCTTTTCTGCCACTTAGTACGAGAATTAACAAAATGCGTAAAATCAATTCAACAAAAGGTCACTGAATGTTTGCACAGGTGATGCTTTGTACTTGGTATTGAGTTTATATTACCCAAACAACTCTTGATGTTGAGCAGCAAAGCGAGAAACATCCTGACTAGCCACAGGTTGAGCATAAATAGCCTGATTGCGAATAGCCTGAATTTGTTCTGACTCTCGCTCCATAGCTGGTGTAAACACTTGTCGCTGTTGTAGCAAATCCTCAAACTCAACCTGCCCTGGTCTACCCTGGTAAAAAGCTTCCTCAGCACAACGACGGACTGCATTACCAATTTCTGCCGGAGTGCAAATACGATATTCAGCCAACAATCTCCGCCATTGGTCATCATTCCAAGGTGAATTGTAGTCTCGAAAAGCTGGAAAAAACTTGGCTAGATGTAGATTGAAGACTTCATATCTAGCCCCTTCATGGGGTAAGTCTACAAAAAAGATATCATCAAAACGGCGAACTAATTCCGCAGGTAACATTTCTAAGCGGTTAACAGTGGCGATGGTATAAACTGGCTCTTGATGCTCTTGCATCCAAGTTAATAAAGCAGCTGATAACCGTCGTGCTACACCACCATCTGCATTAGAGTCCCAACCTGCAAATCCCTTATCAAAATCATCCCAGTAAAGTACACAAGGAGCCAAGGATGTTACCAAAGCAATAAATTCCTTTAATGCTCTGTCGGGATCAGGACTACCCAATAATACACCCCAATTAGCAGCTAACAGTGGTAATCCCATTTTTTGCGCGGCTAACTTGGCAGAGAGACTTTTACCCGTACCCGGTGGACCCCATAACAGCATCCCCGTAGGAAACTTCAAACTGTATGCCTGTGCTTTTGGTTGCAGCAAACAGGTAATAGTTTCCCATCTTTTTTCCAGTAAATCAAATCCCCCGGCTGAAGGTACATCAGGTTGAGCAATATACTCTAAACCCCGCCCCCGCAATTTGTTAACTTTATGCTCCAGCACTAATTGCACCATTTCCTCAAGTTGCTCTGCACAACCGAGACATTGCTGTAGTAGCATATTTATCTCGCCAATGGGTAAACCCTGACAGGCGCGAAATAACAATTGCAGCGCTGCGGTTTTTTCTGTTGTCTTTAACCAAGAATAGCGATAATTGCTATGCTCAACCCAGGTATCACAAAACTGCTGCACAACCATCTGCACTTGCTGTTGGTCTGGAAGTGGGTGAGATAATACAGGAATAAAAGGCTGTAATTCTAGTGGTAGTTGAACGTAAGTCTCCAATAATACCCAGCAATGATTGTGCTGACTCCAAAGAGCTTGATGACAGGCATTAAGTAGTTGATAGCTACGTTTGTTACTAATTTTATTACCATCACCCTGATTTAACAATCCTTCCAGTAAATAAATACCAGGTTGATATTCCTCCAGAAGATACTGAATAATATCTCCATTTTTACCCCTGTTAGTTGGCTGTAGAATATACTGCTCTTGATACTGAATTAATTGCTGTAGTCCACAGTAACCAGGATTCCAGACAAAAACAGACAAAGACCGCTCCTTACCCCAATGGTAAAATTGCTGTAATATCTGCATTCTGTCAGGCGTATGATACTCCAAGGCTACAAGTGCAGTATTTTGGTCAGCCAGAGCCGGCCAGTCTGTCAATTCCATAATTCTGACTTAAACAAGTTATTTTTCGGTTTTAAAGCAAATTTATCGCTGATGCTTTAGCCATAAGGTTAATGATCACTAACCTCATGGCTAAATTTCATTTGTAATCACAATATTTAGCATATTTACTGCTGTGAAAACATCGACTGATGCAAAAAAAATACATAAGTATTACCCCATACTCTTACTTCTATATATAACAAGAAAAATCAACCAAAATTCTGATTCATTTCAATCAATGAGTAGGAAATGGGAAGTGGATGTGAAAGCCGCGATTGCGGCAAGGAAGTGAAAAATTCACTTAAGAAAGGAATTTCTGAAATGGCAATTGCGAAGCGCACCGAAGGAATAAGCAAAACTCGTGCTAACAACAATACTCGTCATGCAGCTAATGGTAGAGGCTCAGTCAAAGCAAATAGCACAACTGCTGCCACGAAATCAAAAGTTGCAAATGCTTCACCACAGCAAGAGGCGTTAGCATTATTGAAGGAACTGCGGAACCTAATTTTCAAGGAATACGGCGTTAAACTCCAACTACGTGATTCCCGTGTTTCTACCAAAATCGGTCACGCAGCCCGTGAAAAACTCGGACTTGATATTGCAGCCCAAGTCAAAAAGAAAGGTGGTAACAAAAAGTTTGATTGGCAGAAGTGGAACACCAAATTATTTACTAAATTGTTTGGACAACCGGATGCACTCAAATATTCACCAGAAGTAGTAGCAATCTTTATGAGTATGCTATACGACACTATCAGCAGTGACCCTGAGCAAGCAATAGCGGATTTAGTGGAGTTTAACCGCGCATCTCTGGAACGTCGCAACTCTTTCCAAGAACAAGAAGAGGAAGAACTTGAAGAACTTGACGATTTAGACGACGAACTTGATGAAGACCTGGATGAAGATGAGGAGGACGACGATGAACTCGACGAAGATTTAGATGAAGATGACGACTTAGACGAGGACGAAGATGAAGACGAGTAGATACTTCCAACTTATCCCCAACAGTTAACATAATAATTAGCCAAAAATACCTGTTTTATTGGAAATAATGCAGGTATTTTTTTTAGAGGAATACAGATAAATTTGTAGTGTATTTAAATCAAAACTGTTATAAATAAGCTGAAGCGAATGGCATCTTTCGATGCGGTTTCTATGAGAAAAATAAAATATCAAGGAGTGATTCTCATGGTTAATGTTCGCAAACTTGCTAAACCAAGAAACAAAATTGCAAAGCACATTCCTGCCTTAGAACGAGTCAAGACTTATCAGGAAAAGGTACACCTGATGGTCATTGAAGTATTGCGGGAAGAATCAGGAAGAGAATTAGCCGCAGTGTCCAGGTTTAACGCACAAGAATTTGATTGGGAAAAACACAATTCTCAGTTTCGTAAGGATTACTTCAACACACCATTAAAAGAATTAATCAATTATGCCCGTAAGCTTTACGGCTTGAATAATTTGGATGAAATTCGAGATAGACGTGCTGCTCATAAAGCTGCTCGTTCTAAACGCATCGACGGACTCAATAGTTTAAGCAGCAATTCTGATGAATTGATAGATGAAGATTTCGAGCAAGATGATGAAGAGATGGAACTAGAAGATTAATTGCCATACCCCGAATTAAATGAGATGATTCGGGGTATTTTCGTTTCCCACCCACCCTTACCCGAAGGACACTAAAATAAGGGTTAGTGACCTTTTTTTGAATTTGGAATTGATTTGACCTATCGTACAACAAAAAACTTTAATTTACAGGCGCAGGTTCGCAGCCCCTCCCGCCAAAGGTGGCAATTCTCCGACTGGTAAGCCGATTGGTCATTAACTCATAAATCTGCTGGTTGGAAAGTTGCGTTTGTTTGATTTCAATGGTTGGTGTAGAACCGCGATTAACCTGAATAATTGTATCAGCCCAATAAAACTGCGGCTGGGAAGGTTGCAAGTAAACAGGATAACAGCCTTGAGAAGCGATCGCAACTTTATGATCTACAGCAGAAACAGATGGCAGAGAAATACCTGTACGCACTAATTTCGCTTCTTTTACTGGCCCCCACAAGCGCAGATTTTGGTTGATACAGCGTTGCTCATCTCGAATGGGAGCAATAATATCACCACAGACTTTCACCTCAACATTATACATTGGGGGGTAATTAGGTATAGATGAAGCTTGGGCAATATTGCTTTCATTATTGCCACTTGTATCTATGGTAGTAGGAGTACAAGCTGCTACCATAACTCCAGTTGTCATCAGCCAAAACCAGTTAAGTTTGCAGTTAAACATACGCTCAACCTCTGAAATTTAAAATTTGATAATTAATCGTACTTTTCTAGGAAAATGCCTTTGATTGGTCAGCAAACTTTGTTCGTGTAATCCCTTGCATTGCTGGCTGTGGATGGAGAATACAATTGTCTTCTATTGCCTGGGTAATGTTGTAAACTTACGTTGATTTGGAGGCTGTACCCAAATAGTGCAAAAACCGGATGCGGCTTTTTTGCTACTGGCTCCGATTTCCAAAGTTACACCCAGACGCTGGACTTCTTTGCTACAGGCAAGTTGACCACGATGATCTCGACTCAACAAATCTCGATTCCAGTCTATGAGATGTTGAGCAAACTTACCTTCGTTGCTGGTAGCCCATTTCAGAGCCTCAGCTTGTGCTTGAGTCAGCTGACGTGGCCCAGCCGGATCTAAATTGCTCGATTGATACCAAAGCATTCCCCCGACACTGAAAACTCCACCAACTGCCGCCGTGATCAATAACAGAATACCAGCCGCAATGAGCGAAGGAACAGAATGAATCGCCCGCTCAAATTCTGTGTGTTTAATTAATGTCGTCACTGCATGAGCGATCGCTTTCTGCTGACCTTTAACTGCTGCTTTTTCATAACTTTGTAGATGATCATAAAGCTGGGTTTGCCATTGGTCAAACATTGCCTCCATTTCTTTAGGATTATCTTCCAATAGCGCCTGTAACCTACCTGTAGCCACCATCATCAAAAAAGTTGGGTCATCAGGGTCAACTCCAGTTTGAACGACTATTTCCCAAACCCTAGCTTTGAACGCATCATCTTTACCTCGAATTGCTAAATCTAGAAGAGTTGGGTAAGGAATCCGATTTAATCCTTTGCCTCTAGCGGCGACTGAATCCAAAAACTGATCATCCAAATCGAGTTCTTCAGTGTGAGAATTATGCATACTTACACAAGATGTCAATGAGATTAGTTCCGAGTAGCAACTTTGCTATTGATAGTAGCATCATCAGTTGTTTTAGCAGGTGGAGTAATTGAAGCAACAGGAGGATGCCAAACTTTAGCTTTTTCAATTTCCTCAAAAGCTCTTTTCAGGAAACTATGCAATCTTTGTTTGCCTAATACACCTAATTCACTATAATTCTTAGCTTCCGAAAAGTTGATGTGGTTCGCATCTAGGATATCCCGTTCTCGATAGCTAAATTTGGGAAAATCGATTACCGCTACTTTATAAGCCTTGATTAAGTCTTGTAAATTATCCCGCCCATCTACGTGTTTCCAGTCATCGCATAAACCACAGTTGCGGACAAATATATGCTTAATCTTCTTTTCAAAGTGTTCTAGCGATCGCATAAATAATTGAACACTATCATAACCGCCACTACAAACAAACCATTTGTATATTTTCACCTTATTTTTGCCAGTAATCTCTAGGATTTGATTCCGGTCAATCCAATCTGTTACTGCTGGGTAGACTTGAGCAGGTAAATTGACAATCACCGAATTTTGTAGTGCTAAATTGAAAATTTCATCAGCATCATAAGCTTTACGCTCTGATTCACTAAAAACTGCGGTTTTATGATTTCCTGGGTAGAATATGCCCACATCTGGATTACTGGGGTCAGCTTCTACCAATTCATAAGATAGTTTATGATCAATGCAGTACTGCACCATGACTCTGGCAAACAAAGACTTGCCCACTCCCCCCTTTTCACCATCTATAAAGTGAATTGCTGCCATTTTTTTACTCCCTTGTGGTTTCACTAACTGTGGATTAATTAATACTTAAATGTAGTTATTCACTCCCCCCCCCTACAAAATGCTCGGAACCCCTAATTTATCGTTGAGAGGTGGGGGGGGAGTGTGAACAGTTACACTTAAATATCTTCAAACATATCGTCTGTATGATCATGAAAAGACCCTGTACCAGGAATGAACGCATCAGAATCAATTTTTGGTTGTGGTTGGCTATGACTATTGTTATTGCTAATATTTTGACTTTGGCTGCTAAAATTATCATTTGTATGAACATGGCTAGTGAAATTAGCAGCATCTAAACCGAACAGAGCAGCCAAGGCTTGAGGATTACTTATGTTACTAAGAGGTACAGGCAAAATATCAGTTGATTTGTGTGGTAGTCCTAATTCCATCCGTAAATAAGCTAAGTGTTGTTCGAGGGAATGACAACAAATTAACCCTATGCGACGCAGTTCTGAATCAGTAATATCTACACTTGCATTTGCTTGTGCTTTGTAGGCTAAAGGTAACCAACACATTCGTAATGCTTGTAAGACCATTTCTTTGCTAGAACGCTCGCCATATCCCTGTTGCAGATATGCCATTAGCTTCCCATCAATAGTATTTGAATAAGGGTGGTAACAAAATCTAAAAACTTGACGTGGTTTACCATTGTGATGATTTTTGGGCTGTTTTTTATTGGTAGTCATGCTACTTTCTCCATTTGCGCTCTAAACCGCATAAACAAACCAAAAGCATCAATTAACCTAAATGATAAAGCTTCTTGATCTCGAAAAGTATGGTAATAATCATTACTATTATTCTGAAGAACCTTTTGTACCTGTTGCTGTAAATCAGTACCCCAGTAAGTGGAAATTTCTGGAAAACAGTCTTGTAGCTCTTGTTCTAAGTACAACGCTGCACCACCACTCAAAATCACCTCGTTCACCGCAGGTAAAGTTGATTCCAGCCAATCGTAAAGCCTAGACCAATACTCAGCTTTAGCCGTAGTAATGGCATTAACAATCATCTGCAATTCGTAATCAATGTTTTTTGGGTCTCGGCTTTTGACCAACGCGCGAATTGCTGGGTTATCCACGGTGATATCTGAACCAGCTGCATAGATGGCAGAGGTCAAAGCAGTGGCATCCTGCCCAGATGTACGTTCAATTACGCGCTTGACCATTTGGTGAAAACCTAACCCATTGGTGTAACCCGCCGTCATCTTGCCCCGTTCAAATAATAAGACACTGGTATTGCGATGCCCAAACATTAGTACAGCAATGGTTTGGGTATTGAACCATTCTTTACCATTCTGGCGTTGACGAATCATTGCTAATCCCGCACCTTCAGGCAGACACTCGAATCGCTCCAGTTTCACCCGCAACCTTTGACCCCGAAACTTAAAATCCTTGAGTGCATTCCGCAACTGTTGCTCAAATGCTTGGCGATTTTGATATTCACCATAGGGCAGTAGTGAGGTCAGTGATAGTGAAAACTTGTTGGGCAATTGATTCTGTTGACCGATGGGCATTCGCGTAGCGTGTCCGCAGGACTTAGCCCCGCCTCCGGCGATCGCACTTTGCGTTTTACCCGAAGCGATCGCGCTCCGCGCACACCCGCAGGCGATTGCGCTCCGCGCACTGCCGGAGGCAATCGCACCAATCACTGCCAAAACTTTGTGAATTGAGGTTTCGTACTTGAGTTTATCGAGTCTGGCGGATGCAGAAAACTGTCGTGCTAAGAATCCTACCACTGTACATTCTGTATGATCATCTGCGGCACAAGACACCCAGGCTTCATCTGCTGGTTGAGAAGATTCCAGACCCTTGCGACTTGACATATAAGCGTCAATCGAACTTTGAGGCAACTTCAGCATCTCTGGTTCCATTGTCATTAGGCGTGGCTGGCCTTCAGTTGCTAGTTCGTAAACAATCTTGGTCAAGGAAGCCCCAGGGTCAAAGCTGACTATCAGGTTTGACATGACTGTAATTGTGTTATGCGTAAAAGCTGTTTTTAACTTAAATGCAAATATTGCCTGTGAACATCTTTCTACTGTCTATTTTTTTTGAGGCAAATTTTAGCCAGTTGGATATTTTTTTTCACTGCTGTTGACCAAAGCGTTACTTTTCTGCTCAGAAATTCACTTGCCAAAAGTGTGCCAATTCAGATCCAATTGCGATCCAACTCAGATCCAACTCAGATCCAATTCAGATCCAACACAGATCCAATTTAGATCCAATTCTCTAGCCTACGTAGCTTATGTAATATTTGTATTCGCAATAAATGCTAATTATTGATAAAAAATGTGCCATCATAGATCCAATTGCGATCCAATCCAGATCCAATTCAGATCCATTGCCGATTCGTCCAGCGCTTAATTTGAGAAGGCGAAACCAGTTTTTGTGGGTAGCAAGCTATGTTGCTATCCGGATATTTTTTATGGGGAGAAAAAAAGTACCCCCCAGGTGCGGCAACAAACTTGCCCTCTGTTCACGGTTCTCCTATCTCAGTATGTCAACCACCGTGACCGAGGGGAAGTTGATCTAAAAACGATCTGTCATCCGGTGCATCCTTTCAAAAAGGAAATTCGGCAAGAGGGAAACTCAATGTCCTTTAAAAATTTTGCTCAACAATATCCCAATGGTTAATCAAAAATCTGACTACTCCCGTCAAACTAGAAAAAGTTGAGAAGCAACAGATGCAATGGGACATAAGCGTTCTTGCAAAATAGAAATAATGCTGACTCCAGAAGAACGGCAAGCAGCATTACAAATGGCACGAGAAAATGGTCTGACCGTCAGTGAACTGTTTCGTAGCAAAACTTTGAAGAACAAATTGCCCAGACGTGTTACCAGAGTGGCAGGTCAAACTTATTGGGAATTGGGTAAAATAGCTAATAACCTCAACCAAATAGCTAAAGCAATTAATACAACGGTACTCATGGGAGAGCCAGTAGTCGTGGATAGAGGATTGTTAGAACAAGTGAAAAACTTGGTCAAACAAGTGCGGCGAGAAATTGCTGACATCGATTTCAACAATGATATACAGGACGAAGCATAAAGTACCAGACAAAACCCTTGTCACTACGGACATTGCACAAAGGCTGCGGAGGCGGTTTCCTGGAAGATGAAAATGATTGGCAAGCACGTCAAAGGTAAAAGTTTCCGAGAACTGTTAGACTACCTTTTTGGTAAAGAGGGAGCCAGATATATTGGTGGGAACATGGAAGGAACCAACCCACGTGAATTAGCAACTGAGTTTGGTCTATCGAGAAAATTAAACCCAAAGGTGAGTAGGGCTGTTTACCATGCGTCCCTCAGTTTGCCCCACCATGAGAATTTGGATGATGACACTTGGCACGAAATCGCTCAGAAGTATTTGCAAGCAATGGGTTTTGAGATGAATCAATATATAGTGGTGCGTCATGTTGATCGGGAACATGATCACGCACATATTGCTGCGAGTCGGATTCAATTGGATGGGACTACGGTTTCTGATAGCTGGGACAAACGCAGAAGTGAAGTCATCATCCGCAAGCTGGAGAAAGAATACAATTTACAATCTGTGCCAGCCAGTTGGGAGAAAGATAAACACAGTCCAAGCACTGGTGAACGCAGGCAATTAGCTAGAACTGGAGAAGAAAGTGTTAGAGTTAAACTTCAGCGATCGCTTGACGAAGCAACCCAAGACCATCCCATCATGCCGGAGTTAATCGGGAAATTACAACAACAAGGGATCAATGTCCGCGTTGGCTATACTCGCACAGGCAAAGTCAAAGGCATTAGTTACCAAGTTGATAGCGTGGCTTTCAGTGGTACGCATTTAGGCAAGGCGTATACTTTTGCAGGTTTACAAAAGCATCGAGGTGTCAGTTATCTTCCCCAGCGGGATGACCAGCTAATCCAGAAACTTATAGAAGATAATGCTGGAAATGCCATACCAGACATCTCCACAAAACGAGACGATGAACCTAGCCAAACATTGATAGAGCAAAATACTGAAAATGCCACACCAACAGTCAAGCCCATAAATTTATCACCTGCACCAGAACCAGCAAACTGGGAACCAATACGCCTCAAGTTAAACCAGCAGTACAATTTACCCAATTCTCTGCTCACAAAACTGTATCAACAGGGCTGGCTCTATGGCAGTCACACAGGTCAAGCGGTATTTGTAGAACGTACACTTGATGATGTTCCCACTCAAACCAAGCAATTAGAATTAACAGGTGATTTCACCGCTATTCCTCTGAATTCTGAACTGAGTAAAAATGGTAGTTTTTGGGTAGCTACGGATACCACAGTTAAAAGAGCGGTACTACTGAGTAACCCGATTGAAGTTCTCTCTGTAATTGCCTTAGAATCGACTATTGACAAACAAAAGCGTAAACCCACATTGTATTGGAGTGTAGGCGAAAGTCAGGAATTACCGCTTGACTTTTTGCGTTCTCTTGATACAGTGATCATCGCTTTTCAAGACCATGAGCAAAATCAGGATTTGGTCTCTGGCATACTGGCTGAATTACCCCAAGCTCAAAGAGTTTCGCCTGGTCAAGCAGGTGGTTGGAATAAGATGCTAATTGACAGCAAGCCGCAATCTGATCATAGTCGAATCACACAGCTTCAAGGTTGGGAACTTTAGTTAGGTTCTAAGTAATTAAATTATCGCCATCTGCAAAATATTTAGTCGTCTTTCATCAGATTAATACCCCTAATACCTGCAAAATTTCTCTCACTGGTGTTTTTTGTTCCTCTAACTTTTGCACTCGTTGAATTAACCGCTTAGGAATATACTTAGATGATTTTATCAAGCGGTCGCCTTGAGTCCAAATCTCAAAATGATAGTAAGCCTGGGGGTAATCCTTGGCATTTTTGGTAATCACCCGCCAGTAGATGTTGCCACTGCCCTCTCCTTTATGTCGCCGCATTTTACTAGGGCTGTTTTCAGTATCCCCTAGTAAATTACTAGGGCTATCGTTACTAGGGGATATTTCCGTTTTACTAGGGTTGTTCTGACTAGGGCTGTTTTCGCTATCCCCTAGTAAATTACTAGGGCTATTATTACTGGGGGATATTTCTGTTTTACTAGGGTTATTCTGACTAGGGCTGTTTTCGGTATCCCCCAGTAAATTACTAGGGTCTACAGAAATGCCTAAAATCAGGAGAATTTCTTTAACTGGACGTTTAGCAGCCTCAGTTTGTTGAATATCCCCTAGTAAATGCTTGGGTATATATTTGGTTCTCTTGCGACCCTTTTCCTGCCAATGGTAGTAAGCTTGCGGGTAGTCTTTCCCATTTTTGGTGATCTTCCGCCAATAAATATATCCGTTACCCTCGCCCTTGTGTCTTCGCATTTTACTAGGGGATATTTTCAAATTACTAGGGTTTATCTAAATTATCCCCTAGTAATTTACTAGGGTTTTCGGCAACATCGATTATGAGCGACACCAGTAAACTCTAAACTTTTTATACGCTACTGGACGACAGTTGATTTAAATTTTAATTGTCATTTTTCTTCAGTATGTTCCGTGTAAACCTAAAAATTAATCACTTATGCAATTCTGCTCCTACCTTGTTTTTACAGGAAACCTGTAGTTCATTTAAACACAGCAGCTAACGCCACAGAGAGAAGAACAAATCTTCAGGCGTAGCTGCCATGATCTTCAATCCCAGACAAACAACAATTAAATTTCTGAGACAAATAGGCTTGATTACAGGCAGTAAAATCTGGCTGAGAATTTCCTGGGACTTGCCTACAGAACTAATACCTGAAAATTGGAATTGCTACTGGCGCAATGGCCAACTGATTTATTCTCAGTATATTCTCTGTGGTAAAATCACTCACCAAGGATTTCAACTTTATTGCTGCACCTATGGCGGACGAGATAAACAAGGTAACACTTGCTGGCGATTGACACCTAAACATTATACTGATGGTTGGGCATTGGCATTTAAAATGTCAACTTTGGGTGCTACTGTCAGTTTCTACCCCAATCAACCAGACAAGGGCATCAGTAATCACCACGTTAGCCAATGTCAGTGTTTGTTCTACGAAATTGATGATTTAACATTGAATGAACAGCGACAAGCTGTAAATCGACTCAAGGATGAAATCAACTTGGAATCCGCCGCAGTCGTTTATACAGGTGGAAAATCCCTGCACGTTTACTTGAGATGCAGCCATCCTTTGAAACCTGATCAATGGCTGTGTCTCAACCGCAAGCTCACGATTATCCAAAATGCCGACCCAGCAATTTGTAACTTGGCTCGTTCTATGAGATTACCGGGGATGGTTCGCAGACGAGTAGTAAACGGAGTCTTGAGTGCGACGATTCCCATTAGTTTAGAGCAGTGGTCAGACTGTCAGTACAGTTGGGAAGAACTAGAAAGCTCGTTGGATTCTACAGGTTTATTTCCCTACAAGCTATCAGAACAACGTTGGCGTAAGTGGGTGCAGCTTCTCCACCAAGGTAAAAACGGAGAAGTTATTCACCCACAAACAGCGTTACTGCAACCTTCTGTAACTCTTTCTCGCTCAACCTTACATTGCCGACGCGAGAGAGTAACAAAGACTACAACCAGGGATAATTGCTCATCTCTCAAACAATTACGCGCTAGCGGAATGTCTGTTCCTTTGTCTGTTTGTTTAACAAAGAGCGATCGCCTCCTTCTGGTTCACGGAGAATTTGCAGGCAACCGAAACAATGCTGGCTACAAGTTAGCACGGAATCTTCTAGGTACATCGGCTTTACTGAGTCAACAGGGGATTGTGTATCATCCCGAACCACGCCAACTATTTGACCGATATTGCGATCGCTGTACACCTCCACTTGAGATCACAGAAGCAAATACAATTTGGCACAGTGCGAATCAAACCACAGCCTTTGCTAGTCGTGATTTTAGCTCTATGGTTCAAAGCATCCGCAAGTGGAAATTACAGCGTAAATCCAAGAAAACCGTATGTAAGCAAACCAAAAAAATTAGTTAAAGCGAGCTTGATCAAAGTTTTTTCTGGTGTGGTGTGCATAATTCACCACCAGAAATAGTCAAAATGAAGGAAGATGAAACAGCGTTTATATATCCAATACCGTTGCCATGAATTATTGGCTCATGAAATCAGAACCATTAGTCTATAGCATCGCTGACCTTCAACGGCAGAGCGAGACTATTTGGGATGGCGTTCGCAATTATCAAGCTCGCAATTATTTGCGTCAAATGCTCCCTGGAGATTTAGCTTTTTTCTATCACTCTAACACCAATCCTCCCGGCATTGTGGGGTTAATGCGTGTAGTCAAAACAGGTATTGCTGACCCGACCCAGTTTGAGCCAAAAAGCAAATACTTTGACCCGAAATCAAGTCCTGAATCACCGCGTTGGCAAACAGTTGTAGTAGAATTTGTGGAAACTTTTGACCACCCTATTAGTCTGTCAACGCTCAGAGAAAAGTTTACCCCTGAAGAACTAATGGTGGTCAGACCAGGAAATCGCTTATCGGTGATTCCCGTTCCTGAAGTGGTGGCGATGAAGATTCAGGGGATGAAAACCTTTAATTGGGCAGAAATGTAGAAGATGGGTTCGGAACGAATTTGAGTTTTAACAAGTCACACATAAACTTTTGATGAAACTATTTTATTTTCAGTTTCAAGTGTGAAGTCATAAGTGTTTAAAAAATCAGACTGCCAATTTTCAGGTTTCTGACACACTGCAAGCGGAAAACCTGCTAAATCAAACCATTGAATATTATCGCCAATTTCTACAGGTACTACTTTCCAATTTTTAGTTGGAGCTTTATTAAAATCTATAAGTAAATTAACATTCACTTGATTAGGAGGTTTTGGCTTTTGTGAATATCGTTTTTCAAGATTGGAAAATGATTGTTCCACCCAACTTTTGATATTTACTGCATTAAGATATTCATCTGGTTCTGTTTCTCTTTCACTAATGTACAAATAGTAAGTTTGCGCCAATTTTTCAGCTTGTTTACGAGTTATTACTTCTTCCACTTTAGCAAGTAAGTATGCAGCTACTGGCTCTAATGTTCCCCATACAATAAGTTCT
The DNA here is from genome assembly GCF_963920885.1 of Anabaena sp. CCY 0017. NCBI lineage: Bacteria > Bacillati > Cyanobacteriota > Cyanophyceae > Nostocales > Nostocaceae > Anabaena > Anabaena sp. CCY 0017. The sequence continues at coordinate 4,545 of NZ_CAWUDG010000035.1, read as the reverse complement.
TTCATCCAAAAAACAATCCAAGGTAGCCCAGTTTGTGACCAGTTTTCAAGGGATGATTCAACTAACTCACCACCAAAAGCTTCATCTATTGCTATTGCAATAACACTTCCTAATCCCCAGTTAAATCTATATCCAAAATTTTGGCTAATATATGAATGCCAATTTGAAATTTGAGTAGGTTTTGGTATTTTATCTGCTGTATTAGGTTCAAACCACCAGCGTAATATTTCATTCCAAGAAACATTTCCTTTTAGCTCACTCAGTCGGAATTTAGACAGACTGGTTAAATTCCCAACTATATTTTGAACATAGTTAAAACGTTGTTCTGGTGTCCAAATAGCATAATCTCCACCCATAGATAATTGTTTTTTAATGCTAGGATAGAGATTTAAAAGCTCATTTCCAGCACGTGGTGGTAGACTAGTGCGATACAAGCGCCGACGCTGTGAAACATCTTTATAAATTTCTGTTTTCAGCGCGATACCTCGCCTAATAAATAAATTTTCTAGTTTTTCTTGTTCCCTACTTGCATAATATGCAAAGCTTCGTTGCCAAATTTTTTGCAGTTGTTCTTCCAATTCATTAGAGCTTAAATCTTTTGCTGCTAAATTTTCAATTTCAACAATTACAGATAGTAAAAACATATCCAGGGAATCAAGAGTTTCAATGGCTGATGATTCCAGTTCTGAGAAATTATTCTCAGGAGATAGTGGTGCAGTTTTTTCCAGCCAGGTTAAAAAATTATCCTGTTTATTAGAACTAGAAATTATTTGCCATTGTTCTTCCAAACGTATTAGTAATTCAGCGAGAGGACTTACAGGATTTACATTTAGGCTTTTTGCTTGTGTTTGATTCTCTAATTCTCCTATCAAAGATATGTATCTTTTACGTGCTTCTTTGTCGCTCCAATCTGTTGATTGATTATGAAGTAACACTAAACTACGTCCTTCTGTGCCAAATCCAGGTCTTCCAGAACGGCCAACTAAATTACCAAATTCACGAATATTTAGTTCTCCTGTACCACGTCTTAAACTTGGAATTAATACTGTTTCAAAAGGAAGATTAACCCCTTCGGAAAGAGTTGATGTTGCCAAAACTAAATGTACAATTTTTTCATTGATGACATCAATAAGTAATCGAGCCATTAAACCTGGCATTTTTCCATGATGTACTATAATTCCTTTCTCTAACAACTTATACTCGCGGGATTGAATACCAAAATAATCCTCACAGGAACTTAAACACTTTTGAAAAATCTCAAGTTTTTCTGGCTCTACGGGTTCTTGAAAAAATGAAGGTATTTCTATTTGTGACCATGTTTGCAATAATTTCAGAAAGTCTTCTGCATAACCACCAGGTTGCTGTGTGACTGAAATAAGAACGGCACGTCTTTGTCCTTTTTCATCTGGTGCGGCTAAGTGCATAGCTGCCCAAAAAAGATAAGGGCGTAACCTTTTTTCAACTCCTTCTTTTTTCCTTGTTGGTACAGAAGGATATGTCGAAAAAGGATTTGGAATAAAAGGTGTATCAGCTTGACCTCCTTCTTGAAATTCTAATTTTCTACCATCAAGTAAGTCATAGCGTATTTCAAATCCTCTTCCTGGTAGGCATTCAAGACGGCCTATTAATTGGCGTGTACTTCTGTAATATGTCTTTGTTGGGTTAGCATTGGTTTGATTTTCTATCCAGCTTGCTAATGCACCTTCTGTTTCTGAAGCAACAGCTGATAGTGCAATAATCCGACTATGATTTTGTTCTACATAAGTAAATAATCTGGCACTTAGTGACTCTAAACGTAAGGATCTATTCTCTGCTTTTTGTAAAGAATATTTATTACCATCAAATTGAACTGCATGGGCTTCATCTATAACAATTAGAGAAATTCTACGAACGAATAGAGGTCCCAAAAATTTCATCAAAGCTTCTGCTTTTTCATAAGTGCAAATTAAAACTGTTGGCTGTTCTGATGTCAGCCATACATCTGTTGGACCCCAGTCAGTCCCTCCATATAAACCTGTAACTGTGACCTTTTTATTAGTAGTCTGATTTAAAACACGAGACAAACTAGATTCAACTTCTGTAGCAAGCGCCCTGCTTGGAACTAAGTAAATAACTAAAGGAGCAGAGCTACTTATGTTAGGATTTTTAGTTTGAAAAAACAGACTTTGCAGAATAGCAATTTCGGCTATCGTTGTTTTTCCTGAACCTGTAGGAGTACAAAGTGCAAATGATTCTGTTCTTGCGAGTCTTTCAATTCCAGAAATTTGAGAAGGCCATGCTAAAGCTTTACGGTTTTGATATTTTTGGCGTAAATAACGCTCTAAAGAATTTAGACCATTTTGGGTAATCATCTGAGAAAGTGCTTCTAAATGATGTCGTAAAGAAGTTTCTACATATACAGAAGCAACTTCAGCACACAATTTACCTAAAAGCCAAGAATAATTGTCATGTCCGTGAAGAAGTACCTTAGCAATATCAGAAAGCTTTTCAATAGCTTTTTCTAATCTAGGTTCGTTTCCCCAGCGCATTTTTGCACATAAAATTCCTAAAGAACTAGCAGTTTCTTTAACAATCAACTTGTTAAATCTATCAGCAACTGTATCAGTTTCATCCCAAATAAGACTGGGTTCAATTTGGAAATTTGATGATGTTGCACTTGCCCAATATTCTGTTAGTTGTTGTAATAAACTGGGAAAATCCGCTTTTAGTAAAGAACGTAGAATTTCTGACTCTACTCCCTCAGTTGTATCTTCATTAAGTAAACCTGCGGCTCTAGCAGGATAACCAGCAAGTTCATACACTGCTGCTGCAAGTAAACGAATTGGTAAAAGATCCGGGTTTAGTTGGGGATGAGATAGCCATTCAAGCAACTCACCAGCCCGTAACATTGCATTACGCCAGTTGGTATTTCCATCTTCTCGTAAGATAAATGCAGCATCAATTAGGCGCATAGCATCATTTAATCGTTCACTTGCTTCATCTTTCCGCCATCCTTTTAATCCCTCTCCTCCTGCGCGAAGTCTAGTATGTTGACTATAAAGTTTTGCAATACTTGGTGTTAGCCTGCCACCTGCTAGACTATTTTGTAGTTCTGTAGCTAAACCAATGACTTCGTTACTTGGTTGAGTCATGTCATCTTGCAGAACTTCTCCCTCTATTATGACATCAGAATTTACTATTGCAGCATCTAAATCATCTGGTTGTTGAACTGTCTGGGTAGAAATATTTACTGAAGGAGTTGCACTTGCTGACTGAATATAAACAGTATTAATAAGATTTTCAACGTTATGAAGATGGATCTCAACTGCTTCAAGTCTTCTTTTTGCTGTATATTTTTCGTGTGGCTTGTTGGGAGACATCCATGTTGGATTTTGGATAGGATGTTGTCCACAAATATAACTAACTAAATCGTAACGATCATAATTTTTATCAACCTTCCCTAGCCACAAAATCCTTAAAGAATTAATCCATTCAGATGAAAATAAATTATCATTATCTTGCAATATTTCAATGATTTGTGGAATATCAATTGGTTTGATATTGTCCGTATTTGCTTTTTCATGCGCCTCAGATATCATCTTTTGATAATGATTGGTTGTGCATTTTGCTTCACCAACTAGAGAAGCAATAATTACTCCTTCACTATTACGCCGAAATGCAAGACAGTCATCCCCAGTACGTCCATGTCTTCTTTTTGCAATCTCTTCAGTTTGATTTAGATATTCTAAATGCTGAAACTCAACTAAATGGAATCGAAAAAGGAAAGCAGGAACTTCCCAATCATCTTGATCAAAATGAGAAAAGTTTTCAGCAATTATTCCTGCAAATATCTCTCCAAAATAACCCTGAAGAGTTCTAATATTTAGACGTTCAGGATAGCCATTGCATGGATCGGTTTCTGGAAAATTATTAAATGGAGCAAGAGAATTTCCTGCTAATTTCCGAAGCCGAAACCGAGCATCTTCATGAGCTTTTTGAACGATTAATATTAATTCATCGAGAATTACATCTCGTTGATTTTTATCTTCTTTGAGTAGACGATGTATATATTGCTTATCTTCAGATTCAGTAACTGAGTTATATAACCAGTTTGATATACCATGAAATTTAGTAAATTTACGTCGTTCCATCACAGTGCCGAATTTAACTTAATTGTTACCAAATGTTTTGCAATTATAGTGGGGTGTAAAAATTTTTCCGGCTAACATTACATACCATTTTGTTTAAGCTTATTATTAATTAATATCCCGTAAAATGAAGTGATCTATATCACTAACGGTGTAACAGCTTAATTTTGAGAATTGTCTGATAACTGTCTTCTAACTAGCAACTGGCGTGATTAGAAAATATCACTGAGTAATTATAAATGCTGCTGTACCGGAGCGATCGCCTCCAACAGTGCGCGAAGTGCGATCGCTCATACTCTCGTGAGTTACGTCATCAGGCTGAAACAAGGGACCGAGCATAGGTAAATTTAATGTACTTATTGGATCTGAAGGGGGGACAAAATCAGCTACAAGACAGACTCTATAAGCCTCATAGCTC
>NZ_CAWUDG010000034.1:0-38224 GCF_963920885.1 Anabaena sp. CCY 0017 | reverse complement strand
TTTCAAAATCGCCTTGTTTGCAGTTTGAAGCGTTTATGTTTGCAGTTCGCTACACCTAGTACTAGAGATATAGATAACTTTATTGAAAATGGTATTCCTTGGTTAACACCTGCTGACCTGTCAAATTATAAATTTACATATATAGGACGAGGTGCAAGAGATATATCTGAAAAAGGTCTTAGGAATTCAAGTGCAAGAGTTTTACCAAAAGGTGCTGTGCTTTTCACATCACGCGCTCCTATAGGTTACTGCGTTATTGCTTCTAATGAAATAACAACTAATCAGGGATTTAAGAGTTTTGTAATTTCTGGAAATATTTCACCTGAATTTATAAGATTTTACTTGTTAATATCTAAATATTATGCAGAATCTTTAGCTAGTGGTTCAACTTTCAAGGAATTATCAGCTAAACGAGTTGCGACTTTAGAAATTCCCCTTCCACCCCTCAACGAACAACGCCGGATAGTTGCGAAAATAGAGGCGCTGAAGGCTAGGAGTCAGCGAGTGAAGGAGGCGCTTGAGGAAATTCCTCAACTGCTAGACCAGTTCCGTCAATCTGTCCTCGCCGCCGCCTTTCGTGGCGACCTCACTGCTGATTGGCGTGAGCAGAATCCTGATGTTGAAGCTGCTTCGGTTTTACTTGAGCGCATTCGTGCAGAACGTCGCCGCCGTTGGGAAGAAGCGGAATTAGAGAAAATGAAGGCGAGTGGTAAAACCCCGAAGGATGATAAGTGGAAGGAGAAGTATAAAGAACCTGAAATAGTAGAAGAAGATATATTACCTGATCTTCCTGATAACTGGTGTTGGCTTCCATTAGAACTGGTTGCAGATGCAATTGATCCTCAACCTAGCCATCGAACTCCCCCAGAAGTACCGCACGGTATACCGTATGTAGGTATAGGGGATATTCGTCATGATGGAACTATTGATTTCGATGGAGCCAGAAAGGTTTCATTAGAAGTTCTCAAAGAGCATAAACAGAGATACAGACTTGAAAATGGAAATTTCATTTTTGGAAAGATAGGTACACTTGGTAAACCAGTAAAACTACCTCTTACCTGTGATTATACACTCTCTGCAAACGTCATACTTTTGCAGACTAGAAGTTTATTTTTAATAAGCGATTGGCTTTTTTACTTTATGAAAAGTCCTTTCGTTGAAAATCTATTAACACAGGATAGTCGTGCAACATCTCAGGCAGCGTTTGGAATTAAAAGAATTAGGCTTATGCCCGTACCACTGCCACCTATACAGGAGCAGAAACAAATTCTTTTGAAGTTAGAGCATTATCTATCAATAGCTAATCAGATAAAATCCTTAAAGGTGATGTGCCTTAAGGAAACAGATGAGTTAAACCAATCGATTCTTGCCAAAGCTTTTCGTGGTGAACTCGTACCCCAAGACCCCAACGACGAACCCGCCTCCGTCCTGCTAGAACGCATCCGCGCAGAACGCGCCAAACTCCAAACCAAAACAGCTAAAAAATCCCCCACCAAAACCCGCGCCCGACGCACCAAAAAAACACAACCGCAAGAAGAAACAGTGCAATTAGAACTGGGGTTGGAATAGTCAAAACAAGCAGGCGATGGCGAAACGCGATCGCAATCTTACAAAACGCCTCATCAATACTTGCTTACTTAATTACTGCATCAATTACTTAATTACTGCATTACTGCCTTAATCTTTTACGTCCTTGAGTGCTTCATCCAGGAGATAGCGCACAATTTCAGCCTTTTTTCTTCTAGTCCTGGCCGCTAGCATAGAGAGTTTTTGGTGCATGGACTCTGGTAAATCCACAGTTAACCTGATTGTTGCTTCTTTAGGTTTTTCGGGTTGGAGTTGAGACATTAAACTAGGCTTGGTTGATTGTATTATCTTGCTTGGGTTAGGCTCTGGTGGTTTCTCTTCCTGGGAAAGTTGTTTCTCTTGGGGAGACACTCCAGTTTCTTCATCCTCCGGGGATTGAGTTGGGGAATCAGAAAGCAGCGCTGACTCACCGTAGACAAACTCATGAGCCAGAGAATCATCTAAAGACTTCCGCTTTTTGTTAGTCATTTGAGCATCCCCAAAATTTCCTTAAATAGCCGCTCATACTCCCGCGCTGACTCGGTTGCTGGTCGTCCTGGTAAATCCCAAATGATTGCAGCTTGACCAAATGTATCTGCTATCGCTTGTTTTTGGTGAATTACAGTTTTGAGTACAATTGCTTCTTTGGATTTAGATAACAGTGCGATCGCTTCACCTAGTAACTTTGTCCCCTTAACAGCGCGACTGATGAATATAGCTGCTTGAGGCGCACCACCGCGCACAGACTGAGCTTGTTTAATTAAGCGAATGGCATCGCTAGCAGATTGTAAATCTAACCCTGTAGGCTGACAAGGAACTACAGCTAGATCCGCTCTGAATAATATTGCTCTGCTAGCTTCAGATAAACCGGCTGGACCATCTATGATTAGATAATCACATTGCGCTGCTAACTCTGGAATTTGCTCTAAGAGTTCATCGGGTGATTGCAGCACAGTTGTAGGAATTTCTTTATCCTCCATCGACTTGAGCCAAATCGAGCTGCTACGTTGAGCGTCAGCATCTAAAAGCTGAACTTTGTAACCTTTGTTGGATAACCAGCATGACAGATGGACGGCAGACGTAGATTTTGAACAGCCGCCTTTCTGGTTGACAAGGGCAATTACTGACATACTGCATTGATTACTGCATTGATTACTGCATTAAGTATATATGATGGAATGAATAATTTTGCATTGAAAAACTGGTGACTCAAAAAATCACTTGCCTAAATCCTGATTGCAACGGAAGCAAGAATCAAACCAAATCATTCGACACGGCAAAGACCGTCACGGAGGAGGGGTAAAGACAAGATACGCGCAAAATTTATCACGACGTAAAGTTTTGTAAAGTAGTCATGTATTTATGTCTTTCAAAGATTGCCTAGTTTGAAAAGATTGCCTAGTTTGAAAAGATTGCCTAGTTTGATCTGTGCCTTTAGGGATATACTGGCCTAGTTTGTGAGGCATAAAATGGAATTTTTCATCAATCGTTGCTATACCCCGGAGATAGTCTGCTTGTTACGGAACTGAGCTGCATGACGCGCTCACTATTAGATATGCTGGAAATTGTTAAGAATATTCAGGACAGGAATAGCCATAGCTATGCATGACGAGATAGCTGCTTCTCTACACCCGTTATGCGTAATCGGTACTTGTACAATTCCTTACTTACACCGAAGTAATCAGCCGCAGCTTCAATATCCATCTTCTGACGATGAGTGGCAGCGATAGCAGGTCTAGGAAGTAACAGACAAGCACCTAACCAATCAGCTTCTGCCTCCTGGCGCTTATCAAATGTACGAAAGCCTATGCCAGTGCTATCAGATACGATAATCTGACTCGATTCATGTTTAAGAAAGATGTGAGCCATCTCGTGCATCAGATCATTGGATTGGCGGGCAACTGAATGGGACGGATTGAGTACAATAATGTCTTTTGTTCCTGAGCGGACGGTAACGGCAGACCATTCATCGCCCTCCGGTGATTGAAGGTAACGAAGCGTTTCGTGGGGTAAGCCTGGCACATTGGCGAGTTCCCAGATAAATACATTTAAATATTTTGCGACTTCGCGTGCAGGCAATGGGTCTGTATCTTTCAGACCTAAATGTGACCTGACCTGAATCGCAGTGTTCTCACATCGCGATTTGAAACCCCGAACGAACAGTGCTTCATCATTTTTTGATATTGGGCCGATCATTCCTCGTCCTCTGCCACACCAGCTTGATGAATAGCAAGAATTAATGCACCCAGATGTTGCGAGGTCTTTGGACTCATTGTCTTGCCTGCCTTAAAGTGAGCAAGCATCACCGTTTGGTTGGGCTTGGATGCAGTTTCTGTTTCTCCATGCTCCTTATAACCCAGAATTTCGCCAGGATCGACTCCGAGCCAGGCACAAATTTTTGTAAAGGATTCGAGATCAGGCTGTTTCCCTGCCTCTACTCGTGATAGCGTCGCCGCGCTGATATTCATTTCTGCTGCAACTTGTCTCAGTCCTCTACTACCCCTTTGTTTCTTGATGAGGGGGCCAAGTTGCTCAAGTGTAAGCCGAGCCATAAAGAATCCTTTTGCTTTGTTTCACTATTGCAACGATGTTGCATTGATGATACGATGTATTTGAATCACTGAAGCAACGTTGTTGCAGAGATGGAATAGCTTCACTCTATCACCATTAGCATCAGGGGTTTGTATTGTATTAGCTTTTAGGTGTGAGGATTTGATGATGAGCGAAAAAGAACACAAGCATGATATGGGGCATAGTAAAGTCCGCGTCCATATAGATCGGAAACAGTACGAGTCGCCGAATCCAACAACAGGTTCGGCACTTTATGTACTTGGTCACGTTCCTCATGGATTACAGCTGTTTCGGGAGGTGGAGGGAAACCAGGAAGATAAAATCATTCCGAATGATGGAAATGAGATTCATTTCAAAGAAGACGAGCATTTCTATAGCACCAAAGAATTTAAGATCATCGTGAATGGTCGTCCCAAAGAGGTTACTTCAAGAGAACTATCGTTTACCGAGATTGTCTCTTTGGCATTTAGTAGTCCGCCGACAGGGGAAAACATCCTTTTTACAGTTACATACGAGAAAGGCAAAGGCAGCAAGCCTGAAGGAACTTTAGTCGAAGGACAATCGGTACATATTAAAAATGGGATGATCTTCAATGTCACAGCCACTGATAAGTCGTAGCCCGGATCTGAAAAAACTGCGCGATGAAGGGTACGACCTGGAAATTCGCTCCGGCTGTTTGCTGGTGAAGGATGTTCCCTACACGAATTCCCGCAGGGAGATCAAGCGCGGGATTCTAGTAATCAAGCTTGTACTCGCCGGTGACCAGACGGGCTGCCCCGACACACACATCGCCTACTTTTCAGGGGAATATCCCTGTAACGAAGACGGCTCGGAAATCGTGAAAATAAAGCACAGTAGCAACGCACATTCAATAGCCGAGGGCGTGTCCGTCAACCACTCTTTCTCAGCCAAGCCCAAGCCTGCCAATTCTTATCCAGATTACTACGCCCAGGTGACGACTTACGTCGCCATTCTTTCCAGCCCGGCGCAAAGAATCGATTCCACGGTCACGGCAAAGACCTTTCCCGTGATCGCTCCCGATGGCGATAGTGACGAACCATTCAATTACACCGATACGGCTTCCAGCCGGGCTGAAATTGTCCAAGTCACGAAGAAGATGGCGCTTAAGAATATCTCCATCCTTGGCCTTGGTGGCACCGGCTCTTACGTACTTGATCTAGTCGCGAAAACGCCGGTGAAGGAAATTCACCTCTATGACGGGGACACGTTCTATCAGCACAACGCATTCCGTTCGCCAGGCGCGCCGTCCAGCGACGATCTGAGAGCCAGGCAGCCGAAGGCGACCTATTTCAAGAATCTTTACGCGAAGATGCACCGGGGCATCGTCGATCACCCGATGTACTTGGACGCTGACAATGTGGAGGAGCTGCGCGGCATGGATTTTGTCTTTGTGTGCCTGGACAAGGGCAGCGCAAAGAAACTAATTATCGAGAAATTAGAGGAATTTGGCATTCCTTTCATTGATGTCGGAATTGGTGTGTATTTAGGTGATGAATCATTAGGCGGGACACTAAGAGTCACGACTAGCACCATAGAAAAGCGTGAGCATATAAATAGGAGAGTTTCTTTTTCAGACAATAACGGTAACAACGAGTATGCTCAAAATATTCAGATTGCTGATCTGAATGCTCTTAATGCAGCGTTAGCTGTAATAAAGTGGAAGAAAATACTTGGGTTCTATGAAGACTATCAGCATGAACATAACATTACCTACACGATAGGCGGCAATACACTGATTAACGAAGACCAGTTAGAAGGCTGAAGCGGTGCTTAGACACGAATTTGTTGAATATATTCCTGATAACCTCAATGACAACACTATCTATGTATCTATAAAGTTTGCAACGGTGGCTCATAAATGTTGCTGTGGATGTGGGAATGAGGTTTTTACTCCACTAAGCCCAACCGATTGGAAGTTAATCTTTAACGGTAAATCAATTTCGCTTGAGCCTTCGATTGGTAACTGGAGTTTTAAGTGTAAGTCTCATTATTGGATCAGACATAATAATGTTATATGGGCTGCCCAATGGTCGCAAGAAGAGATTGACGCTGCCAGAATATATGATCGTTCTGCAAAAGATAAATACTTTGGAGATGCTTCTAGCAGCGAACCCACAGAGAAACAACAGAACAATAAGCAAAAGCAAAGTTTTTGGATGCAACTAAAACAATGGTGGTTGCAGTGTTGGAAGTGACTGTAATGATACAAAGGTGATGTAGCCCTCAATCTGCATCTCCAGGATGGCGCTGCTCCAACCATTTTGGGTGGTCTGCTGGATGTACGAAACCCGCTGCTCTAGCACTTTTACGTGATCCAGCAAGACACAGTTATGCCGCAAAGGAATTTGTGCAGCAGGCTGCTGCACATTAAGGACTTCTAAAAATGAAATGGGTTATCTGTACTGTTATAACAGGATTGATGACAAATAATATAAAGCACATCATTTATAGTATTTGATATGGCGTTACTTAACTGGTTTCAGTATTCAGACCGTGAAGAATCACCCTATAACCCTACTAATGGCAGCACAATTACCCTTGAGAGTTTTTGGGTAAAAGAAGAAGGTAAATTTGATGCAGTAGATTGGCAACGTGAAGAATGGTTGACTAAATCCGCACTTGTCCCAATTGAACAGTTAAATGAGGCTGCTATAAAAATTAAATCACCTGATGATTTAAAGTTCCATATTGGATGGGATTATGATGATAAGTTTAATTTTGGTAACTTTACTCAATATGGAGAAATTGAGTTATTTCCTTTATACAATTTAATAAAGCATCCAGTAAATCAGGATTATCAAATTGAATTGAGTCGTGAATTTACTATTTATCACGCATTAGAAAAAAGACATCAAACAGAATATTATCACCCAGTTGACCAAATTCTTGTAGCTGAAACCAAGCTTGATTCTCATGCTATTTATGATCCAACTGCCAGGGTAACTATTCATCGTGATTATTTACGTGACTTTTTAGCAGAGCAGGAGATGGGACTACTTATTGCTGTCATTGCGGATCGCTTTGCGAATGCAGGTACAGAAGAAGAACTTGAGCTTGAGCAAATTGAGGATAAACAAATTGATGAATTTACATGGCTCTCAACAATTATTCATCCGCCTGAACATACTCATCATAGTTTTTCCCGTGGACGTTCTATTTTTAGGCGTAATTTTATAATTAAGCCCTATGACAAACCTAAGTATGAACGTACTCCGTGGTATTATTTTGGGAAAAAATATATTGATGAAGACCAACTGCCGAAATTTAAAATCAATGACGAAGGCGAGGAAAAACCTCTACCCCAAAATACTTTTCTTGAAAATTACATTGATAAAGGTATTGGGAAGTATGGGTATTTATATTTTCGTACAGCAGTTTTGCAAAAGTATCTCCATACCCCTGGATATAATGTATTTTTTCATATGCGAAATTGGGGAGTAGCTTCTTTACCAGGTGACAGAGGTACGATTGATGTAGGCATTAATTCTCAAGGACTGGTCAATGCTTTTGCTCCTGATATTGCTGATTTAACCCCATCAGAACAAGCTTATTGGGCATCGTTTTCATCTATACCAAGTGGTGAAATCTGTGAAGAGATGTTCCAGACCAGAATGCAAAGTGATCCACCTAATTCACCTGGAGTAGTTGATTTAATTCGGGAGGTATGCGCTCAACTTAGCAGTGTTTTTAAAAAGCAATTTTCTGTTGAATTATCGAACGAGATGGAACCGAGTAGTCAAGAACTATCTATGTTGAGTGTCGGCCCAATTAACAATCAATTTACTGAGGTTTCTGCTCTTGCCAAAATCCTTTACGGATGGGTTATTGAAACAATGCAAACCAAGGCTCTCAGAACTACTTTAAAAACATTAGGTGGAGCAGTTGATGACAAATGGAGACAGATAAAACTTTTAGAAGAAATTTTGACGATTAAGGAATCAGATAAAACTAAAGCTCGCAATATTACTGCACCTTTAGCTGGGTTGAACGATCTTCGTGTAGGGTCTGCTCACATTGGTAGCCCTAAATTCGAGGCTGCTTTTCAATTAATTGGAGTAACTGGAATGCCCAAGACACCAAGAGAAGGCTGGAATTTGTATGTTGATGCTGTAACAAAATCTTTAACCTCAATTTCAAGTATTTTAGATAGTTAAATCTTTCTAGCTTAGTGGTGCAGAAAACTTTTGGGAGTATCAAGAAGAGAAGACTGTGACACGGGAGAACTCAATTTGTTGTTCTATGTGCGTTCGTTTTTTGAGTGAAGCAGTAGCAGGTAGAGGACTCTTTCGAGGTAAGGTAACTAATCGGGGAATTAGCAGACGTTGATAACACAAGCGTTGAATTTCGCGTAATCCTAATTGTAAAAAACTTAATCCGCGTTGGCTATGCCAGTCGAGGATTTTGCGCCGACCTTCATGGACGACAAACTAGGCAATCTTTGAAAGACATAAATACATGACTACTTTACAGAACTTTACATCATGATAAATTTTGCGCGTATCTTGTCTTTACCCCGAGGAGTTGCTGACTGACTTTTCAGATTTTCTCTAACAGGCGCTATAACCGATTCAATCCAACCCGTCCATCAATAGTTCAGACATCTCCAGCTGATCACGGTTGCGGTTATCATCGTAAATCTGGAGCGTATTTAATTTAACGTGTCTACTGAGTTTTTGCGCCTTCCGTACATTGCCATCAGTCTTCTCCAGGACAGCAGTAATAGCACTGTGCCTACAACGGTGCGGACTCATGTGCTTTTCAACCCCAGCCCGTTTAAACAAACGCTTGACTATTTTATAGATACCATCCCCCGTTAACCTGTGACCAGAATTCTGAAAATCAACCGAAGTAAACAACGGACGGGACGAAGACATATCGCCACCCCTTGCAATCAGCCAATCAGTAATCGCTGTCACAGTGACTTTTGGCAGGTTGATTGTGACACGGGAAAGTTTGCCCTTACCCAAAATTGATAGCGTCCCCTTAGATCCATCAAAATGCCTTAAGTCCAAAGTGCTAATCTCATTTCTCCTCAAAGCATTGCCCCACAGCAGCAGCAACAAAGCATAGTCCCGCTTCCCTGCTAAGGTCGAGCGATCGCATCCCTTAATCACATTCAAAAATTCCTCGCCTGTACAACCACTGGTATCGCGGTAGGACTGTACTGGGATACTGTCCACATCCACAGCATAATTGCACACCCCCAGCTTGCGTCCAAAAGCAATCAAAGACTTAATAGCCGCCAGACGGCGGTTAATCGTGTTCGGTGATAAACCAGCTTCATTCAGTATGGCTCTGTATTTAGTCACAACCAGGGTAGCCTTGTGACCCTCCAGGTGCAAAAACTCCAAAATCGAATCGCACTGTGGTGGTTGCCCAGTCATGCGGTTAAAGAAATCCGTAATATCTCGGCGGTAAGCCCTACGGGTTCCCTCACTGTTTTTCGACCTGAGTAATTCCTCCAACACATCAGGTTGAGAGTCAATTACATCAGCAAAATATGTCTCAATTTTCGCCGCCAGGGCATTTTCTAAATTTTGGACTACAACTAACTCCACATCTGGCTCTTTACTCATGACTCCCCCAAGCTGCGGTATCGAGAAGGGACGTTTCCAATACCGTCTCTATTATGCAGCTGTTGGGGTCGCAGTGAAGGGGTTTTTCTCTGGTGGCTCACTACCAAATTGTCTACACTGGCTTCTATACCCTCGGTAGCTCAATTGTTGATATCAAATTTGGGCTGTGTCAAGCGGGAAATTTTTCATGCTCAGTGGATGCGATGGTGCAAAGCGATCTCCGCAGGCATTGCTTCCCTGGTTTCTATAAAACCTCTAGCGGTTAAGTATGCGATCGCCTCCTCCAGGTGCGCTCCGCGCCATCGCCATTGTAGTTGCCCATTGCCCCCACCAGCAATTTGGGTTGGCAGAACACTAGATGCTAGATTTTAAACATTAAGTAGACAAAGTAAAAATAAGTCTCTCGGCTCAAAAACTCCATCTGGCTGTGAAAACTGCGATAGCGAGTAGTAGGCGTGGGAGACGAATGTGCATCCATTCCTAAACCTCGTGCCATCAATACGGCTCGCTTCATATGCAATGGATCGCTGACAATCAAAAACTTGGTTAATTGGTGAGTCTTTGCTACTTCCAAAGCATTTTTGAGGTTTTGGTGAGTTGTGCGAGATTGAGTTTCAGTGAAAATGTCACCAGCTTTTACCTGTTGCGCTAGCGCATACTTTTTTCCAACTATAGCTTCAGCTGGTTCATGACTCTCACCAACTCCGCCAGTAAAAATGAGCGTTTTCACATATCCATTTTTATATAAGTTAATGGCGTGGTTAATTCGCTCTCTAAAAACAGGCGATGGTTCTTCTCCCCAAACTGCTGCTCCTAAAACAATTGCTGCATCTGCCTTGATATTATTACTACTGTTGCCATATAAATAAATCTTTGAGGCTGTAGATGAGATCGCCAGCAACAAGGCAGATATTAAAGCCACTGCCACTAACCTTTTTTTGGGAATTTTGTAATTGAACATGGGGCGTTGTGCTATTTTTCATACTTAGTTTCAATTTATAAACGTTTGGTAAATGTTATTGTCAAATTCAGCCCGATTGCACCGGGGTTATTGCTTGGACGAGCCATAGCTGACAATGGCTACGTCAAGATCACACAAAGCACGTTGGGAACTTCCAAAGAATACATTATCCCCAAAAAATTAATAAACCGCCCGTGAGTAGCATTGTCACAAGAATGTACGTTAAGCCCAAGATGCTTGGTGTCAATGAGTTTGAGTCGTCGCACTAAAATTTGTCTATTCGTGTGATAACTAAACTTATCGGTGATTGGCTGTGCCATTGTTAGAGGCGATAGCGCGGAGCGCACCTGGAGGAGGCAATCGCTAGATGAAATGGCGGGATTCCAAATTTGGCTTGCAGTTGGGCGATTAAGGCTGCTTCTAGTTCAGCTTCTGGTTGGGTGGTCATAATTTACACAAGACTGTAAGGATTCATAATTTTAACTGGTGTCAGTTTAAAATCATCAACATTGCGGGTAACTAAAGTCAATTTATGATGATGTGCTGTTGCAGCAATCAGACTATCCATTACAGCTAATTTTTTACCTTTCAATTCGGCATTTGCAGAAAATCTGGCCCAATTATCTAAAATATTATCGTTTAGCGGTAAAATATGAGAAGAAAATTCAATTTCTACTTTTTGCAGCCATATTTTGAGTTTTTGATATCGTTCAGGTTGTGAGTCTTGGATTTTATAAATCCCTTTTTTTATTTCAGCGATGGTAATACTACTTAAAAATAGTTGTTCAATGGATTGCTGATTAAACCATTGACTAACTTGGGGGTTGGGAGTTTTTTTTACAAACTCAGACATTACACAGGTGTCAATTAGATAAGTCATAGTTCAACATTCCTGCCTGTGTCTCTATCACGTTCAAATAACGAGGCGATATCATCTTCGGCAGATTCGTCGTCTATAAAACGTAGTCGCTCAAATAAAGGCAGTTCTTTTTTTTGTTGCTGCAAGTAATTGGATAAGATTTTAATGACTGCTTCCTGTGGATTTTCATAGTGACTGACTGCGATAATTTCATTAATTAGTTCATCATCTATTGTGATCATGGTCATGGTTTTGTCCTCGGTTGTGTAAAATAAAATTTATGCAATCTGAATGATTTTGGTAAGCCGATTGCATACTTATAGAAATAAATCCTATTTTTATTTTACGCCTGGATGGGGTAAATATAGCGCCAGATGTCATGAGGGGCAAGATAGGCTGGAAACTATGCTATATCTACGTTATAGCTTTTTGACATTGAACTTGAATTTGTGCAAGAGGTGCTTGCACAAATTCAAAATTCTGGTAAGTTTCCGCAAAACTCTTCATATATTTAAGATTGCGAGCAGAGAAACCTTTCATCTCAGGAAACGCTTTTGGCGGATTTTACCGACAATTGATCAATAATGCGAAGGTCTTCACAACCGCCCTTTCCGATAACTTTATTAAACCCCATTGCGGTGAACAGGGGTTAATACTAGGGTGTGGTATATGTGGTGAGTTATTCGTTGTCAACCTGTTCAGTGCAGGTTGTCATACTCCACAATCAAAACCCTGATAGCTTCAATTCGTGAGTGATCAGCAGGTGTTAGGGGCGGCTTTGTCGATGCTGTCACCTGCTGTTGAAGTCGGTAAATGCCTGTTTCTGAAGCATAACTTGAGCTAAAAGTTCACTTTATTGTGCAAATCACAGTAATTTGGCTACAGTATTGATAAACCCAAACAATTAGGAGTGAATATGGCTACAACCTATAATGTTACGTTTTACCTGCAAATTAAAGGTCAACAACCTTTAAAAATTATTGACCTAAATCATGTGCCAATAATACCTAGAATAGGTGAAGATGTGGCAATCAAATCAAATTCTGATAGTCCTTGTACTGGTACTGTTCAGCAAATTTACTTTACTTTTTCGGTAAAAAATGCATCAGATTACCAAACTCATGTAGATATTTATGTGAATCCTCGTATAGTAGGAGTTTAATTTAAAACCTAACGCTTAATAGATTGATGCAGGATATCGGCAAGAACTTATGTTGTTTGCAGATATCTTAAATGTAGTTAAATTGACGTATCACGACTCCTCTACACCACTGTCTATACCCCAGGATTTGAACCAAGATTAGCTTAAATTTATCGGTCACTACACCTGCCATACGCCTTATGTGAGTTAAAAATATTGTCGTGAAATACGGGTTAATCGACATTAGAGTTAGGGAGGGAGCAGGACAGGATTTGCGCTCACCTTCACAGTAGAAAACTTGTAGAGCAAGACCTTTAAGGCTAAAAAAAGGTAATTTTTTACAGGACTTTACCCCGGATTTCTCACAAGCTTTGCGATCGCTATTACCAAACCTTTATCAGGCTTAGATTTCGAGCGTTTTAGATACTGCACGAATCACAGCAGTATGTGAACAGGGTATTTTATCTCAAGTCTAAGTGGTATAAGCGTTTTGGGCTAATCGTTTAAACCTTTGTGAGAAATCCGGATTTACAAGGTGGCCCCTGGTTGCACTATAAATATCTCAGCATAAAGTTTTTATAGTGAATGTAACGTTATAAACGGCTAATATTCCTAAGCTCGCTTTACTTTCAGCAATATTAATAATAGTAATAACTTATTTTTTTTAAATTTAAATAATAGTTAATTAAGAAATTTAAAATATTAAGTCGCTTTTAAAAAAAAACTTTAAAGATTGAGATATGGGTAAAAACATGGTTGGGTTTCACATCTTATAAAATTTCAAGCTTTAATTCAGACTGGAGTTTTTACTCATGAACTTAAGAAAACAGCGCACAAATGATTAAAAAAGGAGCTATTTAAGCGTTATGGATGTAGTACCACTAAAACGCATAGGCATGACAGTATTGCTTACAGCATCAACCCTTGGAATGCTGCCCTTATCAACGTATGCACAAGACTCTACTCCAAAAAAACCTCCAATGCATAATGTCTACGAATGCATTGGAAGGAGATGTTCATCCGGAGTTAGTGAAGAAGACAGAAAAAGGGTTGAAGAAATGAAGCCCAAACCACCCTGTTCAGGGTGTCATGGTAATACGTACCCCAAACCTGACGATGATTTAGGTGGTGATAGTCCTTCTCCCATAGATCCCTATAAGAATCCTTCCCGTGGTTCGCTTGGTTATCCTTCCCGTGGTTCGCTTGGTTATCCTTCCCGTGGTTCGTTTGGTTATCCTTCTGGGGTTCGTTGAACTATTCGGGTATCCATTGTGAGGTAGGGTGATTAGGGGTAAAAGTAGCGGTGCGATGTAGAAGTTGAGTGTTAAAGGATGAAATAAATCCTTACAAAATGAGTGGAGAGCCAACTCTCCCGGTGGAGGGGAGAAAGTAGCGAAGCTGCTATCAGCCGCCATGCAATGGCTGAAAACGCTACCCAGAGATAGTTTCAGAAAAAATTTTTTCAACTTTTACCTTAAAATGAGATTTTGACCAATTGGATGCACACTTAAAGGTGTACCATTTAAACCTCACTGATTTTTACAGCCTGAAAAACCGCATGGCTACGTTACAAAACGCAGTACCAAATAGCCTAAAAGGTCAATTGGTACTGCAAAAACAAGCTTTTTCTGAAAATTTCGGGTGAAAGAGCTATTTTATTTCTGTAACTCCTGCGTAACAAGGCTTTCAGGCGTTGCGTGGCGGTTCATGACAGGCTCGCTACTTTCACCCCAACTAGTGAATTTCGCAGTCTTCTAGAGCATTTTTAAAGTTTTACCCCAGAACTATTACCATACGCTAAACCTGTATACAATGTATACATCTGTGTACACCAAACATCATAAAAAATGCAGGTTTAGGCGATTCTAGAGGGGCAAAGGGCTTTGTTTTTAAGAGTCAGGAGGGTGAATTCCTGGCTTAGGCATCCATATACTGCTTGCGGTTTACGGGAGAGCGTCACTCCAACTATTCTAATCGCAGCCCTGAAAGGTGTCTGGTGTTTTGGGCTTAAGAGTCGCGCTGGAAGTAAGTATAAATGTCTCCGATTGACTTGGGAAATAATAAACTCGTACCTCCGTACCCACCGTTAAAGACTGACCACCAAATCCAGACCTAAATTCAGTATTAACGCGCTCGATTCGAGCCTCCTTTGAAACATCACATACATTATCAAAATCTGCAATAGGCATTTTCACCTCCTCTGGTTCTGCTGCTGATTCGTCTGCCTCCAGTGTCGCTTCATTCGGCAACGGCTCTACTCTATTTCCTACGTTGTTAAAAAAATCCCTCACAAAATTATCCAAACACAACCCACTACAACTACGACTACCAATCACACGAATAGTGTCCAGGTCTTGGGCGAATACAGGAGAAGCAACTGGTAGTAGTAATGCACAAGCAGTAGCCAATGAAAAGAGTTTCAACATCATAAAATTACCGTAAAATCATGTAACTTCACTGATGTTTTCAACACCAAAATGTTCCCGAAAGCTCCCTTTATTAGCGATAATGGCGTAAATAGAAGGTTCTAGCTGATTTGTTGAATGTCCGCACGGCAGAAGTAAGTTCTTTTTTACACGGTCAATTACCTCCTGGTCGCACTCAGGACTTGAGAGAGCAGATGCTCAAAATTGAAATTCCGGCGTATAAGCGTTAGGGTAAAATTTACCCTAATTTTAATGAGCTTAACGTAAACAGTTGGGCTATCAATGCCAAAATACCTTAGATATCAATACTTTCAGCCGTTAGGGTAAACCTTCACCCTAGATTTTCCCTAGTCAGATCCTTTTTACTCGCCAAACTAGTAACACTGTACTAATAGACTAAACCGTTTAGTCTAGATACCCAGTTTGAGCCGTCGCCCCAATTCGCTCTAACTTATTTATTTTCGTTAATAAATATCTAAGCGTATGCTATTTATATTCGTCAATAAATGTTTAATCGTATGTTACATAGTATTGTGTGTAGCATAGTATCTGTACACAAAACTGCATCGCTATATGGAGGTATGACGATCTAATCTTTAACCGCCAAAACTGTTACTAGCGTCAGCTTGTAATTTTTGGGATCTGATTCACATTGCATAAATTGTTTGGAGGGGTCGTAGTTTAGGTATGCGGGAATGTCGGGTTTATCTGTATTGGCAACGACGGCTAAACAAATTTGGAACCCATACAAGTATCTATGCTTGCCAGTTGGGGCGATGGGCATATCAGAAAACTCCTTAAAGAGCTGCCCTGTTATTAGAATCCCCCGGCCATATTTCAAGTAAGATTTGTGGGCAAAGGCTAGGAGCGAGCGCAATTCCTCAGTCGTTTCAGAAACTCGAATTTCATCAGGCATGACTATAATTCCTCAAAATTGATGGGCTTACCGTTGAAGTGCTGGTAAATGCGTTCAGGGTGCATCCAGTCTGGTAGTGAGTGTTCAACATCTTCTAAATTATTACCGTTCTCATCGACAAGTCCATAGCGGACAACTACCCTAGACAGTGGTGTTTCACCATTGGCTGAGAATTTCTCCAGTAAAATTGTCCCTGCCTTACGTGCTGATGCTGTACCATCTGGAAAGCTTTCATTGGTGGCATTGTGCGTTATCCCCAGCAGGTATTCCTTGGCTTTGCGGGTGTCGGTAAGGGACATTTTGAAAAAGGCGATCGCCGTGTCACCACAAAGTGATTTTAAATTGGTAAATTCATCACAAATTACCTGCTGCTTAGTCTTTGGCTTCTGCTTAATCCGTTGCAGCCAGCGATCACAACATTCATCAAAAGCTGTACTAATATCTTCTTCAGTTTCAGCTAGTGTGTAAGCTTGTAGCAATTTCCACACCTCGGCATTGTCGCCAGTGGCGTGTCTATCAATAAGCTGGTGTACTGGTGCATCAAGGCAGTATTTTCTGATTAATGCGATCGCTCCGGCTGTGTAAGTCTTACCTGACCCTTGATTACCAATCAGCCACAATGGTTTAAGTGAATTGATGATAATACACAAATACCCATCTTCATGGTGTTTCAGGGCATCTATCAAACTGGTTTTGAGCGCTTCATTAGGTGATTGGGTATCAGTTTTACTGTCAGTAATTGGTTTTGATATCTTCTCAATTTTACGGGTAGTCTCAACAGTGGATAAACGATTGTCAGCAATCGCCTTGTCTAGTTCTGATATCTGTAACTCGTGACTTTTAAGTGCCACTTCACCCTGCAATTGTCCGTTAATGTGATCTAACTGCTGTTCTCCTTCACTCTTCAATTGTTCGATTGCCCCGGCGGTATCCCGTGCAATAATCTCCTTAGTTATTTGGGCTTGATGCTGTTTGCTATATGCAGTTAAGTCTAAGTGATTAGACACATAAATATCATTCTCCAATGCTTTAATTTTCAGCAGTGAGAATTGAGAATGAATTGCTTTCTCCTGTGTATCTGTGAGTGATTTACTTACACCATACGCACCAATTAAAAGAACAGTTCCCACTACACCATATAAAGGGGCTTTGGGTGCTTCTGGTGGGAGTACGCGTAAGAATTTCACCTTGCTATCAAAAGTAAAGTTACGCCGTTCCCGGTCAATTATCCAACTAATCCCCCGCTTGATTTGATGACCCTCGCACAAGTCAGTATTAGGATTAAAGCAGAATAATGTTTCAGGATATTTGGTAGTGTCCGCAAACAGTGGAAGACATAGCGAAACACCACCAATAAACAAAGCAGTTGATAAGAATGTGGCTGTTCTTCGTTGTGCTTTCAGGTGGTGGTTGAATTGTTCTATTTCCTGCATGGTTCAATTGTTCACTTTATCCATACAAACAGCAAAGCCAATAAAAAACTTACAATCATAATTAACTCAATGTGAATCATGCCAGCATTGATGAAATTAATAATGCTTCTATCTATTTGGTTTTCACGCATCCAGTCTGCAAGTAATGCCAAGTTGTAACCAGTGTCGTACAATCCCATGATTAAATAGTTGGCGGATACGATGAACACTAGCACCCCTATGAAATTAGTTAAAAAACCGTTCTTTCTATACATCTGAGTTCCCCTTATTCCTGATGTTTGAAAAGGCTATTAACCCCACCCCGACTACACCAGCTATTAATAGTTCTAAGCCTGGGATTTGAACCCCACTACCCAAGGACTCAGCCGCTTTTATCTCGCTGTAAGTTTCCTTAATGGCTGCATGAGTTTGATAGACTGCACTGCTAATTTTTCGGGTGGAATGCCAGGAAATAACCCCACCAATGGCAAGTTTGGAAATTGCAACCAATGGTTTACTGTGGCGTACCTCCCAACGCTCACTAGATAATTCAAAATTGAAACTTTCGCCAGCATCGATAAGTCCGGGAAGCAATGCACAAATAATGCAAGTTGCAACTATCAAACTAATAGAAACTTGTAGGGTAAATAAGAACCAACTGAGACTGACTGAACCAAGTTGACAGACTAGAAATAACACCCCACTGTCAAGCCGTTTACGCGCTTCTATCTCTTCATACAATTTATTTTCAATGTATTGCAGATATCGCGCTGTCTCTTGATTTGGTTCTGAGTCTTCAGTATCTAGCAGTTCATCAAGGTGGTCAGGCTGCATAGTAGAATTGGTGGGGTTTTACATACTCAAACCCCAGAAACGTTGACTGTACCAATTTGAGATTTTGGATTACTCAATTTTGGATTTGTGATTTTGGATTAACAGATTTTTTATTTTTTAATATAAAATCGGCAATCTAAAATTGATTGACAGACGACTGGGGTTATTTATTGGTTAGAAACCTAGTGCAGTTTTCAGTTGGAGGAGTTTAGCTTTTAGTCCTGGAGATGATTGATAGTCTTTTTCAGGTATCAGGTCATATCTGGCTTTGTCTCCTTTATTTAGTGCTTCGTTCAATTCTTTCTTTTCATACTGTTCATCTGCTGCTATTTGTTTGATTTCGGGACGGTTAGATTGTTCCAATAAACTGGTCTTTTGGTCGATTCCTACCAAGTGTGCATCGATATAGCCCTTAATTTGGGTGTAATTCATCTGGTATTTGTGGCGTTGTGATTCCGCCGACTTAGAAGCCACAAATTCAGCCGCTAACTCACTCCGCGAATGACCATATTTTGTGTTTTCAAGGGTGGCTTTCATGGTCGCTTTATCAATGGCAATCGCTGACTTGCCAGCTTGAACCAGAATATCGCTTACAGCTTGATTGTATGCTTCTGTACCAGAGATGATTTGCTCATACAATTGGGCTAGTTTAGGCGCAAATTCAGCGCTTAAACTACCTTGTCTTGCTAGTTCTCCTATTTTTTGGGCAGCTTGGACATCACCATTTAAAGCAGCATCAAAGTCTGATAATTCTACACCAAACTTGTTTTTTAGGATGGAGCTAATACGTTTCGCTTTGGGCTGGACGTGGTTCTTGAGTGTTGGAGATTTTGCGGCTTTGAGTAATTTTTTAGTCATTGCTGGTAATATTGGGGTGAAAATTATATGGATTATTTGCGATTTCCTCCGGTAATGCACTCCGTAGGAATCGCACTTTCTCAACTGGTGAAACCTTCTAGGGAGAAAGTTTTGATTGGTTCGGACGGTGGTAAAGTCTCCCAATGCAGTTCAAGCAATGCTTGCTGGGCATCTCCTAAAGTTAAATCAGGGCTGTACTCTACTGCGTGAAAATCTGGATGCTTTTGGATTTGGTCAATTAGCGCTAGGGATTGGTTAATTAGTGTTGACAGTTCCTTACTTTCAGTCATTTTTTGAACCACTGGGGAACCTCCAAGTAAATATTAGGATCTTGAAATTCTCGGTACTCCGGCTTGGTGACTCTGTGGCGACTAAAGCGGTAGTTATCAAAGGCTACAAGTACAGCAGCAAGGGATGAAATTATCAGAATGATGGATATGGCTTTTGACGGATTAAAACTGATTACAAAGCTGTTAGCCTGCTTTAGTTGGTGGGAGTGCAAATACTTTGAGGGCTTGTCTTGTTTGTTGGCGAAAGCGTTCGGAACCGCTTTTGATATCTTGGCTTATGCTCCTTAATCCATCATTTAGCAGTTCGGAATTTTCAGCGTCCAGATTGTGAATTGTCTGTTTAACTTCTTGCACAATATGTTTAATTTTCTGCCTACTCAAAGCTGCTTTATGCTGGACAAATGCTGTGATAGCTGACTTTATCTCCTCCAGTTCATCATCTGAATTTGTACTGGCATAATCGAAGTTTTCAGCTATGGCTGTAACGTCTTCAAGGTTTAGTGCGATACCCATGCTTTCGGCAGTAGATGCAACTAATTCAGAAGTTTCTTGCAATTCAATGGCGGTGGCTTCTGGAGGATCATCTTCACAGGCTATCGCTTCTCTTCGAGACGCTCCGCGTTGGCTCGCCGCAGGCATCGCGTGGAGATCATTTTGTTCTATGCTTGGTTTTAATTGGGTTTCTTCATTTAACGAAATCCCCTCGCCCTGTGTGATTTCTGGAACGAGCGCTGGCTTTTCTTGTTCAATCTGTTTCTCTGGTTCTGCAATCGCTACCGCCTCTGGTTCCCTGGTTGTCTCAGCCTGTTCAGACTCTACTTGTGAGAGAAATTTTTCTTCAACGAGTTCATCAGCTACAGATATTTGGCTTTGAACTTTGAGTTTAAGATAGTCAACGGCTTGACTCAATTGTTCTTTGGTGGGATTGTTGAGGTCATCGCACTCTACAGCAATTGCTGCATCTGTGTAATCGTGTTTAGTGAATCCTTGATAACCCTGCTTATATAAACGAGCGCGGACGTTGTTAGTGAATTTATTAGACATGGTGATTGCTCCTTATTTGGCTAGTGTTAAAACTTGGCTGTTTGCAGATTTCACGGGCGGCGATTGCCTATGACCGGACACACAATCGCGCGATCGCTTGTTGATTGCCCATTGGGTGGCGACAAATGCAACCAGGGCTAAATCTTGGCTCTGATACGAGTGAAGGGCGTTATAACTCAGCCCAGCTTGGCTAAACCAGTAATAACGAGTGCTACGGGGTACAGCGTCCAGCTTGATTTTTAGATAGTCGGCGAGGGCGACTAGGAATTGCTGACCTGTGTATTGAAGGTGTTTGGCATCATAGAAGTGTTTAAAGGCTTGCCAGCGTTCGCTAAAGTCAGAGGTTCTAAAGGAAAAGGCTGGACATTTACGCTTGATGCCTGCATAGGTTTCAACAATGCTCATAGCATTGGCGGATTCAATTTCTAGGGAGAAATATCGCTTCAAGGATGCAACTACGCGATACCAAGTGATATCTGAAATGCTTTTTCCGATGATGCGTTCGTAAACTTCTCTGAGTTGACGATACTTAGTTACATATCTTTTTGTTGCCACATTTACTCTGTTTTATTACTTAAGTGTGTATAGAATTGACCGACTATCCGTAAATTCAGGTTATTTGACAGACTAAATTAGCTAGAAACAGTTATCCTGATACGCCAAATTAGCTAGGCACTATCAATAACCTTGGAAAATTGACTTTAGACAAATGTTCTTGGCTCATTTGTAGAGGCTATAACCACGTAAGAACAGGGCTTGTCAGCTTTCAAGACATACTGACACTTTTCGTTTACAAGGGCGTACACGCACCCATGAGCCTAGTTTTTGGCGATGGCGTTGCTTAACTCTGCATAAAAGGTGGTCGGAAATCAAACACGTTACCACGAGCAGGGCTGTATCTCTTGACTATTTCAAAATCATTAAAATTCTAGGGGTTGTAATTATAGGATTCGTGTTCATTTAGTAGTTCCCCCAGGGCTGGGATTGCGTCACCTAGCGTTAGTCTGGATAGTATTCTAGTTGCCTGAATTCCTCGGAATCTCGGATGTCTTTGAGCAAGCGTTCAGTAGCTTGTAAACGCCTAATCTGATTAGATGTCAGCATTGTTTCTCCTTTGTTTAGTAGTTCACTGATTGCTTTGTAATTGCGCCACTTGATATGCCTCAATACTTTGTCATGATGCAGACGCACACAATTACCGCGACCGCAGAAGATGAGCGTGTGCAAAGCACACGCAGCGCGTTCGCTATCGCAGATATTGCTGTGAGTAGTCGAATTGAATAGTCGAATTCTGTCAAAACAGCGTTTGCAAGCCTTGCAACCCTCAAAAGGAACTCGCCTTAGCGTTTTGCGCTTGGGTCTTACTTACGTCTGCCTTAAGTTATTGACGTATCGATAACCTTGACACTACTATATTAGCAACTACTTACTATATTATCAAGTAGTTAGTGAAAATTAAGGAGGTGGTGCGAACGCACAGACTCATAGGATAATTAGTTGCTGATATAGCAAGTAGTTATTAGTAATGCCAGTGCGTAACACAATAAAAGCTTTTATTAATGCGAGGGGTATAACTCCTTATCAATTTGGTAAGGAAACAGGAATTGCTCAGGGAACTGCCTACGCCCTGTATAACAACCCAGAACAGCGACCAAGCCCTAGTGTTTTGGATAAAATTTGTGATTTTTATGAAGTGCAGCCCAGTGCATTTCTGGAATGGGTTAAACCAAGAAAGGAGAAGGACAAATGACCAACGCCAACCAACACAGTAGGCTAGACCCGGATTGAGCGAGTACTTAAACGGGTGGCAGTTAACCTTTTTTTTCAGGCAAGGAGGCAATGGCAAGGCTCTACAGAGTAATTAAATTGATGTTTTTGTCCGTAGCTCAATGACAAAACCCGCTCGACCGGGAAGTTAAGCGGGTTCTGTTATTTGAATATTCATAACGCGGGTAGGTAACTCCGAACTGAAAATGTCGTGCAAGACTTTTCGGAACCGCGATCGCATTTCTATCTTAACCAGTTATGCGCTCGTGTTGCAATCAGGAGTTACCCGGATTTATCAAGAAAATTCGGAGTAATAAAAAGTGCATACTACAAAAATCAATCCAACGACCGCATCACGCCTAATTTCCGGCTTACAACAAATTCCTGGTAACTGGGCATTGACCCCGGTTACAGACAATAAGCGCCCTTATCGTGAGAACTGGCAAAGAGAAACAGCACTAACACAGCAGGCGCTGATTAAAGAACTGCAATCAGGCAAAGCCTTTGGCTACGGTATCCGCACAGGTGAAGTATCAGGCGGAATTTTAGCCATTGATGCGGATGGTCACGCAGCAGAAGCACTCCTACAAAAACTTTCTGATGGCGACTTACCCGACACAGTAATTTTTAGCTCTGGCAAAGCAGGCCGCAGACAATTACTTTACTTTGTCACAGAGGAATACTGGCAACTAATAAAAACAGTCAAGCTCAAAACTGGAGTCAAGGACGATGACGGTAAAGAGCAGTTACTAGAATTTCGCTGGAATGGGCTGCAAAGCGTACTCCCCCCATCTGTACACCCACAAACAGGTAGTTATCATTGGGTGCGATCGCCCCAGGATATTGAGGTGGCCAAATGTCCCAACTGGGTAATTGAGTTGATGCTGAACCATCAGCAGCCCACAAGAGCGCCCGCACCAACTCCAAAACCTCAAACACCAACTGTGATTGGTAGCCCGCCCTTAGAAATTTTCTTGGGTAAGGATGACCGCGCCTTAATTGAGCATGGCACAGGCGACGGTGGACGCAACATGGCAGCCCAGAAACTGAGCCTGAACCTGATTGCTACATCTCGTCGCCTCCATGAATTAGGAATTGACCATCTGGACTTACCAAGGGTTTTGTACGATGTGTTCTGCGATCGCTGCACACCGCCACTCAGTTCACAGGAGCGCGAAGGTTGGTGGAGAAAAGCCGACGCGATCGCCAAGGGTCCCAGCCTCGATGATCAAAAGCTACAAGGATGTTACGCAGCTTGGATGAAAAAGTATCAAAATCATATCAGTACAACATCTGACTTAAGTAGAAAATCTATTGTCTACGTAGACAATGGCTTATTGTCTACGCCATTGTCTACACCCAATGTTGATAACGAGAGCATGATTCAGGCTATTGTCGGCAATGTCTACACCATTATCGAGTCTAATTATTCAGAATTTTTTGAACGTCAAAAACTTAACTCACTTTATCATCAGTATAAAGACAGAGTTGACCGGAAATTGTTTGAAAGCATTGTTTCCAGTCAACGAGTAAAAGTGAATGAAGTATTACCAGAAGACGAAATCCGGCTGAAATCCTTAATGGATTACAGCCAAACTCGGATTAACTGGGATGAAGTATTACCCGCGCCCCTAGCCCGCGACATCAAGCATGATGCGGAAAAACTGAATATTGACCCTGTGATGATTTGGCAGGCTTTGTTGCCCGCCGTATCCTCATTAGCAGGGACGTTTACACTGGATGAGTATGGTGGTATCCCTGCGATTAACTGGACTTGCACCGTTATGCCGAGTGGCGGCGGTAAAACCCGTGCTGACAGCCTTGTTTTTGGCCCGCTAAGGAAGATGCAGCTACGTGCCGACGCGGATTATAAGGAAAAAGCTAAAGATTACAAGCGAGCGATCGTGCAGTATGAAAAAGCTGGGGACTTTGAAGCCACAGAACCAGAAAAGCCAGGGTTAAGAAAGTACCTGTTTGAAGTAGCCACAATTCAATCAGTCCTCAAACGCCTGTCAGAACAAGGGAACCACGGTTCATTATGGGCGCGGGATGAATTTAAAGGGCTGTTTAGTTCTCTAAATCAGTTTTCCGGCAGTGAAACTGAGGCCACGGAATTAGTGCTGAAGCTTTGGGACAACAAACCAACATTTGTTGACCGCGCCGATATTGAAAACAGTTATAGCATTGCTGGCACAGCAGTATCACTGGCTGGTGGCATCCAGAATGATGTTTTCCGCAAAGTTTTTAAAGACGCTAATGACGGGAATGGGATGCAAGCCCGTTTCTTGTTTGCAGTACCCGAACAACGTAAGAAAAAGTATGTTCCTGGGGCTTACTGCCGGCTAAAAGACCGTCTGCCCGTACTTTATGAGTGGCTGGACAATTTAACCCAAGAGACAGTCCAAATAGCGCCAGATGCTCAGAAATATTTTGCCAAAATTGTTGACAGTATCGGCGACCAAATCGAGCAGATTTCTCATGCTGGTATCCGCACCTGGATGAACAAGCTTGATACTCATATCCTGCGGATAGCGCTGGCTTTACACCTGATTGAGTGTTTTTACAGCCCATCTACCACTGACATCAAAACACTGTCCCTAGCCACCTTAAAACGGGCTGTCACCTTCGCCCAGTACTATCGCAGCGCCTTTCATATCTTGCAGGAAAAAATTAGCACCAGCGATGACATTGCATCAATTATGTTGCAAATTCACGCTGCGGCACTGAGTAAGCATCCTGATGGGATCAGCGCCCGTGATGTTTATAAAGATTCTCGCCCCATTCAAAACCGCGCTAAGGCGGCTCTTAGAGAAGCGGGGGCTTACGTTGCTGACCTATTTGAAAAAATGGCTCAAATGGGTTATGGGTCAGTTGTACGTAAAGGACGCTCTGTAAGATTTATTGCATTTCAAAAACCAAACTTTGAAAAAGGCTTTAATGATGTAGACAATGTAGACAATAGCCCAGAATGCTACCAAGAAACCTGTTATAGCGAGGATAAAGATTGTCTACACGACCGTAGACAATCGGGTATTGTCTACGTAGACAATCAAAATAATACTGAAGCACTGACAGATATCCAGTGTCAAGAATCACAATCAAATTCCACTGAAGCACTAACAGATATACAGTGTCAAAAATCACAATCAAATTCCACTGAAGCACTAACAGATATACAGTGCCAAAAATCACAATCAAATTCCACAGTGGATCTAATTGGTAAAACAGTGACGATTACTGCTGGAGGACGCTTTGATGGGTTGTCAGGTGAGGTGATTGCTTTTGATGGGGAACAATGCAGGGTGATTGCAGACGGCAGAGAATTGTGGTTTGCACCCGAATATCTGAGCGTCACTTAATTTTGGATTTACGATTTTGGATTAACCTCTCCTTATAAAGAAGAGGCTTAAACATGGAAAACTTTTTGTTTTTCTTCTGCGTGAATCCAGAGGCTTGAGACCAAATATTTTAGATTTCAGATTTTCATTTAATCCAAAATTTAAAATCAAAAATCAAAAATGGCTTCGGTCAAGAGTTGATGCTTGCGGCGGACTCACCGCCATTGTTAAGTAGTCATGCAAAATAAATTGCACATCTAATTTACCTTTGTTGCTTATCCAGCATAGGATACAGGATTTTCAAATAGGCAATTAATTTTGCACAGGTACTTAACAACCCACATTCAGCAAGAGTAAATATACTCAAAACATTCTTAAGAGCAGGTTGTTTTGTCAAAAAAATAATTTCATAAAACAGCTAAAACCCAATCAAAATAGACATTTAACGTTTTTTGTGATCTAAGGAGGTGTTCAAAGAATTTAATCTCAAACCAACTAATTTATTGACAATAGTATCAATAAGCTTGATTTGCCGTTAGGTAGAGCAGCGATCGCTGTAATATAGAATTGAGCGTCATTGGCTGAAAAATCACACCCCTTCGTGCATGGGCATAAAACCCTGTTGAATCCATACTTCTTCGGGAACCTTGCCATTGTAGTAAGTTGGCTGGTTATCGGTTGGGACTAAAGTTTTTCCTTGACGATCATGACCCAAATTTTTGTCCAACATTTTAATGTGGCTAATATGACTTGTCCAAACATCAGTTACTCTATCCCCCAAATCAAGAGTATCTAACTTCTTTGGAATTGACACATTGCCATTCCAAACAATCGGTATGCCCTCATTCTCAAAATGTTCAGTCAACTCTTGTCGAACAAACTCAGTTGTCCCACCACAAATCACAATCTCATCCAAGTCAGCAATATTTCTGATCCATCTAAGTAAAGCAAGACAATACTCGTCCCGCACATCTGGCAATACCTTTTGAAATAACTTCAAATCCAACTCTATACCAGACTCAGTAGTTTTACGTGATAAAGCACGTAGGTCATCAAAATCGCCCTTACCTGCTGCCAATAAAGCCCAAATCAAACGTGAATCATATTTGGATAAACCAACAGCAGTACGTTCAACAAACTGTTCTAACAACCAATTCATGCCCAACTGGGTAGACTCTGCCAGAGACGGATTGCCCTTTGCCGAAAGGTAAAAACTGGCATTCCGATACCCCAACATCAGCATCCCAATATTCTTTTGAAAATATTTATCTTGGATACTACGGCGACGGTACGCCATAATTCCAGACCCTTCAACAGAAACATCAAAATTACGTAACTTAGCTTTTAGCTTCCCCGTAGGCGTAAATATTCCGGTTTTTAAAACTTGTTTAAGCTCTTGTGCCAAGTATTCACCATCATTTAACTCCCCTGGAGGCAATAAAAGTTTTACGAAAACCTCATTAGGAGAATCAAAGTTAAATTTGCGACAAGCCAGCCATAACATCCCAACAATTTTCGGTAGCGCATACTGATACTTTAAATCTCGTATCGCCGCCGTTCCCGCAAACATAGTTTTTGCTAAAGTGCCTAATATATAGTATTTTTCGCCAATTCCCAACCAAGTGGTGTTGCCCTGAAAAACTTGATTTTGTTGAATCAATCGCTCAATTGAACCTTTGCTCACATCTGCAACTTCTGGGGACATTGCCAATACTATAGGTATACCATCTGGATATATTTGTGCGATCGCTTTGGTTTGACTGCCTCCCAAATCACAAGTCAAGACCAGCTTCAAGACATTTTTTGATTTATTTTGCTTTTCAGTCATGGTTTTCTCTAGTTTATTGTCCGAAACCTATGATTCGATTAGCGTCTCTCTCTTCTTCAGTCTGTGGTAGATTCATTAATTCCCAATCGTCATCGTCATCCCAATTATCATCAGCCTTATCCTCATTATTGGTTTGAGCATTTTTATGACCGTTGTTATTTATTTCTTGATTATCTAAAATCATCCCCCAGGTAGATGCGTTATCGTTTGATGTTGTTTTGGATGTCTGATGAGTAACTATTGGTATGGTGTGAACAGGGTCAGGAGCAATGCCACAAATTCGCCGGATGTTACTGATTTGTGCTTCTAATTTAGCGATCGCCTGAATGCCAATCTGCCTCATTTTCTCCCCACGTACACCCTCATCGAACAGTGCCAAAGGCAACCAATGTGCTTTGAGAGTAGACATAACTAACTCAGAAAAATCCAGTTCCTCATGCAGTGGAGCATTTTTTAAATAGCTAATTATCCTGCCATCTAAACTTTCGGGATTGCGTCTGATTACAATTGTTTCTTTCCTCATACCATTTATCTTCTTCTGGAAAGTTCTACTTGCAGTGATACAGATATTTAAAATATTCCCTGAAAACAATTTATCGTATCTTTCTACATATTTCCAACTAGAACTGCTATTTGATTTTGGTTGCCTCTGAGATGCGCTTACAAGATTTAGTACACATCTATCTATCATCTATCTGAGATTTTCTCTGACCCGTGTGCGTTCAGAGTAGCCTGACCACGCCAGTGAATTTACCAAATCAAATCAGATTGTTATCTCGTGAGACTTCCCAAAAGTAAAAGCTGAAAATTAAATTGAGAATTTTTCAGCCACCAAAAATTTTCGCTTGCATTTGCAACAGCCAAATAAAAATCAAATAAAAACTAAATAAAATCCAAAAAAAAATAATTGGCTTCAAAAACTCAACTATTTATATAGAGTAACAGTAGATTCCCCGTATAAATATAGCATCTTAGAATACATTTACTCAACAGCTAGATGTAGTGATGCTTTATGCCCAGAAAATCACCTACTAGCTAGCTGTCGTGCCATATAACCAGCACTCCTACATGATTCTACGATTCTTGATAATTACCTAACAGCTAGTTATAAAGCCATAATTTACCTAAAACATGACTTACCAGCTAGCTGTAAATCTGTATTCTCAACAAACTAGAAATTATTGAGAATCTAATAATACATTGATGTTGCAAAAGTAATTCAAAAAACTGATCACAAATTATTCTGTAGTCCTTTATGCTACTTCTAGTTACAAAAGAGTTGTGTCATCCTTTGAAAAAAGTTGAGTGAATCCGAAACACCCCTGACGATTATCAATAATTTACCATTGTTGAGAATATAGTAAGCCAAAACCCTTGTAATTACGTTGATTTAGCCAGTTTAAACTCAAAAGTTACCCAGGCATTTTTGATAGGAATTTCAGGTAAAGATTGACTCAGAAACACCATTTTTCTAGTGATTAACTGTTAATAATCAACCTCTGCCAGTGTCAGATGAATTGATTATCCTTAAAAACCTGTAAATTTACCATTGAATAGGGATTTTGTTATACTTGTAAGGGACGCATTTGTATCCAATCCAGGACTATCACCATCCCATGAGTGTCAGGTGCAATTTAATAGAACTGTACTCACTACAGTTCTATAATCTACGGGTGAGATTTCCGTCCCGTTCATGCTCGCCCAGAGACAACCCACAATTACCCTTTGGGGCATGAAAACTGGAGTAAATATACAACTGAGAACAGATGGCAGGTTTAGCAATTTTACGCGTGGTAAAGCTGAAATCTTTTGGCAATGTGGGGGGTAGTGAAGCCCATACTGCCAGACTTCAAGAAACTGCTAATGCTGACCCACAAAAAACAAATATCAGGTTGATTGGGGACATTGACCATCCCTTGGAGGAAATTGTCAAACTCAAAATTAAGTCTTGCACAAAACACAAGCCCCGCAAAGATGCCGTGTTGTGTAGCGAGATGTTTTTGAGTGCCAGCCCAGAATATTTTCGCCCACACAATCCATCACTAGCGGGAGAATGGAATCAGCAACGATTGAGGAATTTTGCTAACACCTCTAAGAACTGGCTTATTGAAAACTACGGGGATAAATGCGTAAGAGCAGAATTACACCTGGATGAAGCCACTCCCCACATTCACGCTTACATAGTGCCGATTGACGAAAAAGCCCATCTTCTCAGTCATTACAAAATGTTTGGCGGTTCACCTAAAGAGTGCAGAATCAAGTTATCTAAATTGCAGGATAGTTATGCTCAAGCTCTTGCACCATTGGGTATTGAACGAGGGGTCAAAGGCAGTAAAGCCACCCACACTAAAGTTAAGGAATATTACCAAGCCGTAAATAGTCAACCTTTGACTTTAGAACTTGAAAGATTAGAACCCATATTGGGAGAAACAGCACAGCGATTCTATACCCGGATTAAGGCTGACCCAGCGATACAAGCACTCGATCATCAATTAGCGGATCGTCAACGCGCCATTGAACATGAGCAACGATCTGTTCAAAATGCGATCGCCAGCGAAAAACTCCGGCAACAACTCGAAGCAGAAGTTGTCAAGTTACAGCAGCAGACAGAAAAACTACACGACTTGCCCCTGGAGGATGTAGCTTGGCAGTTGGGGTTAGACCGTGACTATAACCAGCCGGGGATATGGAAGGGTCTCGGACACATCATCAATATCAATGATTCCAAATTTTATGAGTTTACTCCAATCAAAGCAGGGGGAGTTGGGGCAGAGGTGCAGCAGGAAGAGAAAGAATTATTTTCCAACAATGCCCTATCCTCAAATGCTTCCCCTCGTCTGTTCAACGGTAGTAGCGCAATTGAATTAGTAATACACGTTAACCAATGTAATGATCAGCAAGCTTACAAATGGCTGCATGATAGCTTTGGTAAACAAGGGGTCGAAAGGGCAATCATCGCCCAATTTCGGAAATTAGCTACTGAAATTGCACAGTTTGAACCAAGACCCAAGTTTGTACCCCCAGCACCGGATGAGCGTCAATGGTGTAAAGTCGAAGATTATCTCACTCAGGAACGAGGATTACTACCCAGTTTTCTGCAAGCTGTTCATGAGCAAGGTTTAATTTACGCTGATGAGAAACAAAACGCCGTGTTCTTAATGCGGAATCTAGATGGTGAAACCACTGGTGCATTTTTAAACGTAACAGAAGGGGAAGATAACAGCTTTGAGGGATATGTGAAAGGAACCAAGCGAACTGATGGGTGGTTTCATTTAAAACTGGGAGGAGAACCAAAAGGCGAAATTGAAAAAGTAGTATTGTGTCAATCCCCCATTGAGGCACTGTCATTTGCCACTCTAGAAATGGAAGTTGAGCAAGGAATACCCAAAACCAGGACAATGTACATGGCAGTGGATAGCCCCAAAAGTCTGCCTGTAGAATTTCTGCAAACAGTTCCCGCAGTAGAAGTGGCTTATGACAATGATCCTGCCGGGAGTGAGACTGCACGAATGATCATGGAACAGTTACATCATGCCATGCGAGTTAAACCCAAAGGCAAAGATTGGAATGAGACGCTGTGTGCATGGAGAAAGTACCAAGAGCAACAGAGGCGCACTCAGCAGCACCAGCCGCCGGGGCAGGAACTGGAATTTTGAACCAATTTATGTGCTTCCCCGGAGGGGTACGCCGAAGGTATCGCGTACAGCGCTGCTGCTCCCGCAAATGGTGGTGGCTAGTTTACTTAATCGGATGGAAGAGTCCATCGTCACCAAAACGCCACCCAACAGAACCAGGATCTTTCGACCTGCACCATCTTTCAAAGTCCTTAGAACTCTGATTATTTCGTTCTCGCTCTAAAGTAGCTAAATCCACACCCAATCTTTTAGCCAGATTTACCCCCTGATACGCTTGCAGTTCTAACTGCGGTGGATGATATTGGTAGGACTGCCTTCTTTGAGGAGTTGCAGAACGCTGTCCAAGTAAAGAAATAGCTCCTTCAATTTGTGCCAACCTCAAAGATATGGCTTCGGTCTTTTGCTCCAATAGTGAAAGTCTTTGTTTTGAACTATCTTCTACACCAGCATCTTGTCCATTGGCCATTTGAGTCAAAAATACTTCGATATGGTGTAGACGAGTTTCTACACTTGTTTCTGTGCCAGGAACTTGCCCCAGGATATGATGCAAGCCTTGAATCACTAAATCGGTAGCCGTAGTTTTACGTTCTCGTGCAGCTTTGCGGAGTGCATTGGTGAGGGTTTTGGGGAGTTTAAAGTTAATTGATTCGCGTTCTGTGTTAGCCATCTCTATACCACGTATATACCCTAGTACAGACAGTTTAAACCATTGACCAAGCCTGTTTGGGGCGAGTGTTGGGTGTGGGGGAGAGCGATTTTTTCGGGGGAGATGGGACTGGCAACGAGTTAAGATGACACACACGAGCAAATTTATACCTCTGTCATGAGGTACTTACTGGCAGAGGTAGAAGCAGTCTTAATCACCTCTTCAACTTTTGACTAAATTTATGTAATTAATAATTTAAGCTGTTTGGAAAATTAGAAATCATTCGGCTGCATCTTAATTAAATCACCACAATGTATCGAATTTTAATATTTGGCAATTCCGGTTCTGGAAAAACTACTCTTGCAAATAAACTTGGTAAAGACTTCAGTATCCCAATTCTTGATCTCGATACTATCGTCTGGGAACCAAACCAAATTGCCATACGGCGTTCTCAAAAAGATTCAACAAAGGATCTACGAGACTTTATAGAAAATAATCCGTATTGGGTAATTGAAGGCTGCTACAGCACGCTAATTAAAGCTGCTATCGAATTCTCGACGGAAATCTATTTCCTAAATCCCGGTATTAGTAAATGTCTTGAAAATAACCGCAATCGTCCTTGGGAGCCGCACAAATTCAAATCAATCGAGGAGCAGGCACAAACATTCGAGTTTCTCCAGAATTGGATTCAACAATATGAAGAACGCGATGATGAATTCGGGTATTCATCCCATCGCTCAATATTTCATCAATATAATGGCAGAAAGCATGAAATTATCACATGAGCCAATCGTGCCGAATTAGCTAGTACCTCTCGGCGTAAATACGCCTACCTTTAAACCCCAAAATCTCAGATGCGCGACAGACACCTTTAGTGGATATGTGAAAGGAAGCAAGCGAACTGATGGGTGGTTCTATTTAAAACTAGGAGGAAATGGAACAGTTACATCACGCCATGCGAGTGAAACCCAAAGGCAAAGATTGGAATTATACCCTGTGTGCATGGAGAAAGTACCAAGAGCAACAGAGGCTTGACCAGCAGCAGCCGGGGCAAGAACTGGAATTTTGAACCAATTTATGATAAATAATGGTATAAAACTTCAAAACATGGTTAAGCGATCGCCTCCGGCACAATGAAACGGCATCGCCTCTGGCACTGCACACCGCGCGATACGCCTAAAGGCGTTAGCTTTGCTATCGCCTCCATTGAATTGTTAAATTTTTCACTTTTTTATCCCCAAATAAACGACGATTAACGAAATCATCAGGGTTTGAGGGCAAGGTCTAATACTTTAGTACGAGGGAAAGATAGTAATAAAGTTGATTGCTTTTTTGAAAAAAGAAAGTCCATAGTGGTGACATACCAATTGCGAAGAAATACCGAGCAATATGCAGACATACTTTGGAGAAGAAGTCACAACCAGATGGAAAAGCAATCTGCTTACCAGTCAAAAAGAAGGGTTTGGGGTATGGGGTGTAGGGTGTAGGGTAATTGATGGGGACTTTAACCCACCATCAATTAAAGACCAACATCTGCGATTTAGTAGGGTTTTGAACCTTATTGGTTTCGGAACAGGGTGTACAAAAGTACACTTTTCTCTTCACCCCCCTACACCTCACACCCTAGTTTTGCCAGTCATGCCCCTTTCAATAACCGTATTTACTACCGCATCTATTAATACTTGCTGGTGATTTCGCATAATTGTTGCAAATACACAAATCTTGCTTTGGCTTTGTATATTTGCAAACTGATATCTAACCACAAGGGTAGTTACCCCTGTTTTGTGCTGCCTAAATACCGAGAAACAAGCTCCCCAAGCATTTGCGCTGATTGGGGACTCATTAACTAGCCTATGGAAGCTACTCGTATGATACCGAAACCTGAAAGAGATGCCAACGGAAAAGTTAAAGGTGAGTTTTACCCACTCCAAAAAGCGGAACTGATAGCACTACACAAAGCCAAGCTGATTAATAATGCGGCATTTGTGCATTTGGCGCTGCGTTCTGAAAATCCTTACTGCGACCGCCCCATTGAAATTTTCCCTCAAAAATTAGCCCTGCGTTGGCAGATTCCCCAAAGTAGTGTTTATGAAGCCCTTGCCAAGCTCAAAGACCAGGGGGTGATTTCAATTAATAGTGGCAAGATCATCATTGAATTTTGTCAACAAGATTCAACTATTGATTCTCAACAACAGCAAGATTCTGAGAATCCAGAATCCATTCCGGAATCCCAGAAAATATTCCAAAATCCCAGAATGGATTCTGACATCCCAGAAAATATTCTGAAATTCCAGAATGAATTCCGAAATCCCAGAATAGATTCTGACATCCCAGAAAATCAACCTCTAGAACCTGCTCAGAGTAAAGGTTCCAACTTCCTTCAGACTATTCAGACTTATTCAGACTTTACAGACTCTCTCTCAGAAGCAGAGAGAGAGGAATTTTGGATATTTGGGGAACAGAAGGCCAAGCAGTTACCAAATCCCCCTACACTTACCCGACGTTGGATAGAGATGAACTGGCAGGAATTATCACGCCAGTGGTACAAGTCCAAGGGGAAAACGCCCCCGGCGCAAAACAGTAAATGGGAGAATGACCCGCGCACCCGTGACTGGCTGGCAATTATTGAGGAGACAGCCAACCCCTTACAGTTCATCGCAGGCGATTCAGAAAAGTATGAATTTGTGAAATGGTGCCGGGAGACAAAGCAATTTAGCTGGTTGAGGGAGGAATGATGATTGAAGATTTTCCACAATTTGAGCCGTTACCAGTCCGTGCAGAACAGGAGACAGGGGATAAGGAAATTTGGCAGCCATCTTGGAAGTGCTATTGCTGCCAGGATACTGGCAAGATTCAGCCGCACTTAGTCAGGTTAGTTGTTCCCAATTATGACTATAACCGCGATCGCATTCCTATCTGTCAGCTGTGCGAATGTGGCGATAAACTTTACCATTTAAATCAGTTGGGTGTAATTGATACTCGGTTTGAATTGTTACTCTGTAAAAAGCTGGATGCGATCGCTCGTGACCAATGGCGAGTGACTACACAAAAGCAGTTTGAAATCATGAAAAAGCGGGTAGATATAGCATCTAGTGAAATTGCCAAAACCCATAGTTTGACCAAGGGCGATGGACTACGCTCTGCCGGAGGTAATCGCATAGACAACGATAACCGCGAAGTACAGCAGCGAAAGGCTGAAATTGAGGCAATCAGTCCCAAGCAATGGGCAGTGTTTAACTCAAAGCTTTAAGGCTGTTGAATAAGAGTGAAAAGCTATGATAACATTAGCGTTATCAGAAGAGTCAATTAAGTGAGTGAGTGGAAAGTTGAGTTTTATCAGTTTGCCAATGAGGAATCTCCAGTACTAGATTGGTTTAAAGAACAGGATGCAAAGGTAAAAGCTAGGCTTGGTCATATTTTTGACCTTTTAAAGGAACAAGGGGTAGCTGTAGGAGAGCCACACGTCAAGCATCTTGAGGACAAGCTTTATGAAATTCGAGCAGAACAAGACACAAACATCTATCGCGTAATTTATTTCGCCTACACTGGCAAGCAGTTCATCTTGCTTCACGGGTTTCAAAAAAAAACTCAAAAGACCCCCAGAAAAGAGTTGAAATTGGCTAAAGAACGAATGAAGGACTTTGTAGAACGAGAGAAAATTCAACAAGAAAAGGCTTCTCTTTTAAAAGGCAATAAAACCAAGAAGAGTAAAAAACAATGACGAATAACACAATTTCCTGGGATTCTATCCGTGATGAAGTCCTAGCAGATCCAGAGGTAAAAGCTGAATATGAAGCACTGGAAACGGAATTCCAGTTTGCAAGGCGAGTAATTGCTCTGAGAAAAGCTAGTGGCTTAAATCAACGTGATTTTGCTGAGTTGGTTGGTATTCAACAACCACAGCTAGCTCGGATTGAATCTGGTAAACAGGTTCCTAAATTTGAAACTTTAGCTAAACTGGCTTCGGGGGCTGGTTACGCTGTTGAAATTCGTTTTGTACCTACTAAAGGAAAGCGGCGACAAAAAGTCCAACCTTTGACGATTCCTGCTAAGGAGCTAAGGAGTTAGTTTAGCCCGCTACCCCATCATGTTCTAACCCCGCCAAAAACCGCCAGATGGCATGATATAATTTGGCGATATTTGGCGTTAATCTCATGAACAAACAGGAAGCAGCAGATTTTCTTGGTGTCAGTGTTCGAGCGCTAGAGCGCTATGTACAACAGGGGCGAATCAGCGTTAAGTATGAGAAAGGAAAAACTCGCCCGACTGCAAACTTTGACTCCTCCGAACTGGAAGCATTTAAGGAAGAATTAAACCAACCGACTGTAAAACCTGCCTTTGAATCTCGCCAAATTGCGACAGAGCATCAGCCAGGAACAGAAAAACTGGTGAAAACCTCTGGCGAGATTGGTGTAATTGATAAGCTCTCATCAATCATTGAAGGGCTGCTGAGTACGAATGACAATCAGCCCAAAGTACCAGTAGCCGATAAGTTACTGTTGTCGATGGCAGAGGCACAGGCGTTAACTGGTTTGTCTAGAGAATTTCTCAAGGATGCGATCGCAGCTTCGGAACTAAAAGCCAAAGTGATTGGTAAAGGTTGGCGAATAAAACGCAGTGACCTGGATGAGTACATTAATCAGCTATTCTGAATCTCGCCAAATTGCGACAGTATAAAACTCGCCAAGAGGATAGAGGTAGTATCAGCCTTTGAAACAGTGGCGAGTTTTGGCGAGATGAAAAATGACACCAATTACACGAAATGGCACTTTCGTTAACTGTTCCTGTTAACAAGGATTTTTGTTTAAGCCCACCATCGCGCTACATCCTGTATGGCACAATTGACTTCTGCTATTGTGGACTGACCTCCTAACGCAAAGATAACTGGAACTAATTCTTTTATATCTTGCAGTAAATTCTGGCGATTATGGAGAGATAGCTCATGAAGTGTCTGTTGCCAGTTAGGGAAAAGTAATGTTTTTGTCATTATAGATAAAGGTAGAGCTAAGGCTGCTAGAGCCTGGATGCGACTTGACTCATTTTCAATTTTTCTGGCTGTCGCCAGTGCTTCTGGCAGTAATTCTGGTGGCAGTTTGTTGGCTAAGGCTGCTAGAGCCTGGGCGCGGCTTGACTCATTCTCAATTTGTTTAGCCGCAGCAAAAGCTTCTGGTAATAGCTTTGGTGGCAATTTGTCGACTAGGGTATATAAGGCATTGGCGCGACTCTGCCCATCTTGAATCTGTTTGATAATGTCCAGTGCTTCTGGCAGCAATTCTGGTGGCAGTTTGTCGGCTAAGGCTATTAGGATATTGGCGCAACTTGACTCATTCTCAATTTGTTTAGCCGCAGCCAGAGCTTCTGGTAATAATTCTGGCAGTTTGTCAGCTAAGGCTGCTAGTGTGCGGGCGCGATACTCCTCATTCTGAATTTGTCTAGTCGCAGCCAGTGCTTGTGGCAGCAATTCTGTTGGTAGTTTGTCAGCTAAGTCTGCTAGACCCTGGGCGCGACTGAATTCATCTTGAATCTGTTCGACGGCAACCAGTGCTTCTGGTAATACCGTTGAATATTTATCTGCTAAAATTCTTAGGGCTTGGGAACGACTCCGCCTATCTTGAATCTGTTTGATGGTGTCCAGTGTTTTTGGTAACAGGTCTGGTAGTTTTTTGGTTAAAATACTTAGGATATAGATGTAACCCCACTCATCTTGAGTCTGTTTGATGGTGTCCAGTGCTTCGCGTAATAAATTTGGCGGCAGTTTGTCAGCTAGGACTTTTAGTGCATTGGCGCGATACTCTTCATTCCGAATTTCTTTGGCAGCAGCCAGTGCTTCGCGTAATAAATTTGGTGGCAGTTTGCTGGCTAAGGCAGTTAAGAGATTGAAGCGATTTGACCCATCTTGAAAATGCTTGGCGGCAGCCAGTGCTTCTGGTAATACTTTGGGTAGTTTGTTAGCTAAGGCAGTTAGGAGATTAACGCGACTTGACTCATCTCTAATCTGTGTGGCAGCAGTCAGTGCTTCTGGTAATAACCCTGGCAGTTTGTCGGCTAAGGCTATTAGGACATCGGCACGACTTGACTCATTCTGAATTTGTTTAGCAGCAGCCAGTGCTTCTAGTAATAAATCTGGTGGTAGTTTGTCGGCTAAGGCTGTTAGTGCAAAGGTGCGACTTGACTCATCTCTAATCTGTGTGGCAGCAGTCAGTGCTTCTGGTAATAATCCTGGCAGTTTGTCGGACAAGGCTGCTAGTGCGCGGGCGCGACTGAACTCATCTTGAATCTGTTCAGCAGCAACCAGTGCTTGCGGTAATAACTCTGGTGGCACTTTGTCGGACAAGGCTATTAGGAAATTGGCACGAATTGACTCATTCTGAATTTGTTTGGCGGCAGCCAGTGCTTTTGGTAATACTTCGGGTAGTTTGTTAGCTAAGGCAGTTAGGACATTGGCGCGACTAAACTCATTTTGAATCTGTTCAGCCGCAACCAGTGCTTCTGGTAGTAATTCTGGTGGCAGTCTATTAGCTAAAGCTGCTAGGGC
>NZ_CAWUDG010000033.1:0-38303 GCF_963920885.1 Anabaena sp. CCY 0017 | reverse complement strand
GTTTCAAAATCGCCTTGTTTGCAGTTTTATCGCTGGATGTTTGCAGTTCGCTACAGTTAGACTACTTCCAAGCCCGTCAGTGCAAGTAGTACCAGTTCCTCCCGTCCTTGACGGATCGCGTACGGAAGTGACGACACCACCGATAACTTGA
This sequence comes from Anabaena sp. CCY 0017, assembly GCF_963920885.1. NCBI lineage: Bacteria > Bacillati > Cyanobacteriota > Cyanophyceae > Nostocales > Nostocaceae > Anabaena > Anabaena sp. CCY 0017. The sequence continues at coordinate 38,152 of NZ_CAWUDG010000033.1, read as the reverse complement.
TGTAAATCGTCGATTTGATTTAACGATGTAGATGCTTGCTCTAATTTGCTTAACTTTTGGGTTTTTTGTAGTTTCATCGTATGATTCCTTAATTGTTGCGGAATGAACATCTCTCATTCCTGTATTTTCCTTCAAATACGAGAATGCTGTTTTCGGAGAAATTGAAAATTTTATTAGTAATCCGAATATACTAGTCTTTTAAACGTTTACTATATATGGATTCTAGAGATTTAGATTGAAGCTACATAGCTTAAAGGCTTCAATTAATTCCACTCCAATCTTTCAAAATTGGGAGCAAAAAGGTGATTGGTGCTGTTTCTTCTACTGTTACTTTAGCTGTAACTGTTGTCCCTAATGTTAACTTAGTATTCGGACCCTTGGAAGATGACCACTGATAACCACTAACGGTATTGGGGTTAAAATTCAACTTGGCCATGACTTCAATTCTGCCGCCTTCTTGTCCGATTAATTGATTAACTACTTCAGAATTACCAACTACAGAAGTTGCTCCTTCTCGTGTAATTGGTAATGGAGAAACAGCGACCACTTCACCCACAATACTGCCAAATCTTTCTCGTTTGATAGTATCTGGTGTGACTAAAATTTTCATTCCTGGTTGAATTTGCTTACCATCTTCAACTGCAAAATAAACTACTCCTAATTCTAAACTTTCATTTTTATAACCTGCAATTTGTATTGTTCCTAAACGGGTTCCTGGTTCAATTACCTGCCCAGCCGTAGCAGTAAGTTCGACGATACAACCGGCGTGGGGACTTTTAATTTGGCTATTATTGGCAACTCTTTGTTCTAGTTGAGCAATTTCTCGTTGCACATCTTGCAATTCTTTATCTCTGGTTTGAGTATTTTCTAGATTTTCTTGTTCTAATCGTTGATTGCGAGTTGCTAATTCTTCTAGTTCAGCCTGTAAATTAGTAATTTCGTTGAGATTATTGAGATATCTTTGCTGAGTTTCTACTTCTTGGAGTTGTAACTGTTGCAGTTGCGCTTGAATGTTGGTGATGGATTGTAATGCTTGACGATATTCTTGTTCTGCTTGCAGTAAGGTATCTTCAGAAATAGCCCCACTTTGAATTAGCTGCTTGCGATTTTGCAATCTCTTGGCAAAGACTGGTACTATTTCTTGAGCATCACGCAACTGTTGTTCTAAGCTAATTTGCTGTTTTTGAATTGCTACCAACCCTTGTTTTTGTAACATAGGAGTTAGAGTTTGAGAATTTTGTAATTGTTGCTGTAAACTAGCTCTTTGAGATGCGATCGCTTCTTTTTCTAAAGTAGTCCTTTGCATTCTCACCAAACGAGTTTCTAAATTTTGTTGTCGTAACTGAGTTAATTTTTCCTGTCGTTGTTGGAGTTGTTGCCGCTCTTGAGATGGATCAACTGTTGCTAACACGTCATCTTTTTTTACACATTGACCATCGCGGACATTAAGAGATTGTAATTGCCCAGAAATTGGTGATTGAAATTGCGTAATTCGTCGGGGATTAATCAGCACACCTTGACCTGTTACCGTCATGGGTAGCCTTCCCAACACACTCCAGAGTAAACCCACACTCACCAGAAGTCCTAACATACCCAATGGTAGCCAGTCTTGTGGTTTGACGACCTGCACAACCCGATCTAGCTGTTCTGGGGAAGATAACTGCTCTAGAGACTTTTTGCGGAATAGGTGTTCTTTTTTATCCAACATGGCAGGAGTTCAGAATCACAGAATTTGCATCTTTTTAAACTACACTTTCAATACTGCTCAATTAAATTATCCAAATAAACGTATCACTAAAGTGTTCGTGTAGCGTGTCGTAGGCATAAGCTCCACTTTACACGTAGCGCACACCACAGAGACGTAGAGGACATTAAGTGTTACAAGTTATACATATTACTTGAGTATACACAAAAACAATTTGACAAGACGTGCTGCTTTCTACAACCTTGATAATGAATACTTAACCGCTGCGGCTCTACTGTATTTTGATTGAACGAAATAATAGAATATATCTTCAGTCTAAAGGTTTATTTAGCTTATCTAGCTAAGGGTTAGTTAATTTAAAGCTTTTTATTTTTATAAAGGTACTAAACAAGATGTTTTGCAGCTTTATGTTAAAACAACTGACAAAGGTACAACCTCTTTCTAGTAGTTGTAACGAGCATTTATTGCAGGAGCTAAGTTGTGAAGAATCATCTGTATATATTGGTGGATTTAATATCACAAATAATACAGACCTCACACAGACTTTTTACCCGTTTAGTAGTACAAGAAAACCTAAAGTACAAAGTTTAGGGCCTCAGAAGACAGGTGAATACGGAACAGATTACCTTTTGTATAATACGTCACAAGATGGTTTTGCCCCAGCATTGTATAAAATTGATGATCCTGGTGGTGACTATGAATTTTATACGAATGCTGGCAATACAGATATTCGTGGTATAGGCCCCATGTAAGGGAACACCAGAAAAAAGTACATTCCATCTTGTGGGACGGGCATTCCTGCCCGTCCTTGGTCATTAGCGGGCGAGATACCCACTCCACAAGAATTTTAAGGTAAACAGGGCGGAAATTCTTACTAATGACCAATCGGATAACTGTAACCCCTGGCTCAATTACCCCCTAGCCCGGATTTCTAACTCTAGAAAAAATGGGCGAACCGGGAGTAAATAAAATCAACCCTAAAGTAGTAATTATTCCGGCTAATTGATTAGGTTCAGGTACTGAGGTGGGGACAGGCATATTTATGGCTTCTAATTCTTTGCCTAGAGGCGTTTCACCTAAGTCATATATGTTCCCCACCAGAAAGTTCCTTGCTCCTAAAGTATACAAGCTATCAATGGCGGCACTAATATCACTGACAGGCAAAGTCGGGTCTTTTGTAAAATCCTGGAACGGGGCAAAGGGATTAGCTGGATCTTCTGGAATGAAAGCTCCTAAAAAGTTATTAGCTCCTGCCCAAACTACATAAAGAGCATCTGGATCTGCCTCTCCGCCCACTCCCAAGAGGCTGTCAAATGCTTGGATCTGATCCTGAAGTCCTGGTAAATCGAATGAAAAAGGCGGATTTTGGGCATTACCTGCATTATCAATGCCAGTGGTTGCTCCACCTACAGCAAAGTTAACCCCTTCGTCGGGGATAGAGGGAAGAAAAGTTCCTGTAATCACGTTTTCGTAAAAAGGAACAGGTTCTTCTAGCAACATTTGGTTTGTCAGGTACTGCCACCAAATCGGACCATTGGTAAATGCACCTGATGCATATAATGGTTCCCCTATCAGAGATCCCTGAACTGCAACTGGAAATGGGAAAGTGCTGTTAGAAAAACCGAAGACATTTCCCACATCGCTGAGACTATCGCCAAATAGAATAAGTTTAGTAGTTTGATTGAGAACTTCTGGGCTTAAAGTTGCGATCGCAATATCGGCAATTCGATTATGGACGGTAGTGGTGGGATGAATTTCGTCGTAGTAAAGGAAATTTTCTGGATCAGAGCAAATGCTGGTGGGTGCAACAGCATTGGCTAGGGGAGGTCCTTGGATGCAGGACTGATAAGTTGTTGTTAGCTCGTTGGGTAGGATATCAGCGAAGAGAGTATTCACATCGAGAAGTGAAATATTGCTCCCTGGTAATGTCCCATTCAAAGTAGTAATTTCTTGATCGAGTAAGGTATTAAACTCTGTAGTTAGCTGATTGAGTTCTTCCGTGGTTGTTAGGGCAACTGCGGCTTGGGACAGGCTAAAGCTGCCAATGGAAAAAGAAAGGGTACTTAGAGTCGCTAACCAAACCAATTTTTTTTGGGATTGAAATGTAAATGAATGCATTGTTTTTATGGTTTTTCAAGAAATTAACTAAGGTTATTTACCTGAAATAATTTACAGATTTGAAGGGATAACAGCCGTTTTTTATGATAAGCTAATAATGTCATTTAGCAATTTTTATTCTGTAAATTTCTTGAAATTCTTGCACCATCTTTTATGCAGTATCTATGACTAAAAAAGCTGAATTAGTAAGATTTGACCAACTATAATTATTAATTAGAATCTTTAGCAATTACTCATCTTTAATTGATACCGCTTTGGATTGTCATTTGCTATCAAACCGGGTATGTAATGGTAATTAAATACAATGTCTAGCAGCTTAAAATACTGCCGGATATGATCACTAGAAGAAATGTTTAGAACTGATTGAGATGCAAGTTGAAAGGTATTAGCCTCTTGCTGGATTAGTTTTTCAAAGTGTTTAGTAGTGCTGGCAATATCTCCGCCATATTCAGCCATGTACAGAATGACAAGATTGGGAGTTTTGTCTTCGATATCCCGTGCTAAAGAGTGCAAATCGTTATAAAGCATACAAACAGACGACACTGCACGCATAGCAGGTTTGATTTCAGGCATGGCTCGCACTATTGGATTAAGATAAAAGTCTCCTAAAATTTCCCATAGAGATGTCCAAAAGTGTAGACCTACTGTTACTTGTCGAAGTTCAAAAAGCTCATTAAAACTTAAATTGTTTTGATTAGTCCTTCCATAAAGGTGTAGTTTGAGTCTGCATCGCAAGTAATCTTTTCTAGCCTGTAAGTAAGATTGCATATCATACCCACGGTGGGCTACCCTGTTAATGATATCGGCATAAGCGTGAAATAGTTTTGCTTCATTCGGTGCAGGTTGATGACCATCCAAAATTTTGGAGCATTTCTCAAAAACGATATTATAATCTTCTTGGAAATAATCATCAAGATACAAACACCACAAGGCAAGATCCATACAAGCTAATCCCAAATCATCAAGGGATGCGTTAGTAGGAGAAGTCCGTTTTGCCCACACCGCAGTCAAACCCCGGATTGGTGACAAAATTTCTTCCAGATCAAACGAATGCATCCATTCAACAAATAATGGCGGCAAACCAAAGTTAGTATTACGCTGAGTCAGTGGTTTATTATATGTTACGGTCATGAATTATTCTCTCTTGTTTCTTTGAACTATTGAAAATTCCCAGTTGCGAGAGCAAAATTTTTCAGTTCTTGGCAACTTGTGATGATAATTTAAGGCTACACACTTTCAAATAAAATGCTTTTTAACATTCTGTCTGTCTGCGTTGATAGTATTAATTTAATCTGAGGCTATAAGAATGCACATCGAATAAATGTCATGACTCAGGTATGACATTTGTCATATAGCAAAGTGCTGAGGGGAGCAGCGCGATTTTGTGAGGTGCTTAAATTTCGGGTGCTAAATCACCTATTTAGGGGTGCGATCGCGGCAGAAAATATGTTTTTATTGAGAATTAGGCAATTTAATTGAGAATTAAAACCCGATCTAACAAAATCGCATCGCTCCCGTGCTGAGTATAAAACCAGTAGGAGCGGGTTGATTAAAATTATGATTGGTAATTGAGCATATCTGTCATACTGGAGTTTAGACTAAGCGACAGAAAATGACCCAGCAGCGCTGAGTTGAAAATTGGTTAGAGTTAACTTGCGGGGAGGTAGTTAGAGGTAACTAAAACATTTGGCATAAATGTAGTATTTTCATCTGTTTCACCGACTTCGTATAAGGTTTCTCTACCTAATTTTTCCAGACAGCGATCAATAGACCAAGGTCTCATCACTGAACCACAAATACTATCTCTATAAAGTCGTTCTAAAGGTAAAGACTTGAGCAGAGCTTGTCCTCCACAAACCCGCAGAGCTAAACTACACAGTTCATTAGCATATTCCATTACAGTATAGTTAGTTGCATAAGCACGCAGCATTTCAGCTTTACTGGGATGAGCTTTCGCATCATGAATAGCTCGATAAAATAAAGATTTCATTTGTTCTAATTTAATAAACATTTCGGCAACAGCATATTGTTTAGTCGTATCTTGTCGCCGTTTAATAGGAGCTACTCCTGCAATTTCACCTCGGAGGTATTTAACTGTAAAATCATAGGCAGCTTGGGCTATTCCTACGTATGTTGGAGTCAGTGTCAAAAACATATGAGGCCAAATTTTGGTCATCTGAAAATACAAATTTTCAGGCAACAATTGTGCATTGTCTGGAACAAATACGTTATCAAAAAGGAGGGTGCGGGAAACCGTTGCTCTCATGCCGACTGGATTCCAATCTCCCACAACTTTTACGCCTTCTGTATTTGCAGGAATAGCAAGATAGAGTGAATCATTTAAAGTGGCATTTTCCTTTGCGTTTGTGCAAATTACACCATAATAATTTGCTGCTCCTGATAGGGAAGCAAAGACTTTTTTGCCATTGATAATCCATCCCCCATCAACCTTACGAGCCTTGGTTTGATATGTTTTTCCTAATGATACACCAGCACCTTCTTCAGAAATAGGTTGAGCATAAATGGCTCCTTCTTCCACTACCCGTCGGAAATGCTCTTGACGATAGTATTGATGCTGTACCCATTGATATTCTTGCATAGGCAAATCATTACTTAAAATTCCCATCCAGAGTAGTGAACAAGTGTGCATATTATAGGTAAGGGCAGTTGCTCCACAGTAGCGCCCTATTTCAGCAGCAACTAAGCAATAAGTAGGGAAATCTGCACCTAATCCACCGTATTGTTCAGGAATTGTGAGTGCTAATAATCCGTGTTCCCGTAAATCTTGATAATTCTCAACAGGAAAAGAGGCTGTTTGATCGTACCAAGATGCACGAGGCGCAAATTTTTCATGTCCCAATTCACGCACCAGAGTAATCAGTTTTTGTTGCTTAATCGTTAAAGGGAAATCCATTTTTTGTCCTCGATTATTTTTCTCTTCAATTTACTAAGATTTATCAGAACGCACATCGAATAAATGTCATGATTCAGCTATGACATTTGTCATCTTAGGTAGTGTAAGGATTCTAGGAATTTGAAACCCGTGTAGGTGGATTTCTTTTTTACTGGGTTAATTTAATAATTTCTTCAAAGGAAAAATCATTGGCTAGATTAGTCAGCGCCTTAGCCAGAGCAGCTTGTAACGGCGGAATTTGCTTAATCAGCTGTCCAATTTGTTTAGCATTGACTCGAATTGCGGCTTGATGCAATTGTTCTACCCATTCTCTAGGCATTTGAGCGATCGCCTGACTTAATTCATTGGTAGAGAGAACCGCCGCTTGCTGCTGTGTCAGTAGTTTGCTTTCTTCTGTTGCATATATATACTGAACACCAAGATATTCAGCCATTTTCTCAAAAATCATCTCGGCACGAAATGGTTTGCGGACAAAATCATCGCAACCTGTAGATAAGGCGACAATCCGATCTTCTTCAAAAGCACTGCCAGTCAAAGCGATCACGACTGGAGGTGAATCACTGCCTGTTTTAATAAGTTTAGTGGCTTCATACCCATCCATCACCGGCATTCGCATATCCATCCAAACTAAATTAGGATGCCAATTATTACACAGTGCGATCGCTTCTTGTCCATTACTTGCTTCTCGGACATCAAAGCCAACTGGTTGCAGTAACTTAATCAGGATTTGGCGAATTTCTGGTTTATCTTCGGCAATCAAAATTCGGTATTTTGGCTGTTCTGCTGCCAAAGCAATCACTTGTCGGCTAGATTTTGGAGTCTGCACTTCATCAGCCTTCACTTCCTGGGTGCGGATATGAAACTGAAAAATTGTCCCTACCTCTACTTTGCTGGTGGCTGTAATCTCTCCGCCCATCAGTCGCACAAATTTTTGACTAATGGGTAATCCCAGTCCAGTTCCTTCTTGAGAGTTTTTACCTGTTTGAGTTTGCACAAAAGGTTCAAATAAACGCTCAAGTTCTGTTAATTCAATTCCAGGGCCTGTATCTTCAACTTCAAATAACAGGCGTACTATTTCTTCTGTGTTTCGTCGGACTCGCAGAATTACACTACCTGCTTGGGTAAACTTAATGGCATTGCCTAACAAGTTAATCAAAACTTGGCGCAGTTTACTTTCATCAGTGCGAATATATTGCGGTAAGTCAGAAGCCAGTTCAAAAATTAACTGCAATCCTTTCGATTTAGCTTTTAAGCATAACATTTGTTGCAGTGTGTCCAACAGATACTGTAAGTCAAAGCCGGTGGGATTCAATGTGGTTTTACCAGCTTCAATTTTGGACATTTCTAGTACATCGTCGATTAAATTCAACAGATGTTCGCCACTGCGGGCAATGGTTTCCAGATATTCTTGCTGTTGGTGATCAAGAGAACCATGCCTAGTCAGCAACTGTGTAAAACCCAAAATAACATTCAGGGGAGTTCGCAGTTCGTGACTCATATTTGCTAAAAACTGACTTTTGGCAACGTTAGCCACATCTGCTGCTTCTTTAGCCTGCTGGAGTGCCGCTTCTGTTTGTTTACGAGATGTAATATCACGAATCGCTAAAACAGCACATTTTTCTCCTGTAATGAATTTGATACAGCAGCCGGAAATTTCCAAAATTATCGTTTGATGAGATGTTTGAAACTCATATTCAGTAGCTGTTAATTGGTCTTGCAGCGCCATCACTACTGGATGTATTTCATTTGTAATTACTTGTCCCTGCTGTGTTAGTGGTAGTAGCTGAATTAGTGGCCCGCCCAAAATTGTAATATGAGGTCTATCAACTAAACGATCAAAAGCTGTGTTACACCATTGCACCTTAGTGTCTTCATCTGTCCAGGCGATCGCATCATCAATAGCTCCCAGTGCTACCTCCATCTTTCCTAAAGTTGAACGTAGTAAGTTTAACTGAAGGGCAGGATCATTCTCCATACATCTCACCGAATTGAGCAATAATTGTTACTTTTCATAAGGAGAAATTGTGGCTGCAAAAAACCAATTCTCTCCTTGTTTTTCTGCTGTAATAAAATGCACACTAATTACTTCTATACCCTCTTTTGTCACAGTTTTTAATAAAAGAGGGTGATTGAGAATTTTAGCTTTTTCAGTCATCACAAAACGGGAAAAACTGAGTCGGTGGGAATCATGCATACTATGGGGAATAATCACTTCTAGAGGTAAGCCCAGAAGTTCCTCATAACTCCAGCCATAAACAGTATTAAAGGCTTCATTTATATATGTAATAAACCCTTGTTGGTCTGTAATAATAACTGGTAATTGATTCTGTGACTTTATTTCATTGATGGTTTTCATGAAAAGTTTTGCTATCTTAACGGTATTGATAAAAAATAACCAAAGATGGGCAATCCTCATCAAGATACAACAAAATTAGATATTTCACCAGATGTCTAATTAAATTATACCAAGAGTGTTATATTTTATCTATGTATTTTCTCTTTATTGCTCGATATTGCCAAGGCTAATTTTTTAATCTTAATACCAAATGAATTTATGGATAGCAGTCACTCACACAAGGGAGATATCCTCATTGTTGATGATACCATTGATAACCTGCGCCTCTTGTCAAAAATGCTGGCTGAACAGGGGTATGAGGTGCGATGTGTGACGAATGGTGCGATCGCCTTGATCGGGATTAAAGCTCAACCGCCGGATTTAATTTTATTGGATATTACTATGCCAGGCATGAATGGCTATGAAGTTTGCCGGCAGTTAAAAACAGATGCTCAAACCGATGAAATTCCAGTGATTTTTATCAGTGCTTTAAATGAAACCTTTGATAAGGTTAAAGCATTCTCTGTGGGAGGTGTAGATTATATTAGCAAACCCTTTCAAGTTGAGGAAGTCTTTGTCAGAATCGAAACGCAACTCACTAATCGCAGATTACAAGCACAACTTCAAGAGCAAAATAACCGCTTACAGCAAGCCGAGGCAGAATTGCTCAAAGCATTAGAGCAAGAACGGGAACTGAATCTGCGAATTCAGGAAATGGCGACTGTGGAAGAACGCCATCGCATTGCTCGTGATATTCACGACTCATTGGGACATTCGCTAGTTGCACTCAATATTCAACTAGAAGCGGCTTTGGCTTTGTGGCCAGATAATTCAAACAAGGCTTATGCGTGTTTACTAGAGGCAAAACAACTAGGTTCAGAGGCTTTGAAAGCAACACGTGAATCTGTGGCATTAATTAGGTCTGAGCCATTACAAGGTCAACTATTAGAGGCAGCGATCGCTAATCTGACAGAAGAGTTTCATCGACTCACCGACATCTTACCAGAATGCAGCATTGATATATCACCCAACTTGCCCCATACAATCAACACGACGATTTATCGGATTTTACAAGAAGGTCTAACTAATATCTGCAAGTATGCTCAGGCAACAGCAGTCACAATTCAAATTCACAGTAGTGATTCTGACACTGTACTAATGCTTCAAGATAATGGTATGGGTTTTCCAGTAACCGAAAATACTAGGGGATTTGGGCTGACGGGAATGCAGGAACGAGTGACTGCGTTAGGAGGTTATTTAAATATTTTCAGTGAGCCAAATGCAGGCTGTAAAATTACTGCCATCTTCCCACAACTAAAGTGATTGACGTGGTTCATTATTATCAAGTTATGTTTAGTAATTTCACGGTTGCTTCATTAAATGGTATTATCTGGACTCAAGACTAAACTTTAGTAAATATTTATCCTACTTAATCATGTAATTTATGATTCGGGTGTTGCTTGTCGAAGACCAAGAAATTGTACGTCGTGGCTTGAAGACTTTATTAGAGATTCAACCCGATTTACAAGTAGTGGCTGAAGCGGAAAACGGTCAAAAAGCAATCCATCTGATGGAAAGCCTCTATGGAGGAGATGCTGAAGCTGATATTGTATTAATGGACATCCGTATGCCTGTAATGGATGGGGTAGTAGCTACCCAAAAGTTATGTCAGCAGTTTCCAAACACGAAGATTTTGATTTTGACAACGTTTGACGATACCCAATACATTTCAGAGGCATTGCGCTTTGGAGCGAAGGGCTACTTACTAAAGGATACGCCAGCACAGGAACTGGCAGCAGCAATTCGTTCAATTTACAAAGGCTATACTCACTTTGGCCCCGGAATTTTAGAAAAGATGCTGAGTGTTGTACCCGCATCTGAGACAGAAGCACCAAAACAACCACCACCTGAACTTGCAGAACTCACATCCAGAGAGCGGGAAGTTTTGTGTTTGATTGCAACTGGCTTCAGTAATCGAGAAATTGCTCAGGAACTTTGCCTTTCTGAGGGGACTGTGAGAAATCATATTACTAATATTCTGACTCGACTGAACTTACGCGATCGCACTCAAGCGGCTATTTTGGCCAATTCGTTTCTATCTTTACTAAATAATCCTGAGCCTCCCAATTTAAACTAAACAGTTAGCGGGAATTATAGTAAGTATTGTTTAATTAAATTACCTTAGGGACTTCCAAGCAATAAAATCACCAAGTACGTGAATGATAATCATTATTAGGTGGGGAAGGAGAAGCCCCCGCCTGCCGCTTCTCCTTCCCCTTTTTGTAGTAAATTTAATTAGGAGAAAAATTTATGGGTGTTTGAAGTGTTGATAGAATTAACTGATTCAGTCAAAAAATTATTCTTAGATACAGCAAGCCAACTCAAAGGAGCAGCAATGCGGCGCTTTCAAGCACAAATTGTGATGGAGTTAGGTTACGGAGGGCAACTACTGGCTCAAAAAGAATTGGGATGGGATAGAAATACTATTCGTAAAGGAATTAAAGAATTAAGTAGTGGGATTACTTGTGTAGATAATTATTCGGCAAAGGGGCGTTATAAGGCAGAAGAACGGGAGCATCTCACTTTTTTGCAAAGAGGGAAAAAATCAGTCAGAATAAGTGAAACGAGTGTATTTACTTACCGATGACTCCAGAAAAAAAGCAAGCACTTCAAGAACATATTCAGGCGATCGCTAAAATATTGTACGAAGATACGCTACCAGAAAAGCTAACCAATCTTGCAGGGATTGAAGAAGCAGTGCGAAATCAAATGCAAAAGCACGTCATGCCAGAAGGGGAGCATCTCACTTTTTAAGGCGTGTTAAACAGACAATAATCCATTAAGGTAGGCACAACGATGGGCAAGCACTTGAGGTACATTTTCCCGCTTCCACTGCGCTCCAGAAATCTTAGTTCGACGGTCAACTTGTTTAACGGCAGATTCAACCGACCCAGAACCAATTGAACAAATTTGTTCAGCTTGATGGTATTCGTAATTGATGATGCGTAGGCGTAGCCCGCCGAAGGCATCGCTATGTTTATCGAGATAATGGCAGAAATTTTGTGCTTGTTTCCCCTTATAATCAGTAAATAAGGCTTTAGCTGCCTCAACCTTGCCTTTCCAAAGTAGAGCCTGTGCGTGTTTCAAGCGTTTAAGTGAACCCCCAACTTTATGGAGGTTTTCCATTAAATGGAACCAATCAAGCACTTCTCGTCGTTGTACATCAGGTGCTAGTTGGTCAATAATGTTCCAAATGCCATCATGTCCATCACCGATACAAGTAACTGTACTAGCAAGTCGCTGGTTATTAACCCAATCAATCACAACCGGATTATCCTGAAATGAAGTTCCCACTATTCCCAGATCATGCAAGCTAATCGCTTTATAGCCAAGCCACGCACATATTTCACCTGATTGAGTCCGAATGCGGATGTTCCCACCATCAACACTTAATTCTTCAACTGTCTGTTCTGGTGTTGGCAATTCAAAGTTCTGACTTCAAACACCCATAAATTTTTCTCCTAATTAAATTTACTACAAAAAGGGGAAGGAGAAGCGGCAGGCGGGGGCTTCTCCTTCCCCACCTAATAATGATTATTATTCACGTACTTGGTGATTTTATTGCTTGGAAGTCCCTAAGGTGATTTATCAGAAAAAATTTACCAATTAGAAAGGCGAACAGCTATCCCCTCCTACTATGGGATGATGTTGTGTAGTAATTGTGGCGTTGCTGAACTATAGTATGAAATTGCCAGATTCCATCTATCAAACTCTTACTCTGTGGGGGTTAGCGTAGCCCGGCTAATTCATATTTGCACTCAGCAACACTGTAATTTTTATTATCGAAATCACCTAAAGCCCTGACGGGAGAAGCGTTCTGAACGGTACGGGAGCAAGAGACTTAGAAATCAATACCGTTCAGTTAAGGGTTTTTCAGACACTATGGATAACGAAATTTCGATGGTTTCAGCCGTTATAATTTCGTTAAGTGAACCGTATTGACTTAGAAATCACTTTGCACTCCCGGCTGCTTCACAACTTTTTCTCTGACTGACAAAGACAAATTCTCCCAAGTATTCAGCCCAATCACCTTGCAAATCCTGAAATCACGCTAAAACTTGTTTCTACCGTCACAAATCAAAATCCAGGGTGAATGTTTCGCCATCAGAATCTTGGGGATTTTCCGGTGGTGACGGAGTTGCAGAGGGCTGGTCTTGTGGGCGGGGATTTGTAGCCATCGGGTTGAAAGCTGGGGTATGTGTAACTTGTGTAACTACTTGTTGTGTGGGGAATACACCCTTTTTGAAAGCAAAATAGCAATCAATAATAAAGTAAAGCGTCTCTAGGTAACTTTTATCTAGTTGCTGTGATTCGGCAAATATACGTTCTCGGTAGCTATCTTTAATCCGAACTTTTTCCGGGGTCATTGGCTTCGCTCCCATTCAAATTTGTTGATTCAAAATTCGTGCATCGTTACCCCATAGCTCAAGCCAAGGGCGGTCAAATCAATTCAAAAAAGGTCAATCAGGAGGCTAGAGATTTTTGTTGATCATGACTTTTGCCATCTCTAGCAATCCACAAGCATTAGCTTCTACGGGATTGTCCAGAATTTTGAACCCGTTCTTCTCCAATAGTTTCTTCAATCCCGGTAACAAGCAGCCTCCACCTATTGCCCAAATTTCATCTCCCTGGTGTTTGGCATCTAGTGTCAGACCTACGGGTTTTTTCAAGAATTTTTCATACCAATCTTTCAGACAACTGCTGTATATCTCTTTGATGTCTATGTCACGACTGTATCTGGTATGTCCTCCTTCCAAACAAAATCGAATCTGGGAGGCGTTCCCGATTTTCCCGCCGTTGAGACGTTTCATTTTTTCGGCAATGTCTTCGATGAGAACTTCTACACCTGCGGGGTAGGGGGTGTGTACTTCTCGCTTTCCTTGGTTGTAACGAGAATAAAGTGTGGTGCCATTACCAAAATCTAGGACGGTTAATTTTGGGGGAAGCGGATGCCCAAACAATGCACCCATTCCTTCTGGGACAACTTTGAGAATTTCTATGGTGACATCGGATTTTTTTCCTGCCAAGATTGGCTGATATTCTCCGTTGAGTTCTTGTTTTAAATTTTCTGCTAGTCCGATATCATGTAAGCTGACGACTAATTTTAAATGCCAAGCTTTACGATGTGGCAGATGTGCTAATCCACCGAGTAACATCAACAGTGCATTTTTAATTTTGTTTTCGTTATGGTCAGTGTTGCGATCAAAATGATAACCTGTACGAAACGCAGATTCTCCGACGGTGTAAGCAGCACCATCTAAGATTATTCTTCCTGGAACATCTTCCATCTCTGCGGTGGAAATATAGCTGGGGATACGAACGACTTCAAATCCATCGACAAAAAGTTTCAGGCTGCCGTAACCGTTATCGAATCCTGCTGGAAAAATTTTTTGCAAGGGGTGAATGTTGGGCATGGAGGTCAAGTGGGGTACAAAAAGCAGTGGGGTACAAAAAGACCCTAAGCATCACCTATATATACCCTATATAGGGGCTAAATTTTCAATTATTTTCAATTCTCGCGTTAGGGTATATTTACCCCCTGCTTAACCCCTATATATACCCCAAATTATTTTATTTTAGAAATATATACCCTAAACGACTCCTGCATAGGGTATGTATAGGTGGTACTTAGGGGTTAAAGGAGATAAATGCAAGTCTCTAATCTTTTTTTGGGGTATATTTAACCCCCACACAACGCCCACTTGTAACCCAAATTAATTTTAGTTAGTAATTTATAGGAGTTCTGTGAATATTTACACACTATTTAATGCAATTATTGGAGTTGGATATTAAAAATATGAGGCGTGAGCGATCGCCACATAACCTGAATTTGCCCATACAATTCTCAAACCCTTGTAAAATCTAGATTCCGGTTTTTCAGACTGCATCAAAAAATAACCTGTCAAAAATACCCGAAATATCTTCTGGGTAAAGATTCTGGGGTATGCCAACTCTGTAGTTGTGAGAAATGCGGGAACACACATAAATAGCTTATGGTTCGCCTGCGATTTCATCTGATGGAGAACAATTCAACAAGAAATATCTCAAATATTCTGTCGCCCTGCCACAAATTCAAAAATTGCGTAAGCCTTACTTGGCTATCGGTTCAGCCTTTTCAACTGAATTATCATTTACGCCCAAAGTCAATTCCAAAGGTGTTCGAGACGGGTATGCTTTCACCACCTGTCGGTAAACTTCATAGTTGGTGGGTAGTGTTCTTTGTTGCTCACCCTCTTTATAAGTCAGTTGATATTTGACATCTTTCAATAATTCAGGTTGACTTGCCTCTTCTTGAGGTTTTTTGCGTTGTTCCACTTCATCTACACTTGGTTTTTGTGGCACAGTTGGCCACCACAAACCCCGGTCATCTGGCCCAACAACTGCTGCTGATGGTTTCAGTCCATTCTGATTTAGCACTGAAGCATTTGCAAAGGTTTCAACCCGTGGCTGTGGTGCATTCGTTAAATTATTGGCATATTTCACTTGCCAGGTATAACTGGTAAGCGCTGTAGCTTCATACTGTTCAGTAGTCACGATGCTACAACTGGTAAGTGTGAGCGCTGTTAGTGCTGTTATTAAAGATGGTAGAAATGTCAGCTTTTCCATGATCCCTAAATTATTGGTATCTCCTGAGTCAATCAGTCACAGCAATGACTTTATCAACTTCGGCTAATTTTTGCTGTAATAGAGAGCGCATTTCCTGAAGTTGTTTACTACTAGCTCTGGTGAGTAAATCTTCAGAAATTCCATTAACTTTTAGAAGTATGGTTTTTATTTCCTTTGACTCATGTTTCTGTGACTTCAAATACTTGGTCTTAATTTTTCTAATGAGTTCACGAGTTTCTGCTACTGTCAGATTTTTCTTTAAGACTTCATCAGTGGCCGCCATCCGTTCAGAGGCTGCTTGATTTTCTGATATGTCTAGTGTCTTGGCGGAAAGAGTTGCTAAGGCTAAAGCATGAGCGCCTTTGAGTCCCTGTTGCCTAATTGCTTGTTTTAAATCTGGAGCCAGGTATAGCATCGGCATGAGATTGGCTTTCACCGAACTCGGATTTAATCCCAACTCTAGCAGCACTTGTAGTAAACTTTGTTCTTTACCCGTAATCCCCAATAGTTCTAAACCCTGCTGTTGTTCATCGGCGCTAACAGCCGTTAACTTTGCTAGTTCTTTATTCTTGCCATCTCTCTCTACTCTTTTAATCACCGTGCCTAATATTGTGGCAACTTCATCCATTTCCAAATCAGTAGACTTGATTACTTCTTTAAATACTGCCTCTGCTTTATCTAAAGGATTCAAATCTTCAAAGCCAAGAAAAGTTAGTAATGCCGATTGGTCTAAGTCGTTAGGCATTGCCGCTATGACTGCACGAATAGTTGACCAACCCAGCAATTTAGCTGCTTCAGTCCGGAGTTGTCCATCTAGTAAGGTGTAACGACCATTCCCCTGTGGTACTAGAATGACTGCTGAAATTTGTCCATGTTTTTTGAGTAACCGTGCTTTCCCTTGTATTAGTTCTGGTGTAATTGTCTGCCGAGGTTGATCAGGATTAGGATCGATGAGAGCTAAATCAATTTGTGCTTCTCCTGATTGATTTTGTAACTGTTCTCGGAGTTCTTGCAATTCATTTTCTAAATCTGGAGATTGGGCGGCTCTCAATCTTTCTATCTCGGCTTGCAGTTCAGCAATTTTTTGCTCTTGGTCTGTTTTTTGGATTGCGCCGCTAAATTTGTGAGCAATTTTAGGCAATGCCACGATTATTTATTCTCCTGAATTAAAGCTGTCAAATCATCTGTTATTTGCTGAAAATCTCTACAGGCAGGATGTTTGGGACGGTATTTTTGTAAAGGTAAGCCATGAGCGCTGGCATTTTTGAATTCGTTGGAGTTGCGAACTTTAGGATAAAGCTTTAAATGTAAATGTTCGGCAATTTCTGGCAATTGTTCTAAATATTGTCTGTGCATTGCCACCGTATCATCATACATACTTGGCACAAATCCTAAAATCGGTGGGCGAGGTTCTAACTGTAACTCATCACCTGTAGAAATACACCACTCTACTAATTCTGCTGAACCAGAAATGGCTTTCATTTCCAATTGCACGGGAACTAATATATGGGTGGAGGCAGCTAAAGCATTAACATTTAACATTCCTAAAGTAGCGGGACAATCCAAAATTACTAGATTGTGGGGCAAAGGGTATTTTTTTAAGCGATCGCTTAATGTATACTCTCCTCGTTTGCGGATAACTAATTCATTGGCTATTTCCGCTAAAAGTGGATGTCCCTGACAAACTTGAGTTTTTGATTGTTCCCAAACCGAAATCAAATCCCAATCTCCTTGGAAATCTTTTGATAATACTTTAACTAAAGTGGTTGATACTTCAGCCGGAGGCAATCCACAAAATACATCCAAAGAACGTTGTGGATCTAAGTCGATGATTGCGACATCAAAGCCCAGCCGACTCATTTCATAGGCAATGTGTACGCTGAGTGTGGTTTTGCCGACACCACCGGCATTAGCTATAAGTGAAAGAACTATCTGCTTCATAAGATGATTTTTCTGTCGGATTTTAAAATACGACATTGAAATTGGGAAAATGTACACTGTTACAACAAAGTGCTGTACAGTCTTGCGGTTATGGCTGCACTGAAAGCAGAGGGTGAGTAGCAGAGCAATTTAGTTGTTGCTGCAAGGCTTTGAGGTATCGATCT
Source organism: Anabaena sp. CCY 0017 (assembly GCF_963920885.1). Taxonomy (NCBI): domain Bacteria; kingdom Bacillati; phylum Cyanobacteriota; class Cyanophyceae; order Nostocales; family Nostocaceae; genus Anabaena; species Anabaena sp. CCY 0017. Next base: position 20,309 of record NZ_CAWUDG010000033.1, on the reverse strand, counting down.
CGGTTTTGAATTTACGATGCTTTGATGTCGGATTTTAAAATACTACATCTGTGATCATCAAGAAAACTACTATGATGATTAGAACACAATTTATAGCAAATTGCTGTAAAGCTCTGCGGTGATAGCTGTGGTTAGAGCGAAGGCATTTCAGATTTTATTTCAGGAACGCCGAAATATTCTATGCTAGAAGCTGCTGCACATCTCAATCATGACCCCATTGGCGGCAATTATACTTGAGGATAAAATGTGGTCTGGCGCTGCTTACTTTGTTACTTGCACTCTACTGATAAGAAAAACACAACATGATCTCAGGGGAAATTAAAAGTCAAATCGATAAAATCTGGGATGCTTTCTGGTCGGGTGGTATCTCCAATCCCCTGGAAGTGATTGAGCAAATTACTTACTTGTTGTTTCTGCGTCGCCTCGACGATTTACATACCCTGGAAGAAAACAAAGCCAACCGACTCAAGCGCCCGATGGAACGGCGGATTTTTCCAGAGGGTGAAGATATCAAAGAGCGTGCTTATGATGATTTGCGTTGGTCGAGGTTTAAGCACTTGGCCGCGCCGGAGATGTTTGCGGTAGTTAATGATCATGTTTTTCCTTTCCTGCGGACTTTGGGCGGCGATGAATCGACTTACGCCCACCACATGAAGGATGCCCGCTTCACAATTCCCACCCCAGCGCTTCTGTCTAAGGTCGTAGATTTGCTCGATGGTGTCCCAATGGCAGACCGGGACACTAAAGGCGACCTCTATGAATATATGTTGAGTAAGATTGCTGCGGCTGGGCAAAATGGGCAGTTTCGCACGCCGCGCCACATTATTGGGCTGATGGTGGAACTGACTGCACCCAGTCCAGGCGATGTGATTTGTGATCCGGCTAGTGGGACTTGCGGGTTTCTGGTGGCTACGAATGAATACTTGCGATCGCATCACCCGGAAATTCTCCGCGATGCCAAACTGAAGCAACATTTTCACCATGAGATGTTTCACGGGTTCGATTTTGATAATACCATGCTGCGGATTGGCAGTATGAATATGCTGCTGCATGGTGTGGAAAACCCGGATGTGCGCTATCAGGATTCTTTGGCACAGGAGCATTCTGGTGATGAAGAAGCTTATACTCTTGTGCTGGCTAATCCGCCCTTTGCTGGGTCTTTGGACTATGAAAACACGGCTAAGGATTTGTTAGCGATAGTTAAGACGAAGAAGACTGAGTTGCTATTCCTGGCTTTGTTTTTGAGATTGCTCAAGCCTGGGGGACGGGCGGCGGTAATTGTCCCGGATGGGGTGCTGTTTGGTTCTTCTAAAGCACATAAGGAACTGCGCCGTCTGTTAGTGGAGGAGCAGAAGCTGGATGCGGTGATTTCTCTGCCGGGTGGTGTTTTTAAGCCTTATGCGGGTGTTTCTACGGCGATTTTGCTATTTACTAAAACTAATTCTGGTGGTACTGATTTTGTTTGGTTCTACGATGTGGATGCTGATGGCTGGAGTTTGGACGATAAAAGAGCGCCTTTGCTGGCTGAGGAGAAGTTAGGTGCTGTCCCGACGGCGGAGTTAACAGCAGAGGAACATATTAAGAATAATCTGCCGGATGTGTTGAGTCGTTGGCAATTGCGGAATACTACGGAACGAGAGCGATCGCGCACGGCTCAGAGTTTCTGTGTCCCCAAGGTTGATATTGCTTCTCAGGGTTATGACTTGAGCCTGAATCGTTACAAGGAAGTGGTGCATGAAGAGGTGGAACATCGCGCACCTCAAGACATTCTGGCTGATTTGGCCAAGCTAGAAACCGAGATTCAGCAGGGGATGAAGGATTTGGAGGCATTGTTAAAATAGTTAATACAAGCTAACTATGGGAGAAAAAGCAATGACAGTTGCAGCCGCTAAAAAGATGTCCTTTGAAGAATTCCTTAATTATGACGATGGGACGGATACTTTATATGAATTAGAAAATGGAGAATTAATTCCAATGCCTTCGGAAAGTGATATTAATCAAAGGATAGCGATGTTTTTGGTTGCTTGTTTCTTGCGATTAGGAATTCCATCTTATCAGCTGCGGATGAAGGCAGAGGTAGCTGTTCATAGCCGACAGGTAGGGGTACGTGTGCCTAATGTGGTGGTTTATTCTGAGGAGTTAGCCAATGTAATGCAAGAAGCTACGCGATCGCTGATTTTGATGGATATGCCGCCGCCTTTGTTGGTGGTTGAGGTGGTGAGTCCGAATCAGGAAAATCGGGATTATCGTTATAAGCGGTCTGAGTATGCAGCCAGGGGAATTGCTGAGTATTGGATTGTTGATCCTATCGCCCAAAAGGTAACGGTTTTGGAATGGGTAGAGGGATTTTATGATGAGCGCGTTTATCAGGGAGAAAGTCCGATTGTATCTTCCATTTTTGATAATCTTCAGTTAACTGCGGCTGAAGTTTTACAGGGATAAAATAGGATGAAAAATATTAATGAAATTAGACAAGTTTTATCACTACAAAAGCAATCGCTGTGTGAAAATTATCAAATCACAGAAATTGGGATCTTTGGTTCTTATGCTAGGGGTGAGCAAACAGAAGCAAGTGATATTGATATTTTGGTTGATTATGAAACAGCACCGACTTTTATTATGTTGGTGGAACTTAGGGATTATTTAAGTCAGCTTTTTGGGTTGAAGGTAGATATTGTCACTAAGAATGGGCTTAAACCTCGGATTCGTGACCGTGTTTTGTCTGAGGCTATCTATATATGAAGCGTAGTTATACGGAATTTTTACAAGATATTCTAGATGCTATTACGGAAATTGAACTTTTTGTAAATGGTGTTAGTTTTGAAGCTTTTAAATTAAATAGAGAGAAAACTTTAGCTGTAGTGAAGCTATTAGAAGTTATTGGTGAAGCTGTTAAAAAGATTCCTCATGAGCGGCGTGAACAGTATCCAGATATACCTTGGAAATCCATAGCAGGTATGAAGGATATGTTGGTGCATGAATATTGGCAAGTTGATGTGGCGGTGGTATGGGCAACGGTTCAGCGTTCTTTACCATCACTAAAAGCAGTTGTGATAAAGGAGTTGGAGGAGATGCTGGGATGAGACATAAATTTCCCCTTTCATGGCCAATTATTTCTTTCAAAGAAGTAGCTGAGGTTGTTACAGGTACAACTCCACTAACAAGCCATCCTGAGTATTATGGAGGCTCTATCCCATTTATAGGACCAGCAGAATTAGGTAAAGTAGAGTCAATTACGCAAAGCCCTAAAAGCCTTTCCCCTGATGGAGCAAAGCAAGCAAGACTTTTACCTGCTGAAACTGTTTTAGTTTGCTGTATTGGTGCAACCATCGGAAAAGTAGGTTTTTCTGGAACGCAATTAGCAACTAATCAACAGATTAATGCCTTAGTTTGTAACAAAGATATTGTTTTTCCTCGATATGTATTTCATTACTGTCGGACGCTTGAATCCCTGATTCGACATCAAGGAGCTTCTACCACTTTACCACTTCTGCCAAAAGGACGTTTTCAAGAAATAGAAATCCCCATACCGCCCTTAGAAGAACAAAAACGAATTGCAGAGATACTCGATCGCGCGGAAGAACTCAGGGCTAAAAGACGGGAAGCGATCGCGCAACTCAACACCCTCACCCAATCCATTTTTTTTGAAATGTTTGGCAATTCTGTCAATAATTTTAATATTGCAACAATTGAAGAGGTTGCAGCTAAATCTCAATACGCACTTTCAAGTGGTCCATTCGGTTCCAATCTTACTTCTCAGCACTATGTAGATGATGGGGTAATTATATTAAGAGGCTTAAACGTAACAGGAAATCGCTTAAATTTAGAATCCTTAAAGTTTATAAGTCAGGAGAAAGCAAAAGAACTTGCTCGTAGTGAAGTAAAGCCTGGTGATATTGTAGTAGTAGCTGTGGGTTCTTCTGGTCTAGCCTATCAGATTCCTAGTAGCTTACCAAGAGCAATCATGTCTCAAAACTTTAATAAAATAACTCCAGATTTGCAAAAAGTTAACGCAACTTATCTAACTTTTTGCATTAATACCTCTATTGTTCAGAATCAGATTAATCAGAAGATTACTGATACTGTTAGAACTTTTCTTAGCTTAACCAAGCTGAAAACAATAAAAATTCCACTTCCCCCGCTTTCCCTGCAACAAGAATTTGCCCGCCGCATCCAATCTGTAGAAAAACTCAAAGCATCACATCGCGCCTCACTATCAGAACTCGATGCGCTTTTTGCCTCCCTGCAACATCGAGCCTTTAGAGGAGAATTATGACATGAGTGCCATGCTGACAGAATTTACCCTCGCCAACTTCAAAAGTTACAGTACCAGCCGTTTACCCCTGGGATCGCTTACCGTGCTAATAGGTGCAAACGCCGCAGGTAAAAGTAACGCCCTGGAAGGCTTGCGCTTTCTGTCATGGTTAGCACAAGGACAAAAACTTTCTAGCATTCAATATGCCGTAAATAGTGCAGACCGAGTAGTGCGCGGTCGAGTAAATGACTTGTGCCATCGCGGAGAGTCAAATTTTACCATCGGTTGCCGTTTGGACTCAAATGATTGGAACCAACTCGATATAACCCTGAATGTACGTGACGGAGAACTGCACATCAGTAGTGAGCGAATTGTTGGCTCCACAAGTCAAGTCCCGCTATATGACCTAGACCAGCCTTCAGAAGGAGTAGGTACTGATGTTGGTGTTGCATATAACAACTTTACCAAAGGGAGGAATAAACCACGAATAACGTGCAGCGATCAAATGGCTATATTCGTGCAACTAGATAGTCCGGCTCATTTTAGAGCCAAGTATCCCAACTCCCAAAAGATTATTCCTGAGACAGTCCGCGAATATCAACGAGTCTTAAAAAACATCCTGTTTCTAGATCCCGTTCCCGCCAGAATGCGCGAGTACAGCTTCAAATCTGATAAGCGATTACAAGAAGATGGTACTAATCTTTCCAGCGTCCTGTATCGTTTATGGCAGAACCAACCCGAAAATCAACAGGCAATTCTCAACTTCATCCAAAGTCTACCAGAACAGGCTATAGATGGGCTAGATTTCCTTTTCGGCCCACGGGATGAAGTCATGGTACAACTAGCAGAAACCTTTGGCAATACCCGGCGTTTTTGTGAAGCTGCATTGTTATCAGATGGGACATTGCGGGTGTTAGCGATCGCAGCAGCCATGCTATCAGCTACAGAAGGTAGTTTAGTCGTCATCGAGGAAATCGACAACGGCGTTCATCCCAACCGCGCCCAGCATCTCCTCGCCAGCATCCGAGATATTGCCGAACAGCGTAAATTACGAGTGCTGCTTTCTACCCACAACCCAGCCTTAATGGATGCTTTACCCGATGCAGCCCTGGGTGATGTAGTGTTTTGTTTCCGCAATCCAGAACAAGGAGATAGCCGCCTTGTACGACTGGGAGATATGTATGAATTTCCAGGCTTGATATCCCAAGGGCCACTTGGTCAACTGGTAACTGCTGGCATAGTGGATCGGTTCGTGAAGTCGCCGCACACACCCGAAGACAGAAAACAGCAAGCTATGGCCTGGCTGTCTCGTTTGCAGGAGTACGAAAATGAGTAGTATCTGCCTGATAGATACCAGCGTATTCCTGGAAATACTCAACGTCCCTAACTATAATCAGCATAGGGCATCAGTTCTGGAAGATTTTAAAACCTATGCTCAATCAGACTGTACTTTTTTGTTGCCAATGGCGACTATAATCGAAACAGGCAACCACATTGCCCAAAACGGCGACGGCACAATGCGAAGAAAAACAGCCCTACGTTTTGTGAAAGAAGTGAAAGACGCATTCACAGGCGTAGCCCCCTGGAAACCTACAATATTCCCGAACACAGAAGAAATATTGTTGTGGATTGACCAGTTCCCGGATTTGGCAGGTAAAAACAAAGCTCCTCAGAAGCAAGAAGGAACAAGCTTCGGTGATCTGGGCATCATTCAGGAATTTGAAAAGTCGTGTCATCTCTTCTCAATGAGTGAAGTCTTCATCTGGTCATTAGACAGCGATTTACAGAACTATCACCAAAGGGGAAAATAACTTAACCATCTCTAACGATTGCTCAGAAGCGATCGCCGCGTCAATTTGCCCCTTATCTACTGTATAAAAAATCAGAGCTTCTCTTACCTGTATCTCAGTAAGCTCATACTCATTAACAATCTCGCTTGGACTCATACCTACCCCATTTTTGGGAAGCAAGCACCTCGCTCAACACATTATTTCTACTTTAAAAACTCCCTCACTTCTTGTAAAACATCGGCTATATGTGGCTTTTCGCAAGCAATTACATTGTCAACAAGATGCTTATGGTGCGGGAAGCTAGACAAGTTGGGAAAGTGCGGTGTACTGTCATAACGAAAAATTAGACTATTTTGCTCATCTTGAAAGTGATAGCGGTAATCGATATATGTAATCTGATTATCTACAACAACAAATGCTTCCCTGACTGCTAGTAAATATCTGAGAGCGAAACGTATCCTAATGCGGAGATTAGCTCTTTCTGTCGTTAAAATAACTGCACTATATTCCTCAATATATGTATTAGAACAGTTGAGTAAAAGTTGCTCAACTTCATCTAAATAGACTTGGATAATTTTACGCGACATCTCTGAGTTTGCTTGTTATCTCTTGGTGTAGAGCTAGATAATGCTGATAGTTTCCTGCCCATTCGACAAACACTTCATCGTCAGAAGTTTCTCCTTGGTTATATTTGGCAAAAAATTCTTCTGAATTCATTTGGTACTTTATTTCATAGGTATTTAACTGTTTAGTCAGGGCAATCAGCGCATCTAGTGGAGATGTATATTCGATGATTTGTTTACGCATTAATCTCTCCATTCAGTTTCATTAGTTTTTAGTAAACACTTCCATTACTTCATAGAAATACACGGGGTGAGGGAAACTCAGAAAAATTTATAGAATAGGCTTTTTGAGTTTACGGTTGTACTAAGTAATATTGTACTGGCTTTTCTACCGGAGGCGCAGACTGTTTCCATTGCTTGAAAACCGCATTATACTGAATTAGGCTGTACTTTTCTTGACCACAGCTTTATTCAATTCATGAGCCAGTTTACCTTCCTTCAAGCTGAATTCTCCTCAATCTACGAATCAGCCCAAAAAGCAGTCGATGCAGTACATCCAGACCCTCGCACCGCTTGCTTTTATACTCGTCGTGCTTTGGAGTTAACCGTAAACTGGTTATATAAACATGATACGTCTCTAGAACTGCCTTATCAAGACAACTTGAGCGCCCTAATTCACGAACCTACCTTTAAAATCTTGGTCGGTGAAGCAGTATTTAACAAGGCACGGGTGATAATTAAACTTGGTAATCAAGCAGTCCACAGCGCCAGACCGATTCCTCTCAACGATGCTATCCATGCAGTCCGGGAATTGTTTCACGTGGCTTACTGGTTAGCACACACCTACGGACGCAGCAGTAAACCAGCACCAGGGCTGACCTTCCAACTTGATGCACTTCCCAAAACCGCACCAGTCCCTAAACAGACTATAGAGCAACTCCAGAAACTAGAAACCCAATTACGCGATCGCGATGAAAAACTCTCCACACTTCTCGCCGACAAAAACGCACTCGATGAAGAACTGAAGCAATTACGGGCTGAGGTAGCCAAAGCCAAAAAAGCCAGCGCTAGCCAACCAGATACTCACGATTATTCGGAAGCCCAAACCCGCGATATCTTCATAGACCTGTTACTCAAAGAAACCGACTGGAAACTCGACCAAACCCGCGATCGCGAATTTGCCGTTACCGGAATGCCCAACGCATCAGGTGAAGGCTTTGTAGACTACGTACTCTGGGGAGACGATGGTAAACCCCTGGCGCTGGTAGAAGCCAAGCGTACCCGCAAAGACCCCCGCATCGGACAACAACAAGCTAAACTCTATGCTGATTGTCTCGAAAACCAATTTGGTCAGCGTCCGATTATCTTCTATTCCAACGGTTACGAGCATTGGCTATGGGATGATAGCAATTATCCACCGCGACAGGTGCAAGGATTTTACAAAAAAACCGAGTTAGAATTATTTATCCAGCGCCGGACTACCCGCAAATCTTTAGCAGCAGCCAATATTAAGCCTAGCATTGCCGAACGCTATTATCAAACTCGTGCTATCCGCCGCATTACCGAAGCCTTCGAGATTGATAAAGACCGCAAAGCGTTGGTAGTCATGGCTACAGGTGCAGGTAAAACTAGAACCGCGATCGCTTTGGTAGAAATGCTGATGCGTTGTAATTGGGCTAAACGCGTTTTATTTCTAGCCGACCGTGTAGCCCTGGTAAATCAAGCCATCAATGTCTTTAAGCAACACCTCCCGGATGCCGCCCCAGTCAATTTAGTTACAGAGAAAGATACAGAAGGACGGGTCTTTGGTTGCACCTATCCCACGATGATGGGGCTGATTGACGATACCCGCGACGGTCAGAAACGGTTTGGTGTCGGGCATTTTGACCTAATTATCATTGATGAAGCTCATCGCTCGGTATTCCAAAAATACCGCAACATTTTCAACTATTTTGATTCCCTCTTACTGGGACTAACCGCTACACCCAAGGATGAAATCGACCGCAATACTTATGGATTATTTGACTTAGAGAACGGTGTACCGACTGATGCTTACTTACTAGAAGATGCCGTCAAAGATGGCTTTCTTGTCACATCTCAAGCTGTATCAGTACCGCTCAAGTTTCAAAGACAGGGTATTAATTATCACGAACTTTCGGAAGCCGAGAGAGAAGATTGGGACGCTTTGGAATGGGATGATGAAGGCAACACACCTGAGCGGGTGGAACCAGAAGCAGTCAATAAGTGGCTATTCAATCAAGATACTGTAGACAAGGTACTAGCCCATCTAATGACCAGGGGGTTAAAAGTAGCTGGAGGCGATCGCCTGGGCAAAACTATCATCTTTGCCAAGAATCAAAAACACGCCAATTTCATCGCTGACCGCTTCAATATCAACTACCCACATTTTAAAGGTGAATTTGCCCGCGTGATTACCTTCCAAACCACTTATGCCCAAAACCTGATTGATAACTTTTCCCATCCAGATAAAGAACCTCACATTGCCATCTCAGTAGATATGCTGGATACTGGGATAGATGTCCCAGAGGTTGTTAATCTGGTACTATTCAAACTTGTACGTTCTAAAACCAAGTTTTGGCAGATGGTAGGAAGAGGAACCCGACGCTGTGCCGATTTATTTGGTTTAGGACAAGATAAGCAATTTTTCTATCTGTTCGACTATTGCCAAAATCTGGAGTTTTTCCAGCATCATCCAGAAACCACTGATGCACCCATCGGTAAATCTTTGGGTAAGCAGTTATTTACCACCCGCTTGGAGTTAATCGCAGAGTTAGACAAGAAAGTTGGTACAGACAGCCTGAGCGAACTTGGAGGCAGTTTAAAAGCACCTCTAGCCGCCAATGAAGAACCAAAAACTGATGCCGAATTGCGCCGCCAAGTAGCCAATCTCCTGCACACAGAAGTGGCGGCGATGAATAGCGAAAACTTCGTAGTCCGTCCCAAGCGGCGATTGGTAGAGAAATATACAAGTTCCGAAGCTTGGCGATCGCTCTCCGACGAAGATTTTACGGCACTCAGCCAAGAAGTAGCCGGTTTGCCCTCTCAATTGGCATCAGAAGCCGAAGAAATCAAGCGGTTTGATATTCTCGTGCTGAAATTACAATTGGCAGTAATGCGTCTGCGTTGCAGCAGCGCTGAGTGCAAAGCACACGCTCCGCGAACGCTATCGCAACCTAGCTTTGAGCGTTTACGAGAACAGGTAAAATCACTTGCTGGGTTATTAGAAGAGAAATCAGCTATCCCCTTAGTCAAGTCACAGTTGCCTCTACTTCAGGATATACAAACCGATGAGTGGTGGCAAGATGTAACATTGCCAATGCTGGAAGTATTACGCAAACGATTACGGGGGCTAGTAAAGCTGATTGAGAAACAGAACCGCCAACCGATTTACACCGACTTTGAGGATGTGATGGGGGATGAAATCATAGTGGAGTTACCTGGTTTTACAGCATCGGATAACTTTGAGAAATTCCGAGCTAAAGCACGGGCTTTCTTGCGGTCACATCAAGATCATCTAGTCATTTTTAAACTGCGGACAAACAAGCAACTGACCGCCTCAGATTTGTCTGAACTAGAGAAAATACTGGCAGAGAGTGGTGTCGGTGAGACAGAAGATATTCTCCGGGCTAAGGAAGAATCACAAGGTCTGGGTTTGTTTGTGCGCTCCTTGGTGGGGCTAGACCGTGAGGTAGCAAAACAGGAACTGGCTCAATTTCTATCTGTCCAGCAGTTTAACTCGGATCAAATTGAGTTTGCAAATATGATTGTGGACTACCTCACCGAACACGGCGTAATGGATGCGGCGCTGCTCTACGAATCTCCATTTACGGACATTACACCACAGGGGCCAGATGGATTATTTACTTCGTCCCATATAGATGAATTGGTATCTGTGCTAGAAGAAGTTTATGGGCGAGCGATCGCTTAGGGACTTCCAAATAAAAAAATACTCGGCGTTGCTGAATCAAAGTATGAAATGCCAAAATGACCTTTCTTCTTCTTCATACCTTTGCGCCTAACGCACTTCGTGCTTTGCTACGCTAATGCGTGAAACAAATTCATATTTGAAATCAGCAACGCCAAATACTCAATCACCTAACGCAAAAAGCCGTTCGGACGTTCGGCGAAGCTACTTCGACAAGGCTCAGTACAAGTCAGTCGAGCTGCTGACGCTCAGGGCGAAGTCTCTCAAAGTCTCTTAACTCGGTGTCCTCTGTGTCTGGAGTGGTACAGCTACGCTAACGTTTATTCGGATAATTTATTTTTTCAAAGTCCCTTAGAAAATTGTTACAATACTCTATGAACCTGCAATAAGCGTCACAATTTTTAACTGCAATCATAATTGCTCAAATGATTCTAAATTGTGGCGACCTGCTTTGCAGCAGCGCTGAGTGCAAAGCACACGCTCCGCGAACGCTATCGCATTATAAATTTATCGCGCTGACTATGGCAAAGCCAGACCCTCCACTCACTGGAGATTCATTAATCAAAGAAGTCTGTCGCCGGATTCGAGTAGCCCGCAGTTATTGGGATGCTCATAATAATGCTGCTTGTCGGGGTGAAAGAGACCGTGCTTTAGCCCTCTACAACACATTAACCAAAGAACAAAAACAGCAAATCCCGCAAGCATTGCGGGTATGGTTACGCTATCGTAGTGAGAAATACTTTGGCGAACACCGCACACCGCCCAAATCGGCACGAAAATCATCCAAGGGCTAAGTATTTTTATTTAGTAGCGACGCAACTAGGAAATAAAGGTAGTTGAAGCGTAAACGCAAATTAATGGAATTATTTAAAGAAGTAAATTAATTAATAATATGACTACTTTCGCCCCTGATACCACAAAATTACAAGCTCAACTCGCTAAAAAATACTTCGAGCTATCGCCTTCTGCCCAAAAAATCATTCAGTTGCTTTCAGTAATTTATGCGCCAATAGATAAAAAATCATTCATAATCTGTCTCAGTCAAGCTGACATCTTAGATGAAAACAACAAACTTTTTGAGATAAAAACCCTCAGTCACCAACTCGATAAATTATTAAAAGCAGGTTTGTTAGTACAGGAATGCAAGACAGGTGCTGAATGCCATCCGCTACTCACAGAAATTGCGACTCGTCATGCTCTACAAACTGGACAGTTAGAAATATTAGTCATAGCAGTGGAGTTAAAGCTACCCATACGCACTCACTGGCAACATGATTATCGAATTTTCTACAGTCTCCGCCAATGTATTAGAGAAATTCGCATAGGTATTTATCGTCAAGACCCTAGTTTTATTAATAAGCAAATTGAAGATTATCAGAAATACGGTGATAGTGAAGAAAAAATCTCCATAGAAAATATCTTCGAGCAGATATGCAATAACCCCTTTGATGCAGATTGGTTTAACACCTTACCACAGGAATTATATGAACTCGGCATCTCTAGTACCCTCCTCAATTCAGCATTAAAATTGTCTGCATCCGAAGATGTGTTTACACTGCTAGAAGAAGAATGCTCTACAGATGGAACACATAACTCAAATTATCTGCAACTGATTTTCACAGAACAATTACTGCTACGGGGCTGTATCCAAGAAGCACAGCAAACTTTAGAGCGCATATCTGAGAAATATCGAGATCATTCCCTTGTTTTTTGGGGCTGGCTAAGTTTTCTGCGGGGTGAAAACGACCAAGCTATCAAATATTATACAGATGCCCTCAAAGCCTTGAAAAAAGCCAAGGGCAAACGCCAAATATATTTCAATACAATCGGCGGCTTATTTTTTATCCTAGCACTGCTAAAAGATGGCTCAATGCAACGCCTCAAAGAAGCAGAAGAGTATGCCAGTCTAGTTTCCCGCCAATCAGATCATTGGCTCAAGTTTAGTTATGCCAGACTGAAAATCGTACTACAAGTTCAGCAAGGGGATATTACCCAAAAACAATTTATAGTTAACGCCTACATCTCTTCGGTAGAAGAAGAAAATAGCTTACAAACATTGTTTTGTTCTCTGTGCCTTTACTGGATGGATGCTGAGAGTGCCAAAAAACGCTTACCTGATTTACTAGAACCATTCTATCGCCGAGCCATCGCATCCGGTCATCACTGGCTGGCAATGGAAAGCGCAGAACTTTTATCTCGACTCAAACCTAGTAGTAACTATCGTCAACAAGCCGAAACATTGCGCGAAGATAGCAACATCCAAACCATTGTAGACCTGATACAACCCCAGGAAGCTTGGGAAATGTGCCTCAATGCCCTAGCAAATCTCCAGAAAGTACCACAAACACCTGGAAAAGCTGAGTCAGAACTACGTTTAGCATGGTTTATTACCTTCTATCCCAGCAAATGTATCTTGCAACCACGAGAACAAAAAGTTAATGCCAAAGGAGAGTGGAGTAAAGGCCGCCCCATAGCTATCAAACGTTTAAGTAGTAGCTTGAGTGAATTTAATTATATTACATCCCAGGATATGCGGGTATGTAGTTGTATTGAGGCATACAATGATGGTTCTTATTACGGCAAAGTCGAGTATACCTTCAGTGAAAAAGCCATCTCTGCCTTAATTGGACACCCGTTAGTTTTTTGGGAAGATACGCCTAATATTCGTGTAGAAATCGTCAAGGGAGAACCAGAACTACTAGTTAAAAAAGGCAAACAAGGTCGTCTCACCTTGGAATTTTCGCCCAAGTTAACAGAATCACAAAATGTTCTCAATATCAAAGAAACCCCAACCCGGATTAAAGTAATTGAAATTACCGCCGAACACCGACGCATTGGTGAAATTATCGGCAAAGATAATAAATTAAACGTACCGGCAATTGCCGAGAAGCAAGTCTTGGCAGCCATCAATGCCGTCTCTGGTATCGTCACCGTGCATTCTGATATTGGTGGTGGGCTAGAAGGAGCAGAAGAAGTACCCGCCCAGACTTTACCCCATATTCACCTTTTACCCGCTAATACCGGATTGAAAGTCACCCTGTTGTCGCGCCCCTTTGCCCAGGGTGGCCCCTACTTCCGTCCTGGTGCAGGTGGTGAAACTGTAATTGCCGAGATTGACGGCAAACGCCTCCAAACCAGACGCAATTTGCCCGAAGAACAGCAACTTGCCCAGGCCGCTATAGCCGCTTGCCCCACATTAACTCGAATTGAAGAACAAGATGGTGAATGGGTAATAGAGGACCCAGAAGAATGTTTAGAACTGCTGCTAGAACTGCAAACACTGGGAAACAGCGTCGTCATGGCCTGGCCAGAAGGAGAAAAACTGCGTGTTCGCCACCATGCAGACCTGAAAGACTTTAATCTATCAATTCAACGTCAACAAGACTGGTTTGCAGCCACTGGGGAGTTGAGATTGAGTCATGATTTGGTGCTGGATATGCAGCAACTACTAGAACTCTTAGAGAAAAACCCCAGTCGTTTTATCCCCCTTGGGGATGGTGAATTTCTGGCTTTAACTCAAGCTTTTCGGAAACGCCTCGACGAATTGCGAATGTTTTCGGAAAAACACAACAAAGGTATCCGTTTCCACCCATTAGCAACATTAGGGTTAGAGGATTTTGTCGATGAGGTGGGCAAGGTAAAAACCGATACACACTGGAAGACACATATCCAACGGCTCAAGGAGGTGCAGAACCTCCAACCAGAACTGCCTTCTACGTTTCAAGCCGAACTACGCGACTATCAAATGGATGGCTTCTGTTGGCTGGCGCGTCTGGCACATTGGGGTGTGGGCGCTTGTTTGGCAGACCAAATGGGATTGGGTAAAACCGTGCAAGCATTGGCTGTCATCCTCAACCATGCCCATGAGGGGCCAACCCTAATTATTGCCCCAACTTCCGTGTGCATGAATTGGGTGAGTGAAGCGCAGAGGTTCGCCCCTACGCTGAATATTGTGCAGTTTGCTGGTGCTAATCGCCAAAAATTACTGGATGAACTACAACCGTTGGATATGTTGGTATGTAGCTATGGTTTATTGCAGCAGGAAGAAGTAGCTCAAATGCTTTCTCAGGTGCAGTGGCAAACGATTGTGCTGGATGAAGCCCAGGCGATTAAAAATATGGCTACTAAACGTTCTCAGGCAGCCATGAATTTGAAATCTGGCTTTAAACTGATTACAACTGGGACTCCCATTGAAAACCACCTCGGTGAGTTGTGGAATTTGTTCCGTTTTATTAACCCTGGGTTATTGGGTTCTTTTGAAAGTTTCAATCAACGCTTTGCTATCCCCATTGAGAAATTTCAGGATAAACAAGCACGTAATAAACTCAAAAAACTGATTCAACCATTTCTGTTGCGGCGTAACAAAAATCAGGTGTTAGAAGAGTTACCTGAGCGGACTGAGATTTTACTTCATGTGGAGTTGAGTCGGGAGGAAATGGCATTCTATGAAGCCTTGCGCCGTCAGGCAATATCTAAACTCACCGAAAGCGATGCCGAGGCAGGAAAGAAACATCTGCAAGTTTTGGCGGAAATTATGAAACTGCGTCGCGCTTGCTGTAATCCTAGTTTGGTGATGCCTGACACTGAGTTATCCAGTTCTAAGTTACAACTTTTTGGTGAGGTGCTGGGTGAACTTCTGGAAAATCGCCATAAGGCGTTGGTATTTAGTCAGTTTGTTGACCATTTGCACATTATCAGAGATTATCTGGAGCAGCAAGGTATTAATTATCAATATTTAGATGGTAGTACGCCAGTGGCAGAGCGGAAAAAACGGGTGGATGCTTTCCAAGCAGGAACAGGAGATGTATTTCTAATTAGTCTCAAGGCGGGGGGTACTGGGTTGAATTTAACCGCCGCCGATTATGTCATTCATACTGACCCTTGGTGGAATCCAGCAGTAGAAGACCAAGCTTCCGACCGCGCCCACCGTATTGGGCAGCAACGCCCGGTAACTATCTATCGCTTAGTGGCAAAGGATACTATTGAGGACAAGATTGTGGCATTGCATCACCACAAGCGTGATTTAGCTGATAGCTTGCTGGAGGGTACTGATATGAGTGGCAAGATTTCCACAGAGGCGTTGCTGCAATTGATTCACGAAAGTTGATAACAAAGGCATCGTGCGATTCGTTGTTAGCCAAATCACGGTAAGCAGTGTGACTTAAAGGAAAAGATTGCCGAAAATTAAAGGATAAGCTTGACACCCCGCCCCGTTGGGGCGGGGTCATACCATTTGCCATGTCATTTCCTGCCCCGCCCCCAAAGGTACAAGCCCAGATTCCATAAATGAAAGTTGATTAGGAACGCGCCAAGTCGTTTTGGACAAGGTAATTCGCTCGGTATTACGCGGCAGTTGATAAAAATCTGGGCCATAGAAGCTAGCGAACGCCTCCAGTTTATCCAGGGCTTTCACGCTTTCAAATGCTTCGGCATACAACTCAAGGGCGTGCAGAGCCGAAAAACATCCCGCGCAGCCACAGGAACTTTCTTTGCTGGTGCGGGTATGGGGAGCGCTATCAGTACCTAGAAAAAACTTCGGATTCCCCGATGTTGCCGCTTGCAACAAAGCCTGACGATGCTCCTCCCGTTTCAAAATGGGCAGGCAATAAAAATGGGGGCGAAGGCCGCCTTTGAACATGGCATTACGGTTAAACAACAAATGTTGTGGCGTAATTGTGGCCGCGATGTTGTTGGCAGACAGGACATACTGCACCGCATCGGAGGTGGTGATATGCTCAAGCACCACCCGCAGGTTAGGAAATCGCTGCTTGAGGGGGATTAAATGTCGCTCGATAAACACCTTCTCGCGGTCGAACGTATCAACGTCGTTATCGGTCACTTCTCCGTGCAGTAATAACGGTATGTCCACCTGCTGCATCGCTTCAAAGACGCGATCGCACTTCCGAATATCCGTCACACCGGAGTCAGAGTTGGTCGTTGCACCGGCTGGGTAATACTTGACCGCTTTGATAAATTGGGATTCTTTCGCCCGCAGAATCTCGTCGGGGCTGGTGTTGTCGGTGAGGTAGAGGGTCATCAATGGCTCAAATTGTTGCCCCTCTGGAATGGCGGCGAGGATGCGATCGCGATAGGCTGCCGCATCTGCCACTGAGCGGATGGGGGGCTTCAAGTTCGGCATGATGATCGCGCGGGCAAACTGACGCACCGTGTAGGGCAGAACCGCTTTCAGTGCTGCACCGTCGCGGAGATGCAGATGCCAATCGTCAGGTCGGGTAATGGTAAGCTTTTGCATCCTTTCATTATAAAACGGCAACAAGGGCCTCATTTGACACTTTGCGGTCTGTTCGCGCAGCGTCTCCCCTTGGGAGAAGACACGCAGATTCTCTAAGACTTAGCTTAAAAGGGATATTGACATACTCACCGACGTAGAACGTCGGTGATTCTTGACGACTCACTGCAACTAGCTACCGGAGTAGTCTGACAGTCGCTCCTCGTCCGTTTAAGGTCGTGCCGATGCCCCATGCCGACCATTTCTATATTCTTGGAAGCGTTTTGATCTCTGTCGTGTTCAGTATTGCAATTTAAACACAGCACTGAACGGATAGAAAGATCCACCTTGCCCCACCTATACCCACAACAGGAACAAACTTGGCTTGTGGGTTCCCATCGGCTAATGACCCTGAAATCACGATTAAGTTTTTCAGATTTAGCCTCGCAAAATACCCGAAATTCTCGCCATCCCTGCAAACTAATTGCTCTTGCTAGTTTACAATTTTTGACCATGCCGGAGACATTCAAATCTTCTAAAACAATTGCTTGGTTGTCGCTAACTACTTGGGTTGATAGTTTGTGCAGAAAATCTTTCCGGGTATCTGCGATTTTGTTATGTAGTTTAGCAATTTGAAGGCGTGTTTTATTTCTACGCTTTGAGTCCTTCTGCTGTCGAGCCAGTTTGCGCTGTTTTCGCCGAATTCGTTTATCTAATATTGAGTAATTAGGACTAATAGCTTTATCGCCATTACTCATTACAGCAAAAGTTTTTAATCCAAGGTCAATACCGATGCTTTGGTTTTTCGCATCAATTTGAATAGGTTGAATTTCCACAACAAAGCTGAGGAAATAACGATTAGCACAGTCCTTAATGACTGTTACACTTGACGGAGATGACGGTAAACCTCTAGACCAAATGGGCTTAACATTGCCTATCTTGGTTAGATATACCTCATCTCCCTTGATTGAAAATCCGCCGATTCTAAACCGTGCTGATTGTCGAGAAGTCTTTCTTTTTAACTTAGGACTATTTACCTTCTTACCTTTTCGCTTACCTTTAAGAGAATCAAAAAAGTTTTTATAGGCAACTCCTAAATCAGCAACAGATTGTTGCAATGGAATATTAGAAACATCAGACAACCATGAACGTCCATCAGTTTTTTTAGCTTGTGTAATTACTAACTTTTGCAAGTCATTATTACTTGGCAATTTCTCAGAGTCCTTGCAAATAGCGAGTGCATCATTCCACACCACCCGCACACAACCAAACAACTGAGCTAAAAGCTGTTGCTGTTGGTCTGTTGGGTAGAAACGAAATTGATACCTAGCTTTCATAGACAATGTATAATTGGTCTGTAATTAAAACTATACATTGGTCTACAGGAAATGACAAGCCAGTTTCGCAAAGAGAGACATAGTGTTACAGACTTAAAAATTCATTTGGTCTGCGTTACTAAATACCGTAGGTCTGTATTCACAAAGGAGAGTCTTGAACTGGTTGACAAAACGTTTAGAGAAGTAGCTAAAAAAATGGACTTTGAAATAATTGAATTCAATGGCGAGAATAATCATGTTCACGCACTTATTGAATATCCTCCTAAGTTGTCCATCTCTCAAATCGTTAATATCTTAAAAGGTGTTTCTAGTCGTCGATATGGGCAAGCTGGATACAAAAAACCCCATAAGGAATCCTTGTGGAGTCCCAGTTATTTTGCCGTATCTGTTGGAGGTGCGCCATTAGATGTTTTGAAAGAATATATCAGAAATCAAGAAAAGCCGTCCTAGAAGGACGGGGCTTGTATCCCATTATTTTCGGTCAAATATCCCCCTAGACGCTCAAAACAACTACCAGAGGTATTGCAATTGCGCTTACTTGAGATTTTAATTAATGCTTTGGGAGTTCATCACTTGCCAGTTCGGTACGCTCCATGTTCTCCCATTACTTGTTTACCCAGGGCTACAACTTGTGTAGGTGCGAGATAAATCAGGGGTTACTCCTTAGAAAACACTTCAAAACGCAGATGATTATTCCTACTAACAATTTAATTTTATCATTCTTGACCCACACTCAAAAGCCTTGTTAGATTTGAGGTTAGCTATGTATGAAATTAAAGCCAAAGTCTCTTAAGTGCAAACTGAGTTAACCTTAAATTAAGCGGGAAAAATGAGTTTGTTTTGATAATTGATAACTGATAACCGTCAACCACTAAGATATTATGTATAACTATAATCCCTTAGAATGCCTACCTTCCTCGGCAGAATTACCAGATTCGGATGATACGCCTGTGGATAACGAACTACAAATATTAATTCCCAACTTATTGTTAGCCATCTTAGCTGCGATTTGGCAAAACCGCGATGACTGGTTTTTCGGTATCAATATGGGAATTTATTATATACCCAATCAACCTGCCATAGTCCCGGATGGTTTTCTGAGTTTGGGTGTAGAGCGTTTTGTAGGCGAAAATGGACGTTCTAGTTACGTTTTGTGGGAAGAAGAGGGAATTCCACCCATTTTTACTTTAGAAGTTGTTTCTCAAACTTATAATGGCGAATATGAACAAAAGAAAATAGACTATGCTCAATTAGGGGTTTTGTATTATGCCATTTATGCCCCAACTCGGCTACGTCGTAAGCGTCAACGTTTAGAAGTTTATCGCTTAGTTGAAGGTAAATACATTTTACAACCAGGGGACAAAGTTTGGATGCCGGAAATTGGTTTAGGTATTGGAAGGGAACAGGGTAATTATCAAGGACGAACACGAGAATGGCTATTTTGGTATGACGAAAATGGTCACAGATACCAAACCCCAGAGGAACAATTGCAAAATTTATTAGCCAGACTACAACAGCAAGGAATTGACCCAAATGCACTTTAAATTTGTTGACGGTTGACGGTTATCAAACAAGCAATAAGGAGATAATTAAATATGAAAGTACGAGGCATAAAACGTGGTCAAAATATTGAAATTTTGGAACAACTTAATAATATTCCAGATGGAACAGAAATTATAGTAAACTTAGAATTTATTGAAAGCCAAATTACAGAACCACAACAACCCTTAACAGAAGCAGAAAGACTAGCAAAACTCAATCAATTATTTGGGGCGTGGAAGAACCAACCTGAATTAACAGAAATCTTTAGTGGCGCATAGCTGTCTGCCCATTCGCGCACACAGTTTAGGAACTGAGGAAGAACGCCCATGTCAGAGATAGTTTGGACAGACAGTGCCGTTGTTTGAAAAATTATTGCAAGTTGTTGAGGGATAAAATTAGACCCAACAAGAAAACAATTAATTTCAGGATTTGTGGATGTGTAATCAAACCTGAAAAACCACAATCGATGTCGCTAAAGGTAGATTATTCAAGCGATAGTCGATAAAATTGCATTACTTAAGAACAAGAGGCTAAAATAACTCAATTTAGTGGAAATAGCAGCATATTTTAAAGTTTCCCGAAAACAAAATCGAATTGGGAGCAACGCGATTTTGTGAGTTTGGACAAAAAACAAGCGATCGCTAATA
>NZ_CAWUDG010000032.1:0-44939 GCF_963920885.1 Anabaena sp. CCY 0017 | reverse complement strand
CATCGTCATCATCGTCATCATCGTCATCATCGTCATCATCGTCATCATCGTCATCGTCATCATCATCATCATCGTTATCTGCCAATAAAAGCTGTTGTTCTGATGACTGAACTGATGTTTGTTCGCCAGTAGTAGATATAGCTGAAGCGGCATATACAGAAGCAATGGGCGAAAACATTGCTAAAAACATAGCAGCAACAATCACTTTGCTCATTTGAGCTAACGAACATGGAAGTATTTGTTTCATCTCACACCCTACCAATTGGCTATAAAGTTAAAGGGATGATGATCCCCATTTACTTATTCTTCCCAAGTTAGTGATGAAAATAACATTTTAACTAAATATTATTTACTAGTACTTGTGATGGTGAGATTAAGCTAGTGCGCGGAGCTACGTGAAAACACAGCCTATAAAAAGTGTATGTAGTACCGTGCTTGTTTGTCAAAAAAGAGGAACCGAGGCAGGGGGCAGGGAAGAAGAGGAATGGTTGTTAAGTAAGCGGCAGTTTAAAGTAATTTCTGATTTCTTACTCCCCCTTGCACCCTGCACCCCTGCCTCTTTTGCTCAGGAGAGGGGAGAATTTGAAGAAATTCAGGGACAATAAAAATAGAAAAACACTTCATGAATTTTAATAATGACCGGAACTACACAGCAACTACCTTTAGCAACCTTAGAAAAATTTGTTTGGACTTGGCAAGGTTACAAAATTCAATATACCGTCATGGGTACAGGTCGCCCCTTGGTACTGGTTCACGGCTTTGGTGCTTCGATAGGACACTGGCGGAAAAATATCCCGGTTTTAGCTGACGCAGGCTACCGGGTTTATGCTGTGGATCTTTTGGGTTTTGGTGGTTCAGATAAAGCACCAATTGATTACACTATTGAAGTCTGGGTAGAACTGCTCAAAGATTTTTGGAACGCACACATCAAAGAACCTGCGGTATTTATTGGTAACTCTATTGGCGCACTTATCAGTTTGATGGTGCTGGCGGAATATCCAGAAATTAGTGCTGGTGGTGTTTTAATTAACTCGGCTGGCGGTTTAAGTCATCGTCCCCATGAGTTAAATCCACCTTTACGGATGGTGATGGGAGCTTTTAACAGATTTGTGCGATCGCCTATTACAGGTAAATTTGTCTATAACCGCATACGTCAAAAATCCCAAATTCGTCGCACCCTATACCAAGTTTACCGCAACCGTGAAGCTGTGACAGATGAATTAGTCGATATCCTTTATACCCCATCTTGTGATCCGGGAGCGCAACAAGTGTTCGCCTCCATCCTCACAGCCCCTCCTGGCCCTAGTCCAGAGGAACTATTGCCTAAAATCCCACGTCCTTTATTAGTAATTTGGGGTGCTGATGATCCTTGGACACCAATCACCGGGGCGAAGATTTATGAACAGGCCTGTGAGAATGGCAAAGATATCAAGATTGTTCCCATTCCTAACGCTGGTCATTGTCCCCACGATGAAGTCCCAGACGTTGTTAACGCCCAGATAGTCAATTGGTTGGAGCAACTTTAATAGTTAAGCATAAAGATGCCCTCTGGGGCATCTAGCAGAAGTTGGCGGAAATAAACAGACTATTCAAAATCAATGAAAAGCCTATAAAATGATATTCTTGACTGACTTTTGAATTTTCACTTTTAACTTCCGCCTTGGGGCATCTCGCCTATAGAGAGATGCAAAGATTATTTTTTACAGTTAACAGTTAACAGTTATCAGTTTTATCAGCATTATTTCACCATAGACCTGATCAGCTGTGAGCATTCAACTTGCATAATTTGGACGAGCAATATTCCGGATTGCTCACAAAAGTTGTATTTAAATATGTGCGGCAAAATCAGGTTTTTTCAGATTTACTGTTAACTAATTCAATTGCATCTTGACAAAATCAGACTCAGATGGTAAGTGTAATGGAGCTTGATGTAGAGAATCGAGAGGCAATTCGCCCAAGTGATTATCCTGATTTTTCTGAGCTAGGCTATCAAGTGATTAGAGAACTAGGACGCAACCAGGTAGAGGGGCGCATTACTTATCTGGCTCAGGTATCTAAATCTCATCAACAGGTAGTAATTAAAGAGTTTAATTTTGCTAGTGCGAGTGCTGACTGGTCAGGGTTAAAAACTTATGAACGTGAAATTCAAATCTTACAACAACTTGATCATCCTCGTATCCCTCGCTACATAGACTCTTTTGAAATGCCAGATTATTTTTATCTGGTACAGGAGTACAAAAACGCTCCATCTCTGGGATTACAACGCAATTTCAACCCGGAAGAAGTCAAACAAATAGCAGTATCAATTTTAGAGATTTTAGTTTATCTGCAACACCGCGCTAACCCAATTATTCATCGCGATATTAAACCAGAAAACATCTTAGTTGATGAGCATCTCAACGCTTATTTAGTGGATTTTGACTTGGCTAGGTTGGAGGGGGTGAAAATGCCTCTCAGCAGCTTGGCTTCAGGAACCCCAGGTTTTATGCCACCGGAGGAACAGTTTGGTCATGCTCTCACCCAAGCTTCTGACCTGTATAGTTTAGGAGTAACACTGATTTGGTTACTGACTAATACTAGTTCTGTTGATATTTCTCAGTTAATAGATCATAGATATCGCGTTAATTTCCAGAAACTGTTTCCCCAACTTAATCCGCGTTTTAAATCATGGTTGATGAAATTGGTGAAATCTAGGTGGAAATATCGCTATGCTAACGCTGCATTGGCTTTAAAGGCACTTGAAGCAATTCGAGTTACTGGTCATTATACTAACACAGATACTTTAGCTGCTGCAATAAAATGGAGACAAAAAACAGTTGTCCTATGTCTATCTATGATTGGCATGATGGCAGTAGCAACAACAACTTTGTTAGTTTCCCCCCCAGGTGGCGTAGCCCAGAATCTGCTGAAAAGTAGGGAATCAATAGGGACAAAGACGCGATAAATCGCGTCTCTACAAGAGGTGAGGGAGTAAGCCTTAACCAATCGCTAATTCTAGTAAGCCGGGGGGGGGAGTAATTTCAATGCGGCGAGATTCTATATCTACCAGAGGAGCGATCGCTTTGACGAATGGTATCAAAAGATGCTTCGGGGCTTGAGGCTGTGATTGTTCTGGTTCAACAGCTTCATTTTGCTGATGCAACTTGACTTCCAATAAAAAATTACCAGCCGGAATTACATCTACCACCTCACCCACAAGTTCCGCCGATTCTTGCATAAATACCAACATTCCGATCAAATCGGTAACATGATATTCATCTTCGCCTAATTGGGGGCGATCGCTAGCGGGAACCATCAACTTATAATCGCGTAACGCCTCAGCATCATTGCGATTTTTCACCCCAGCCAAAGAAATTATACAAAGATTTTTCCCTTCCACATAACGTCCCGACAACAACTCCACAGGTTGCGGTTCCTGATCCCCAGGATGCCATAACCAACGAGTTCCCGGAACCTCAAACCGTTCAGGAAAATCCGACTCTGGATAAACCCGCAACTCCCCAGCCAAACCTTGAGGAGCGACAATCTTCCCAATGTCCAACCATTCATCAAGACTGGGGGAAGAGGCAGGGGGCAGGGGGGAAGATTTTGGGCTAATACCACCATCTTGCTTATGCTTTTTTTCTGCCTTTCCTTTCTTATCCATCTCTTTCTTGGCGACCTTTGCGCCTTGGCGGTTCGTTTTCATAATCAGACTGGGGACTGGGTAGTGCGGGCGGGTTTAGTAAGATCCTCGTTAATGTTTGATGATATCTGAGAACCCGCCCCTACGGGAGAAATGTTCCTTGCGTTCTTATCCATCTCTTTCTTGGCGGCCTTTGCGCCTTGGCGGTTCGTTTTCATACGCCTACGAATTACGAATTACGAATTACGAATTACTTAAGCGCTGACAACAGCACGCTGATAAACTCGTTCAGCCACCTGTGCCAGACGTTGCATACCAGTAACAATTTCCTCATCACTACCAGTCAGACTAATGCGTAAACATTGGCGTTTGTGCAGCCATTCTTCCCGCAAACCAGGGAAAAATCCACTTCCAGGAACAACAATTACACCCACTTGCTTTAATTCCTGGTAAAATTCCCAATCAGTCATCGGTAAATCCTGTAGCCATAACCAAGCAAAAATTGCTCCTTCACCGCGATGGAGGAACCAAGGTAAATCCTTAGGCATGGCTGTATCTAAAGTATCTTCAAGCACAGCAAACTTTTTCTGATAGAAGGGACGAATCACTTCTTCAGCGATTTGGCCTAAAGCCCCAGAATTAATCGCAATAGCGGCGATCGCTTGACCATAGCGTGAGGGATGAATACACAAATTTGTCTGAAAGCACTCCAAGGCTTGGATTATGCCTTCATCACCAATAGCAACGCCAATGCGTTCTCCAGGTAATCCCACCTTTGATAAACTCATGCAGTGCAGAATATTCTCACCGAACACGGGAGTCATTTCTGTAAAATTCAAAGCTGGGAAAGGAGGCGCATAAGCCGAATCAATTAATACAGGGACATTATAAGGTGCAGCCAAAGCCGCAATTTTTTTCACTTCGTCATCAGAAAGTACATTACCAGTGGGGTTACAGGGACGAGAGAACAGGACGCAACCGGTGCTTTCTGTAATCGATAATTGGCTAAAATCTGGACGATATTTAAACCTGTGAGCCGCCGCATCAATATCTAAAGTTGGTTTATAGGCAATTAAGGCATCTTGCTCTAAACAAACACCGCCATAACCTGTATAGTCGGGACTGAGAGGTAAAACGATTTGCTTGAGTTCGCCGCTATTTGTATAGCCACCGAAAGCATTGGCAGCGTAGAAGTAAAGACTTTGACTGCCGGGTGTAATTAAGATATTGCGATCGCTTAAGTTTAAACCATAGCGTTTGTTGAAGTCATTGGCGATCGCCTCAATTAACGGGGCATAGCCCTGACTAGAACCGTAACGACAAACCACCTCACCGTATTCTGAACCAGCTAATAATTCTGCCGTGCAGTCGCGCCACAACTGTTCCACCTCTGGCAAAATCAACGGGTTGCCAGCGCTCAAATTCATAAATTCTTGCCCTGCCCCAGCTTTTAAAGTTTCGATAATGTCCTTCATAATTGCTCTTACGCCAGTCAAGTTAGACATTTGAGCGCCAATTTTCGTGAGGGCAGGGTTCATAAGCTTCGTAAAAATAAAGATAAGGTCGGAGTTAACAAAATTATCAGTCTATTATGGCAAATAGGTATCATCGTCCAGGTTTGCCGCCTGTAACTAATGTACCAATATCAACGGCAAAAGCAATTGGGCAATTTTATAAAAAAGTAACAAAAAGTTTCTATTACCATTCCTCGATCTAAACTCAAAACAGCTTATTGATACAACTTTTATACAGGAAGGCTAATTGTGCAAGTTAAAGCAGCGATCGCTTACGGCGCGGGTAAGCCGTTAACTATTGAAACCGTGGAATTATCGCCACCACGAGCCGGGGAAGTGTTAATTGAGATTAAAGCCTCTGGGGTTTGCCATACCGATGCTTACACCCTCTCTGGTAATGATCCTGAAGGTTTATTTCCCGCCATTTTGGGACACGAAGGCGCTGGGGTAGTGGTAGAGGTTGGTGCTGGTGTCACTAGCCTGAAACCAGGAGATCATGTTATTCCTCTATACACTCCAGAATGCCGTCAGTGTGAATATTGCTTGAGCATGAAAACAAATCTTTGTCAAGCAATTCGTTTAACTCAAGGACGAGGTGTCATGCCAGATGGGACGAGTCGCTTTAGTATTGGTGGAGAAATGCTGCATCACTACATGGGGACATCTACCTTTGCTAATTACACAGTTTTACCAGAAATTGCTGTAGCTAAAATCCGTCCAGATGCCCCCTTTGATAAAGTTTGTTATATTGGCTGCGGTGTAACCACTGGTGTTGGTGCTGTGATTAATACAGCCAAAGTAGAACCAGGGGCAAATGTCATAGTTTTCGGCTTAGGCGGTATTGGCTTAAATGTCATCCAAGGGGCGCGGATGGTAGGAGCGAATATGATTATCGGGGTAGATATTAATCCCAGCAAACGGGCTTTAGCAGAAAAGTTTGGCATGACGCATTTTGTCAATCCCCAAGAAGTTGAAGGTGATTTAGTACCTTATTTGGTGGACTTAACTAAAGGTGGTGCTGATTATACATTTGAATGTATTGGCAATGTGAATGTCATGCGTCAAGCCTTAGAATGCTGCCATAAAGGTTGGGGCGTAAGTGTAGTTATTGGTGTCGCTGGTGCTGGACAAGAAATCAGAACTCGTCCGTTTCAATTAGTAACGGGAAGGGTTTGGAAAGGTTCGGCATTTGGTGGTGCGAGAGGACGTACAGATGTACCAAAAATAGTTGATTGGTACATGGATGGAAAAATCAACATTGATGATTTAATTACTCATGTCATGCCCATTGAAGAGATTAATACAGCTTTCGACTTAATGCACAAAGGCGAATCAATCCGCAGCGTAGTCACATTTTAACAGTTATCAGTTATCAGTTATCAGTTAACAGTTATCAGTTTTAATTGTCTGGCTCAAATTAGATAAAATTAGGGAATATTCACCTTGTAGAGACGCGATGAATCGCGTCTTTTAACAATGCAGACACCACAAACCGGAGAATCAGCACCAAACCTGAAAGCCAACCTCTATGAAACAGACTTTTACGCTTGGACTCAACAACAATCTCATCTGCTGCGTGGACAGGAATGGAAGCAGCTTGACTTGCCCAATTTAATTGAGGAAATCGAAGCTTTGGGCAGAAAGGAACGTCAAGAATTGCGAAATCGCCTCAGCATATTAATTGGGCATTTACTCAAGTGGGAATTTCAATCAGCAAAACGCAGTCGTAGTTGGTTGAATACAATTCGCATCCAGCGTATAGATATATGGGAATTACTCGAAGAAAACCCAAGTCTCCAAGCATACCTGCAAAAAGTTCTTCCCAAAGCTTACCTCAAAGCGATCGCCTTAGCTGCTGGAGAAACCAACCTAGCCGTGAAAACATTTCCCCCTGATTGTCCTTATACCCTAGAAGAAGTTCTGAGCGATAGCGAAGCGCTGCTGCAAGCAGATCGCTTTTATCCAGGTAAAGCTGCAAATGATGATTTGATGGAATAATAGCCTCAAAATTTATCAATCATGACTAAACTTAACCTGATATCAGAATATCAAAGCTTTGGCGGCAAAGTCGGCTTTTACTCTCATTTTTCCTCAACCTGCGATGGTGAAATGCGCTTCGCAGTCTATCAACCACCACAAACCACTCAACAGCCAGTACCCGTCCTCTATTTCCTTTCCGGCTTGACGTGTAATCAAGAGAATTTTATGGTCAAAGCTGGGGCGCAACGCTACGCAGCCCAGTACGGTTTAATGTTAGTCGCACCAGATACAAGTCCCCGCAACACAGGTATTCCAGGTGAAGATGATGATTGGGATTTTGGCACAGGTGCGGGTTTTTATGTGGATGCTACTGAGGAACCTTGGCATCAGCATTACCAAATGTATAGTTATATTGTTCAAGAATTACCTGCCATAATTGCCGCAAATTTTCCCATACAATCTGATAAACAAGGTATTTTTGGTCATTCAATGGGAGGACATGGGGCGCTAGTCTGTGCCATACGAAACCCGCAACTATATAAATCAGTGTCAGCTTTTGCACCCATCGCTGCACCGATGCGCTGTCCTTGGGGTCAAAAAGTCTTAAGTGGTTATCTAGGTGATAATCAAGAAACGTGGCGTAATTATGATGCGAGTGAATTAGTTGAGAAATTAGGATATCACAGTCCCATTCTCATTGACCAAGGAACTGCTGATCAATATTTATCTGAACAATTACTCCCAGAGGTGTTTGAGCAAGCTTGTAAGTCTGTAAATCAGCCTTTAAACCTACGTTACCAAACAGGTTACGATCACAGTTATTATTTTATCGCTAGTTTTATTGAAGACCATATCCGCCATCATGCGAACTTGATTTCACGGTTATAAAAAGCGAAATACCTCATTCAGTATAAAAAACCGAACTGAGGTATTGCTTAGTTAAAATTTTATTCCTAGTTGGCCGTTGAAACCTCGCACAGAATTGTAACCAGCGCCTATAAAAACGTTATCGGTAGCACCAGCCTGAACACCACCAGAAAACGCAACTCCCTTATCCTCTGAATACCAGCCAACTCCTACATAAGGTGAAATCACTGGCAAACTGAGAAATTTTAAAACATCTGCGCCCACTGCACCGTCAGGGCCTCTTCCTACTTCAACCCCAAAATCTAAAGCTCTAGCTCCTACAGCATAGGTAACGTCGCCATCTTTACCACCAACAGAAACCCAGGGTTGTGGTAAAAACTGAGCAGAAGCTTGACTAGGGACAAATACAGTTAAGCAACTTAATGATGAAATGAGTAATTTAGCAAGAACAGCTTTTTTCACGTTTTTCTCCAACACTACACATCACATTTTGACACTCTCACACCCCTTTAAGGCGTGGGATTCCCCGAATTAATTTTCAGGTTTCTTCTTTACTAAGACTGGAGTTACTCTGAGGAGTTTCCGTTCTAGGTTCTGTAATTAGCGCAGCTTACATTTATGGTGGGTTACGGACTATCGTCCTAACCCACCCTACTGGCTGAAAATGTTGCAAACAATTGTAGGTTGGGTTGACGACAGGAAACCCAACATCATTGGCAACGTTGGGTTGCGCTGCGC
Source organism: Anabaena sp. CCY 0017 (assembly GCF_963920885.1). Classification (NCBI taxonomy): domain Bacteria; kingdom Bacillati; phylum Cyanobacteriota; class Cyanophyceae; order Nostocales; family Nostocaceae; genus Anabaena; species Anabaena sp. CCY 0017. The sequence goes on along the minus strand of NZ_CAWUDG010000032.1, from coordinate 36,215 downwards.
TTAACCCAACCTACGTTTAATGAGCAATTTTAGGTTTGTCAATCCACTACAAATTGGGGATTTTATTGATTGGAAGTCCCTAATGTGGAAAATTCATATCGGTGTGTTAACTAGCTGTATAATTAACGACAGTTTTTGATGTACACCAAAAGAATCGCATCATGCCACACGAATCCATTGAAACAATTATATCCGCCTACTTTACTAATATTGCAGCCATGAATCCAGAGGGTTGGGTGGAAAATTTTGCGGAAGATGCCATGAGTCATGACCCGGTTGGTGAACCACCTACAAAGGTGCATGAGGGATATCGTGAATTTATTGGGCAGTTACAAGCCTTTTTTGAGAAACTAGAATCAAGCACTGAGCATATCTTCGTTGCTGGGAATGAGGCGGCGGTGAAGTGGACGATGCACGGTGTGAGTAAGAGAGGTAAGTCAGTCACCTTTGAGGGAATTACGGTTTTTGAAATTAACGCAGCCGGTAAGATTCAAACAACTCGCGCTTACTGGAATCCGGCAAATATGGTGGCGCAACTGCGCTCCTAAAATTATTTAGCAGTCTCTCATCTGTGGATCAACTGGAAACGACAGTTAAACCCATCCATAATAAAGGCAGATGTTATTTTTAATTTAGTTATGTACTTAACTTGGTTAGACAGCAATAGTTGGTTACTGGAAATCGGCAACCAACGCATATTACTTGATCCTTGGCTGGTTGGTTCCTTAACTTTTGGCAATTTGGATTGGTTCTTCAGAGGTTATCGCACACAAGAACGACCCATACCAGAGAATATTGATCTAATTCTGCTGTCTCAAGGTTTAGAAGATCATGCTCATCCACCAACATTGAAGCAGCTTGATCACCAAATTAAAGCTGTGGCTTCTCCCAATGCGGCAAAATTGTTACAAGGTTTGGGTTTTACTTCCGTAACATCCTTAGCTCATAGGGAAACTTTTAAGTTAAATGAGCAAGTAGAAATCACTGCTTTACCTGGGTCTACAGTGGGTTATAACCTGGTAGAAAATGGTTATTTACTCAAAGAAGTAACCAGTGGTTTGACACTTTACTATGAGCCTCATGGGTCTCATTCTGCCGAAGTCAAACAGTTTGCACCGGTTGATGTGGTGATTACGCCAATTGTTGATGTCACATTACCTTTGTCTGTGCCAATTATTAGAGGTAGGAAGAGTGCATTGGAAGTTGCACAGTGGTTACAACCGCAAGTCATGCTTCCCACGGCTGCGGGTGGAGACGTAATCTTTGAAGGTTTGTTGACGAAATTCTTAAAGGCTGAGGGAAGTGTAGAGGAGTTTAATTCTTTGCTAAATCAGCATAATCTGACTACACAAGTTATGGAACCTAAACCAGGCGATCGCTTAGAACTACAATTAAAAAAGCGTGCATTAGCAATATAATCTTGACGTTCTTTGCTTTGAAACTTGCAACCGTATACGGTAATTACGTCAATTAATGTTGGGTTTTAGATTGCATTTTCGTAAACATCTGTTACATTAGTTTACATAACCCGCAATTTTTGACACATAAAAACTAGGAATACTAATTATGCCAGATACTAAAAATGCAGCTTCAAACGATCCTAACGCTTTACGTTGGGGATTCACCTCACAAAGCGAAAACTGGAACGGTCGTTTTGCAATGATTGGTTTCTTATCCGCTATTTTACTGGAAGTGTTCTCTGGTCAAGGTTTCCTCCACTTCTGGGGTATCCTCTAAATTGATATAGCTTTTTCCAGTTTTAAGTAAAAATTAAAAAGCTCCGAACGAGGCTGAGGCCATGTTCGGAGCTTTAGTTTTAATCCCTGGTGATTAAACCTGGGAAAATAAATTTATTCAGACGTGGGGACTGGGGACTGGGGACTGAGGACTAGGAAATTTTTTCTCCCCTGCTCCCTGCTCCCTGCTCCCTGCTCCCTACCTCTTAGTAGCGGTTGCGGGAGCCACCACCACCACCACCCCGGTTTCCTCCAAAGGAACCGCCTCTGTCTTCCTTGGGTTTAGCTTTATTGACTTTCATATCGCGTCCCATCCACTCAGCACCATCAAGAGCTTCAATGGCTGCTGTTTCTTCTTCGTCTGAACCCATTTCTACGAAAGCAAATCCACGTAAACGACCGGTTTCACGGTCAGTAGGTATTTGAACTCGTTTTACAGTACCGTACTCTGCAAACACAGCCGTTAGACCTTCTTGGTTAACGTCGTAAGAAAGATTACCTACATAAATTGACATCGATTGTCTCCAAAATCGCAAAGATGTAGAGATTTAGATTTCGGAGAAAAGTCTGTAAATACCACAAGGAAAAAGCCTGTCAATACTAAAAACAAACGCTGTCGCCGAATTAATTCTCATCTTGATTGTGACACATAATTTTAAATATTAAGAGGAAAGCTAAAAAAACTGTTATAAAAAGTTATGTTAAGCCAATGTATATTTGTGTTTTTAAGTCTACCTCCTTTTGATAGATATTAGAAATTGCTGAGTGCAAAGCTATTTTTTCAAGACTTTGAGTGCTTACAATTGTCCTCAGCGATATAACCACGGCTATATTTCCGACAAAAAAATCCCGCACAGAATTAGTATCTGAACGGGATTTTATCCTAGCTAGGATTTAGAATTGCGATCGCGATTCTACCTCTGCTAGAAACCTAGAGGTCAGGAGGCAAAATCACCTGATCAATCGCGTGTATGACACCATTACTACCTTTAATATCTGCCTGAACTACGTTGGCATCATTGACCATCACACCACTAGGGCTAACTGTGACTTTGATTGCACCACCTTCAAGGCTTTTCACCTCGCCAGATGACAAGTCAGTAGATAGTACTGTACCACTGACAACATGGTAAGTTAATAGCTTCAGCAAAATTTCTTTATTTTCTGGCTTCAACAAGTCTCTCACAGCATCTTGCGGTAATTTGGCAAATGCAGCATTAGTGGGAGCAAAAACTGTTAAATTATCTCCACCTTGCAAAGCGTCTGTCAATCCAGCTGCTTTTAGCGCCGCAGTTAAAGTTGTAAAGTTAGGGCTAGACTCTGCCAATGCTAACAAGGTTTTGCTTTGAGTGTCAGTTGCTCCTGGTCTGGGAGGAGTAGTGGGGGGTGTTGGTGTTACTCTTGGGGTACGTGTATCGGGAGGTGTAGTTGGCGTAGTCGGCGTAGTTGGCGCAGTCCGAGTACCACGGTTGTAGGGAGGTTCATTAAAAATACTGGGTCTGGGATTTAGAACTCCACTACCTGTCTGTGCCACTAAATTATTGGTTGCCTGATTAGCTCCAGATGGTAGAGTGATCAGGAGGCTAACGCTGGCTAATCCTACTACACCTGCCCACTTGGTCAACAACTTGCTGTAATTTGCCTTCATAAATTTTGTTTGTCTTTGAGTTTTACAGGTCACATAAAGATTTATAACACTTCGTTATGCAAAATATCTAAATAGACATCTGGTGAAAATAAAATATGCGTGATCACAGGACTGTTGTAAAGACGTTCCATGCAACGTCTCTACATTCTTTGTCGGAGATATCTACATAAATGTTGCTGAACAAGAATATATACGGTGACTATTTATGTTCCGGTTTTGAACACCTAAATCTCAAAATAACGTAATTTGAGTATATTTATCCATGAATATGGTTGATTTAATATTTTAATCAATTTAAAAATAAGTTTTGCAGAGAAATCACGTAATTTCTTACAATTAGCCGGAAATTAGCTATTTTGTCTTGGAAATTTTTGCATAATTTAGCAATTTCTCAGGAAAATTACTTGAACTAAAGATACAATGAGAGCGTTGTGCAGTGAATCTGTTAAAAGTATAGATTATGCTAGAATTATACCAATGGGAATTATCTCACTACTCAGAAAAAGTGCGGTTAATCCTAGATTATAAAGGACTAAATTACCGTAAAATAGAAGTCACACCGGGAATGGGACAGGTAGATTTATTCCGGCTGACTGGACAAAAACAAGTGCCAGTTTTAAAAGACGGTAGTAGATATATTGTAGATTCTACGGAAATTGCTAAATATTTAGATTTAGAATATCCTGAACGCCCACTCATACCTCAAGATCCTAAAAAACGGGGTTTATGCTTATTGATGGAAGAATGGGCAGATGAGTCCATCGGTATCAAAGGCAGAAAGGCGCTGTTTTCGGCTATTAGTCAAGACCAAAATTTCCGCAAGTCTTTATTGCCGAATTCTACACCGGATATCTTCAAAACTCTTGTGGCTGGTGTACCCAGTGATGTGTTGACTGTTTTGGGTTTTGGTGTGGGTTATAGCCCTGATGTGATTAAATCAGCGATCGCCGACTTGAAACAAGACTTAGAATCGTTAACACTAATATTAGCGGATAGTCCCTATTTAACCGGAGATGAACCAACTTTAGCTGACTTAGCAGTGGCTAGTTTATCAATATTGCTGAAGTTCCCTGAAGTTCCTTATCTTGATTTACCAGCCGGACTGCGCGGTAAAGGTGTCCCAGGATTAGCAGATAATCCTGATTATGAACTATTCTTTTCTTGGCGCGATCGCCTATATGCTCAATTCCGTAAACCATTAATTAGTTTACCGACCTCTGGATCAGCACCAACTGCTATTCAAATTGACTAGATGATGAGATGATAAGCTGAGGGACTGTAAAAAAACATCCTCAAAACTCAAGTAAAAAACCTCTATTTTTCTGACTTCTCAGTGTTCTCTGTGCCTGGTGTGGTTTGTTAATCAGAAACCATAAATATAGAGACTCATGATCAAGCTCTCAGCACTCAGCACTTAAGATATGAATTCGGCACAACCATTAGGTTCGGTAATAGAAGGTTCTCTGACTGGGGGATTAGAAGTACGACTACACCCGGATATTTCGGTTGAAGATATGCGGGTGGGTAAATTTTTAGTTGTGCATGGACTGCGATCGCGCTTTTTCTGTATGCTGACAGATGTAGCATTGGGAACTGCGAATGATCGGATTATCGCTAGTCCCCCTAATTGGGAAGACACTTTTTTACGAGAAGTTTTAGCAGGTAGTGGTACTTATGGAACTATCAACCTCTCACCGATGTTGATGTTCACACCCGAATCTGATGAATCTTTGTCGTCTAGGAATGGCAAATCTGCTAACGGTTTTGTCCCATCAGCAACTGGTTTAGCGTCATTTCAGGCTCAAACTAGTACTACGATGGAACTACTACCAGTTAAAACTATTCCCAGTCACTTTAGCCAAGTTTACGAAGCCAGTGTGGATGATTTTCGCCGGGTATTTGGTTGGGAAGATGACCCCCAACGGCGAAATTTTTCTATCGGTAAACCTTTAGATATGGATGTGCCAGTTTGTATCGATTTAAACCGCTTTGTTGAACGGAGTAATGGCGTATTTGGTAAATCTGGGACTGGGAAATCCTTCCTCACCCGCTTACTTTTAGCTGGGGTAATTCGTAAAAATGCAGCAGTCAACTTGATATTTGATATGCACTCGGAGTATGGCTGGGAAGCGGTAGCCGAAGGTAAAAACGTTAGTACTGTTAAAGGCTTAAAGCAACTATTTCCTGGTAAAGTAGAAGTCTACACCCTTGATCCTGAATCTACAAAGCGTCGGGGTGTACGTGATGCTCAAGAACTGTATCTGAGTTATGAGCAAGTTGAAGTTGAAGATATCAAGTTATGCAGTCGAGATTTAGGCTTATCGGATGCAGCTTTGGATAATGCGAATATTTTATATAGCGAATTCGGCAAAACTTGGATTGTCCAATTGCTGAATATGACCAACGAAGAAATCGAAATGTTCTGCGACGAAAAGCGGGGACATAAAGGTTCGATTATGGGATTACAGCGTAAACTTCTCCGCATGGATAGTTTAAAGTATATGCGCGGAGTTTGCCCCCAGAATTATATTAGTAAAATTGTCCAATCTTTGGAAGCTGGGAAGAACGTAGTTATAGAATTTGGTTCTCAGTCTAATATGCTTTCTTATATGTTGGTGACTAATATGATCACCAGAAGAATTCATGCACATTATGTCAAAAAAGCCGATACATTTTTACAAAGCAAGAATCCATGCGATCGCCCCACACCATTAATGATTACAATTGAAGAGGCGCACCGTTTCCTCGACCCAGGAGTGGTACAAAGTACAATCTTTGGCACTATCGCCAGGGAACTGCGAAAATATTTTGTAACTTTGTTAGTTGTAGACCAACGTCCATCGGGGATTGATAATGAAGTGATGTCTCAAATTGGCACACGGATCACCGCTTTGCTCAATGATGATAAAGATATTGATGCTATTTTTACAGGTGTATCTGGTGCGGGTGGTTTGCGTTCAGTATTAGCCAAGTTAGATTCAAAGCAACAAGCTTTAATTTTAGGTCATGCTGTCCCCATGCCGGTGGTTGTGAAAACTCGTCCTTATGACGCAACTTTCTATGCAGAAATCGGAGACCCGGCTTGGGAAGAAAAACCAGATGCAGAAGTATTCGCTGCTGCTGAACTAGCAAAAGCTGATTTGGGTTTTTAGAACAGTACCAGGCGACTAGAAGTCGCGGCTACACAGGCGAAACCCACCTACGTGGGTTGAAAACCTTGATTTTATCTTAGTCCGCGCAGGTGGTCACTGAGCTTGTCGAAGTGCGGACTTCCCTCCGGGAAGACGCTCCGCGTCATGTTTGTATAGCCGCGTTCGCCCTTGGCGTTGCGGTAGCAATATTCCAATCGCCAGGCTAGTTACAGTGCAAAATTAGCGTTTTATCCCTGTATATTGCGTAAAATACTCAGAATAACTGATACAATCGTTTAAAATGATTCTAAATTATATTTAAGCGATTTATATGGTAAATACATCTAACGTTCAAGTGACGATTTCTCTCACTGAACTGGGTTTAGACGATGAGGATTTGCAAGCAGAAGTCCAAAATTTGCTACCTCAGTTAAGAGATGTGGACGGGGTAGAAGATGCAGATTTAGTCGCAGTGGAAAAAGCACCCAAGAATACAAAGGCTTTAGGTGGCTTTTTGTTGGGGTTGTTAAATGCACAAGTTAACGTTGCTAATATCAAAACTGTGTTTGTTTTTTTGAGCGATCGCCTGGGCAACAAACCCATTAAAATGGTGCTGAAAGCGCCTGATGGCAGAGAACTCGACCTAGAAGCCAGCAGTCGAGAAGAATTTGAATTTGCTATCCAAAAAGCACAGGATTTTTTAAACGGGACATCAAACAGCTAAGATGGCGAAGAAAATAGCACTACTGATAGGGATTAGTGAATATCAGCCAGGATTAGCACAGCTACCCAAAGCTGTGAATGATGTTGAGGCGATGCAGCGAGTTTTGGTAGATTCAGAAAGGGGTGGTTTTGCAGAAGGGGATGTCACAGTGCTGAAAAATCCCCAACGACAAGACATGGCCGAGGCTATTGAAGACTTGTATACCAAGTGTCAGAAAGATGACTTGGTGCTTCTTTACTTTTCTGGTCATGGTGTGACCGTAGCAAACGGTGACTTTTACCTCTCAACTCGCAGCACTGAGAAAAATCAGGGAAATTTGAGAACAGCCTCAGCCGTAGCCGCCAGAGATGTACATAGCTGGATGAATGGAAGCAAGTCTAAGCGACTGGTGGTCATTTTAGATTGCTGCTTTAGTGGTGCTTTTGCCAAGGGTTTGACAGCTAAAGATAGTGGTGCTATTGACCTACAACAGTACTTAGGAGGTGAAGGAAGGGCAATTCTCACAGCTTCCACCTCCACACAATATGCTTATGAGTCGGATGGCTTAGACCTTTCGATTTATACCAATTATCTGGTAGAAGGAATTTCAACTGGTGCTGCCGATAAAGACGGGGATGGTCGGATTGAAGTGGATGAGTTGCATCAGTATGCGAAAAGCAAAGTGCAAGAAGTTTCCCCCACCATGACACCAGAACTATATTCCATGAACAAGGGTGAGCCAATTTTTCTGGCGAAGTCGCCCAAAGATGACCCCAAGCTGAAGTATCGTAAGCAAGTTGAGGAAATTGCTCTTGAGGATGAAGGCGAAATTTCCGAAGTTGACCGGATAACCTTAAGCGTGTTGCAGAATGATTTGGGAATATCTGTTGACGAGGCTAATGGAATTGAGTTTGAGGTTCTGAAACCTTATCGTAAACGCCAGGAAAAATTGCAAATTTATGAGCAAGCGTTATCTAAAACTACAGAATATCCACTCAGCAACAAAGACCGCAATCGTTTAAAACGATTACAAAATACCTTAAATCTTCGAGATGAAGATGTCGCACCAATAGAAAAAAGGATTATCGGTCAACAAAAACCAATTGCACCTGAACCAATACAACCAAACTTAGCCAATCAATTTGAGTTTGACATAGTGAAGGTGAATACTCAAGGGCAAATTATCAACCGCAGTCAAAAACGCGCCGAGTTTTTTACAGAAGACTTGGGTAATGGTGTCGTTATAGATATGGTGAAAATTCCTGGGGGTACATTTCTCATGGGTTCGCCAGAAAATGAGCTAAAACGATATGAAGATGAAGGTCCCCAGCACAGCGTCACCATTCAAGACTTTTTTATGGGGAAATTTACCGTCACTCAAGCTCAATGGGCAGCAGTTGCCGATTTTGATAAAGTGGAGATTGATTTAGATCCCGACCCATCTAAGTTTAAAGGTGCTAATCGACCTGTAGAATGTGTTTCTTGGGATGATGCGGTGGAGTTTTGCGCCCGACTATCTCAAAAAACTGGAAAAACCTATCGCTTACCCAGTGAAGCTGAATGGGAATATGCTTGTCGGGCGGGAACGACTACGCCGTTTTATTTTGGTGAGACAATTACCACGGATTTGGCTAATTACCACGGTAATTACACATACAATTCGTCACCAAAGGGTGAATATCGACAGCAAACAACTGATGTGGGAAAATTTCCTGCCAACCCCTTTGGGTTATATGATATGTGTGGTAATATATGGGAATGGTGTCAGGATGAGTGGCACGAAAATTATAATAATGCACCCGCAGACGGTAGCGCTTGGTTAAGTGGTAATGATAATCAAACCCATTTGCTGCGGGGCGGCTCCTGGGACTGCAATCCTAAAAACTGCCTTTCCGCGTCTCGCGGCAGCAACTGTAGGGCGGAGCGCGACGACGACAACGATAATGTTGGTTTTCGTCTTGTTTGCGGCGTTGGGAGGATTCTTCGGTAGCCTTTTATACTCTTCCCCTCTTGCCCTCTACACTATTTTCTTTTCCCTTCTTACGGTCTCGCGCTTGGCGCGATCAAATATTTTTTTAATTTTTGGATGAGTAATTAATATAATACATAATCCTAGCCATTTAATCAAGTGGTATTTGTAAACAATTGCTAAAAAGTTAAGTCCTCTAGAACTTACGCACTGTACACATTAATCATGGTATGCTGTTACCAAAATAGCCAATATCCGGCTTTGAACAATGATTATGTTGATAGTAAATATACCCGCGTGGTAGGGGTTTAGCAATGCTAAACCCCTACGAACTATGTGCTTTTTAGCGTTTACATATTTATTATTTATTGTCAATGCGTAAGTCCTATCCTCCCCAGTCAGAATATATATATTTGTACCCAAGCAGACGAGGAAACGCCATAAAATTCAGTGAAAAACTATGAACCCAGCCAGCCATGAAAATGATTTTTATGCTTGGACACAACAACAAGCGAATCTGTTGAGAGAAAGACAAATACATCAATTAGATTGGCAGAAAATTGCTGAAGAAATCGAAGATATGGGACGGTCTGAAAAACGACAATTAGCCAGTAGATTAGAAATCTTAATTATGCACTTACTTAAATGGCAATTTCAGCCTAATCTACGTTCCCGTAGTTGGCAATTAACCATCAAAGAACAACGTCTACGTTTAGAACAACTGCTGCAAGAAAATCCTAGTCTGAAATCTCATCTTACCGAAATTCTAGACAAAGTTTATCCGTTGGCTACTATCAGCGCCGAAAAAGAAACCGCGTTATCTTCATTTCCTGAAACTTGTTCTTACAGCTTAACAGAAATTTTATCAGCCGATTTTTTTCCAGAATCAAATAATTGAAAAATATCCGCATATCAGTATATAGATCCCCGACTTCTTGAAGAAGTCGGGGATCTGAACCTTAGCGAGAAAAGGTCGTTAGTTAACCCAACTTTTCAAACAAATCAGCCAAAACCACATTAGAAAACAGAAAACCTTGGGGATCAGATAAACGCAACCTTCCCCCAACCACTTCCACCCAACCCTTGTCTAAATAAGGTTGTAAACATTGGTGAATTTCTTTTAATTTTTCTTCCCCAAACTTTTCAGCCAACATTGCCAAACTCACACCCTCAGCTAAACGCAACCCCAACATTAAAGTTTCTAATAATACCTCCTCTGGTGGAGTCACTTCACAATCAATTACACCTCCAGATTTCACCCACTGGTAATACTCCTGAGTTTTGCGCGGACGAGTGAAGCGCTTACCCTCGATATAACTCGCCGCACCCATCCCAAAAGCATAATAAGGGCGGTTTTCCCAATACACTCGATTATGCTGACATTGATGCCCAGGACGAGCATAATTAGAAATTTCGTAATGTTCATAACCAGCACTCGTCAAAACTTGCTGTGCTGTTTCGTACATTTTGACCGTGGTTTCATCCGTTGGTAAAGGCTGATCCCCCGGTTTGTAATAACGACCAAAAGCTGTCCCAGCTTCTATGGTAAGGTCATAGATAGATATGTGAGTAGGTCTGAGATTGACAGCCTGATTTAAAGAATCCTGCCATTGTTCCAAAGACTGATGCGGCAAACCTGAGATTAGGTCTAAGCTAAATTCGGCTATTTCTACTTGGTGAATTAAGTCCACAGATGTGAGAATATCTACAACAGAGTGCGATCGCCCCGCAACCTGCAATAATTCCTGTTGAAACGCTTGTACACCCAAACTTACGCGATTTACCCCAACGCTACGATAGCCAGATAGATGTGCTAAATCAAACGTGCCTGGGTCTACTTCCATAGAAATTTCTGCACCAGCAGCAATCCCAAAATGTTTTTCTAGCGTTGCCAATATCTGTTGTAACTGTTCTATAGATAGTAAAGAAGGAGTCCCACCACCAAAAAAAATCGTCTTTAGAGGTTCACCAGATGCAGCCGTCATGGTAATTTCTTGGCATAGCACCTCTACATATTGAGAGATTGTACCAGATGTTTCACCCCGTAGGCGATCGCCCACCACCGAAACCGGGAAATCACAATAAAAACACCGCCTTCTGCAAAAGGGAATATGGACATAAGCCGAACTGGTAACGCCCGAAATATTAACTTTTTGACTCATTAGGAGAAAGAATTAATTAATTTAACTGAAAATTAAAAACAACCAAAATAAGAAGTTTTATGCCAAAATTTTATCTTTCTACCACAAAATCAGGAAAAATATTCAGAGAAAACACTTTGGTTATAATATTTGCAGATATTCCCTGCTTCAACGCCTAGTGTAAGTCAATATTGATCAATCGCTCTAACCGATGAAAAATACTTGACTTTATAGGATCACACAATCGCAGGAAAACCACAAAACTATGCTTGATGCCATTATCATTATCTCATTCATCCTAGCTGCTGCGGGAATAGGGTTCTATAGCATTGAACTACTACCCGATGGTTCCCTAGACACAGTAACAAATTTAGAAGCTCTACGCTTAGTTGTAGCCGTCTTTGCCGCTATTCTTGGCGGTGCTATCGGACTGAGTTTTCAAACGACATATCGGCGCTTAGAAGTACAAGTCCGAGAAATGCCCCTAGAAATGATTTTAACTCGTGCCATTGGCTTGGTAATTGGGCTATTGCTAGCTAACTTAATGCTAGCCCCATTATTCTTGCTCCCTATCCCGCCGGATTTTGGCTTTATTAAGCCACTGGTGGCAGTTGTGGGCAGTATTATACTGGCTGTGACGGGGATGAATTTAGCCGACACCCACGGACGGGGTTTATTGCGGTTCATTAATCCCAACACCGTAGAGACAATGGTAGTGGAAGGGACGCTAAAACCTGCCAATACCAAGGTTTTAGACACCAGTTGCATTATTGATGGTCGCATTGAAGCCTTACTAGAAACCGGATTTCTGGAAGGACAAATTTTAGTCCCCCAGTTTGTCTTGCAGGAATTGCAACAAGTAGCCGATGCTAGTAAAGACCAAAAGCGGGTACGGGGAAGGCGCGGATTAGAAATACTCACCCGCATTAAGAAAGATTACCCAGACCGAATCTTAATTAACCCTGTTGACTACGAAGATACTGCCACAGTCGATGCCAAGTTAGTCCGCTTTGCCCAAGAAATCAACGGTACACTGCTGACTAATGATTACAACTTATCGAAAGTAGCCAGTGTGCAGAAAGTGCCTGTTTTGAATGTCAATGACTTGGTAAATGCTGTGCGTTCTACTTATTTACCTGGTGATAATCTTGACCTGAAGATTCTCAAGGAAGGCAAAGAACCCAGTCAAGGAGTTGGCTACCTAGATGATGGCACAATGGTTGTGGTTGAGGAAGGTAGTAATTACGTCGGTGGTGAAGTGCGAGTAGTTGTAACAAGTGCTTTGCAAACCTCCGCCGGACGGATGATTTTTGCTAAACCCCAAGCTTCAGCTTTGGCGTGAGGTCAATGTCAGGTGCAATTAGAGTTAAGATGTGCGATCGGTGTAGTCAACCTGCACCGATTTTGTTTAGGGTAAAGTTTCAAAAAGCAGGTGACTGGATTTTTGTTTGTCGTCAATGTTGGCCTGGTGTGTAGATGTGGTATTTGCTGACCCACCATTTAATCTTGGTAAAGATTATGGTATGGGTGTAAGCGATCGCATGAAGGCAGATGAATATTTAGTATGGTCGCAACAGTTCTGGATAACGGAATCATAGAACAATGGGAATCGGCAAGGGGAAACAAAAAACTGAAGCAACGCCAAACAACTGCATCACAATTAACAATTCCTTTTTCTACATAGTTACGCCAGCAGTAAACCTCAAATCAACGCTCGACCATCTGTGCCTTTAATGAGTGTTGGGACATTGCTATCCAACTGATCATGTTCAATTACAAAGATTGCCAAAAACCCTTCAGTAATCTGAACTGCTCGCCAGACATCAAAGTATGGCTCTAATTCTTCGTAGTTGCCAATTCTATCCGTTAAGTAAGGGTAAATTTTCCGGCTGGGAAGTACCAAAGCAGCCCCTAAAAAAACGCCCCGCAGTAATCCTAGAACCATTTTATTGACGGCTCTATGGCTTGAGGAAATATTGCCTGTTTCCCATTCAAGAGCGAAAAGATAATTGTCAATTACCTTGGTTGCATCAACTTTTCCCGGTGATTTGGTTGCATATTTAATGCGATCGCTCTGAGATAAGTTAGCACCAAATTGAAGGTGCGGAATGTGGGTTGTAACACTGTTGTCACACCTAACACTTTGGCTACGGTGTACGCACAAGCTGGGGAGAAGGAAGAAGGAAAGCTGATTACACTAACGTGATTTGGTGAAATTGCGATAAGATTGGGTACAAAATATCGGTTTAGCGTAGCGTATCCGCAGGACTCAGCCACGCCTTTGGCGATCGCACATCAAAACTATTGCTAAAATTCAAGTGATTTTCCCTAAATATCTATCTCCTGATTCCTATGAGTGAAACTGTCCTAGAGGTTCGTAATCTACAAGTTGAATTTGCCAGTGATGGTAGCAGCATCAAGGCTGTAGATGATATATCTTTTGAGATTAATCGCGGTAAAACTCTAGGAATAGTGGGGGAATCAGGTAGTGGTAAGTCGGTGACATCATTGGCTGTGATGGGTTTGCTGCAAAGTCCGGGTAAGATTAGCGGTGGTGAGGTTTGGTTTCGTCCCCAACCGAATACAGAACCGATTAATTTGGTGGAGTTACCCCCGCAACAAATGCAGCTACACCGAGGCGGCGATATCGCCATGATTTTTCAAGAACCGATGAGTTCGCTAAATCCGGTTTTTACTATTGGGTTTCAGATGGCTGAAGCGATTCAGCAACATCAGAATGTCTCAGAAACTGAAGCCAAACGCATTGCGATCGCTCTCTTGCAAGAAGTTAAACTTTTACCTAGTGATGAGATAATACAACAGCAGTGTCTGGAAAATTCACATCATCCAGATGGATTAAAGTTGGCTAAATTAGTCAAGCAGCATAAAGCAGCTATCCTCGAACGTTACCCGCATCAACTTTCTGGAGGTCAGCTACAACGGGTGATGATTGCAATGGCTATTTCTTGTAATCCTTTGCTATTGATTGCTGATGAACCAACCACAGCTTTAGATGTGACTGTGCAAGCAACTATTATTGAGTTATTGGCAGAATTGCAGCAAAGTCGTGATATGGCAATGATTTTTATTACCCACGACTTGGGACTAATTTCGGAAATTGCTGACCAAGTAGCGGTAATGTACAAAGGTCAAATTGTCGAATATGGTGCAGCCGAACAGATTTTTAGCAGTCCCCAACATCCATATACTAAGGGTTTGGTAGCTTGTCGCCCTACACTCAACCGCCGTCCTCATAAGCTGCTGACGGTTTCTGACTATATGAGTGTCGAAGAAACTCCCAATGGTCAGGAAGTCATTCAGGCGAAAGAACCCCCACATCCCCCAGAAATTAGCATTGAGGAAATATCTCAGAGATGGGACAAGCTGAAGGATAAATCACCTTTATTAGAAATCCGCGACCTCCAGGTGGGTTTTCCGGTGCGGGGTGTATTTGGGAGGACAAAACGCTATAACATGGCGGTTAATCATGTTTCTTTTGATGTCAAGCCAGGGGAAACACTGGGTTTGGTGGGAGAATCTGGTTGTGGTAAAACTACGCTGGGCAGAAGTTTGCTGCGTTTAATTGAACCGATGGGTGGGGAAATTATTTTTGAGGGTCAAAATATTACTACCCTCAAAGGCGAAGCGTTGCAGAAGTTGCGGCGAGAAATGCAAATTGTCTTCCAAAATCCTTTTAGTTCCCTAGACCCCCGGATGAAAATTGGGGATGCGGTGATGGAACCGTTGTTAATTCACTCTGTGGGGAAAACCAAGAAACAACGCCGAGACCGTGTAGTGGAACTTCTAGAACGGGTGGGTTTAGATGCAGATGCAATGTATCGCTATCCGCATCAGTTTTCTGGTGGTCAACGTCAACGGGTTTGTATTGCGCGGACTTTGGCTTTAAATCCTAAGTTTATTATCTGCGATGAGTCGGTTTCAGCTTTAGATGTTTCTGTACAGGCGCAGGTGTTAAATCTGCTGAAAGAATTGCAAGAGGAATTTCAACTGACTTATATTTTTATTTCTCATGATTTAAGTGTAGTCAAATTTATGAGCGATCGCATTTTAGTAATGAATCGTGGTCAAATTGTCGAACAGGGAACAGCCGAGAGTATTTACCTAGAACCCAAGGAAGAATATACCCAAAAATTAATTGCTTCCATTCCTACTGGTAGTGCTGAACGGGTACGCGCTAGACAATTACGGTCACTATAGCAATCTTATTATCGAACCGCCTTCGCGCAGCGTATGCCCCCAGGGCTTTAGTCGCCAAGTTCGCCAAGAGAAGAAGGAAATTCATCTTTAAATTTGGTCAATGTCTAATGAATCCTCAAAAGAGTCAAAAATTTGCTTGGTTGGGAAAAGCTTTAACCTTCATTGAATTTGTGGGGAATAAACTCCCCGACCCACTGACAATATTTTTCCTATTATCTTTAATGGTAATTGGAGTGAGTGCGATCGCCTCTGCTGCAAATCTCTCTGTCATCCATCCTGGAAACGGTGAAACTATCGTTGCGGTATCTTTACTTACCCCTGAAGGTATCCGCCGTATTTTCACATCTGCTGTCAAAAATTTTACCGATTTTCCCCCTTTAGGGGCTGTATTGGTGGCTATGTTGGGTGTAGGTGTGGCTGAATACAGTGGTTTACTCTCAGCAGTATTACGGAAAATAGTATTAATTGCCCCTAGTAAATTTATCTGTCCCGTAGTAGTGTTTGCAGGTATCATGGCAAACATCGCTGCTGATGCCGGTTATGTGGTACTTGTACCTTTAGGCGCAATTATCTTTTTAGCCTTTCGACGACATCCTTTAGCTGGTTTAGCTGCGGCTTTTGCTGGCGTTTCGGGTGGTTTTAGTGCAAATTTACTGATTAGTTCCCTTGACCCGTTGCTGGCTGGATTAACCCAAAGTGCAGTGGAATTAATTAATCCTAGTTATCAAGTCAATGCGACTGCCAATTATTATTTCATGGCAGTTTCAACCTTTTTAATTACTGCAATTGGCTGGTTTGTCACAGAAAAAATTGTTGAGCCAAGATTGGGTAATTATGTCGGAGAAGTTGATTTTCAAATGTCACAACTCAGCGCATCTGAAAATAAAGGTTTACGACGGGCTGGTTATAGTTTATTAGCATTCATTGTCTTTTTGCTGGTCATGGTTTTACCACCCCAAGGAATTTTACGACATCCAGAAACTTTTACAATTATTCCTTCACCTTTTTTGGATAGCATTGTGTTTATCATTGCCTTAGCTTTCCTGATTCCGGGAATTTTTTATGGCAAGGTTGCCGGCACTATTCAAAATGATAAAGATGTGGCTAAGGCTTTGAGCAATTCTATGAGTAATATGGGATATTATATCGTTTTAGCATTCATTGCGGCTCAATTTATTGCCTATTTTAGCTGGAGTAATTTAGGCGCGATTATGTCAATCAATGGGGCGGAGTTTCTCAAGTCTACAGGTATTACAGGCGCACCATTATTAATATTATTTATTTTAGTCAGTATGTTGCTGAATTTATTTGTAGGTTCAGCTTCAGCAAAGTGGGCGATTATGGCTCCTGTGTTTGTGCCAATGTTTATGTTAATGGGTTATTCTCCAGAGTTAACCCAAGCTGCATACCGCATTGGGGATTCTACAACTAATATTATTACGCCGTTGATGCCTTATTTTCCTTTGGTGGTGGCTTTTGGGCAGAAGTACGATAAGAATTTAGGCATGGGGACATTGATAGCGATGATGTTACCTTATGCGATCGCCTTTTTGTTGGGGTGGTCTATGCTGTTAATTATCTGGTTTGTTTTGGGTTTACCTCTTGGCCCTGGGGCTTTGATGAGGATTTAACGTTAGCGTAGCGTGCGCGAAGCGCATACCGCAGAGGCGCAGAGAACGCAGAGGAGGAGAAAATGAGGAGTTATGGTCAACTACCCCTACCTGCCTAACGGCTGAGGTAGGGGCTTGCAAGAACCAGATTGCAACGTAAGAGATGACTAGCCTTGTAGCCATTACCTGATACGGACTTCCGAATGTTTCCCTAGTTCGGATTATTTCCAAACCTACTGGTTGTAGGTGCTTGCAGAAAGGACATTTTGGTAATGGTGGGCTAAGGGACTTGCTACTTACACGAAAGGATTATCTCTATGATTCGTGTCTCTGTACTAGACAAAAACGGTAAACCACTCATGCCAACAAAAGCTAGTCGTGCTAGACGTTGGCTCAAAGAAGGCAAAGCCAAGATTGTACACAACGACCTGAATATTTTTTGCATTCAGCTATTAGTAGAAACGTCTGGATACGACACTCAATTAATAGCTTTGGGACTAGACCCTGGTAAAAAGTTTACTGGCGTTGGTGTCCAATCTGCCAAATTCACATTATTTATGGCACATCTAATATTGCCATTTTCAGATGTCACAAAAAAGATGTCGGGGCGACTAATTCTGCGACGTGCTAGACGAGGTAGACGCATAAACTGCAAAGTTGCATTTAGTAAAAGAGCGCATCGTCAAAAGCGTTTCGATAATCGTAGACACAACAAATTGCCACCCAGTATTAGAGCTAATAAAGAGATGGAATTACGAGTTACCAAAGAACTGGTAAAACTATTTCCTATCAATCAAGTTACTTATGAGTGCGTCAAAGCAAAGGGAGATAAAGGTTTTAGTCCGGTAATGGTTGGTCAAAAAGTCATGCTGCAATGGTTAGGTGAGATTGTGCCAAGCAACACACAAGAAGGCTGGCAAACCTCAATTCTCAGACAGCAATTAGGTTTAGCTAAAGACAAGAAGAACAAGGAGAAACAAAGCCCAGAAACTCACGCACATGATGGAATTGCGTTAGCTGCAAGTAACTTTATGCAATTCGAGAAATTTCATACTGCTAATGCTCATGGGCATCGTTGGATTGGTGAAGTTGTAGTCACGTCTGCACCATTTCGCGTGATTGCGCGTCCTAACTTATTTCGTCGTCAGCTTCATTTTGAGAACCCAGTCAAAGAAGTGTCAGGCAATAGAAAACGAAAAGGTGGGACAGTAACACCATTTGGTTTTCGCTCTGGTGACTTAGTTAAAGCAGAAAAAGCCGGAAAGATTTTTATCGGTTGGATTGGTGGTTACACTCAAACATCCAAAACAAAAAATATTTCAGTATATGACCACAATTGGTATCGTATTGGACAATTCAGCCCATCAAAAGTACATTTACTCAAACGAAATACACGACTATGCGTAGCATCCTGAACCATTGGACGACTCCGTTCCTCCGTCGTCCCGCTATCCCTCCCCAGGCTACTCCACTTCGTTCCGTTGAGCCTGGGGACTCCCGCGAATCCGTTGAGGAAATGGCTTTGTTGTTGGGGTTACAGCTTGGGGATGAATATGTTGATGGGGTGGTGCAGAATTTTGAGATAATTAAGGCGATCGCTCAAATAGTGAATGAGTTTCCTTTACCGGAGGATGTTGAACCTGCGCCATTGTTTGAACCATGAATGATGCTGTATCAATTGCTGCTGCTGTGCATACAGGCGAAGTTAGCGCTGTGGAAGTTACCCAGGCGGCTTTAGCTAGAATTACTGCACAAAATCCTCAACTCAATTGTTTTACAGCCATAACTGCGGAAACTGCTTTAATAGATGCAGCTAAAATTGATCAAGAAATCGCCCAAGGTAAAAATCCCGGTGCTTTAGCTGGTGTGCCTTTTGCAGTAAAAAATCTCTATGATATCGCTGGTTTAACAACTTTAGCCGGGTCGAAAATTAACGCGGAAAATCCTCCAGCTAGCCAAGACGCGACAGCAGTAGCGAAGTTAAAACAAGCCGGTGCGATACTGGTTGGGGCGTTAAATATGGATGAGTACGCCTATGGGTTTGTCACAGAAAATTTCCATTATGGTGCTACCCACAACCCCCACGATTTACAACGCATAGCTGGTGGTTCCTCTGGTGGTTCATCTGCGGCTGTAGCGGCGGGTTTAGTACCCCTGACACTGGGTTCTGATACAAATGGTTCAATTCGGGTTCCGGCGGCTTTATGTGGTGTGTTGGGCTTTAAACCGACTTATGGGCGCTTGTCTCGTGCTGGGGTAGCTTTATTTTCTAGCAGTCTTGATCATGTTGGCACTTTTGCCCGTTCTGTAGAGGATATTGCTACAGCTTTTGATGTGCTGCAAGGTGAAGATGATCGTGATCCTGTTTGTACAAAACGTCCGCCTCAATTATGTGTACCACAATTACATCAAGATATCTCTCAAATCAGAATTGCGATCGCAGGTGATTATTTTACTCAAGGTGCGTCACCAGAAGCTTTAGCCGCAGTGCAAAAAGTAGCTGATGCTTTAAGTGTAACTGACTATGTAACCATTCCCGAAGCCCACCGCGCCAGAGCAGCAGCCTTTGTGATTACCGCTAGTGAAGGGGCAAATCTGCATTTAGAGCAATTAAAGTCCCGTCCCCAGGATTTTGATCCGGCGACACGCGATCGCTTTTTGGCTGGGGCATTAATACCGAGTACTTGGTATATAGAAGCACAGCGCTTTCGGAAATGGTATCGCGATCGCCTGCGGGAAATCTGGCAAAATGTAGATATAATTCTCGCCCCCACCACACCGATTTCTGCACCGCTAATTGGTCAAAAAACGATGATTTTAGCTGGTGAAGAAATTCTAGTGCGTCCTCATTTAGGATTATTCACACAACCATTATCTTTCATTGGCTTACCCGTTTTATCAGTCCCAATTCAGCAACCAAATGCTTTACCTTTGGGTGTGCAAATCATCGCTGCACCCTACAATGAAGCCTTAATTTTACGAGTTGCGGCTGTATTGCAATCCCAAGGTGTCATTACTGGTGAATCAGGGACTTGCCTTAGTTGAATTTATTCCACCACCGCCACCACCAGACCGAAGACCAGCACAATAACTTTATAATAACTTTATATATTGGTATCAGTTAAATATACTACTTCATCTATGTGAAAGCCTTGCGCTACAAGTATTTAACGCTACCCCCCCCCCGGAAAATAGTAGCTTTTGATCACAGTAAATTTTCCGTAAAGTTGCTGAAAACAGCTTTACAGGCGTTAAACAGCTGTATTATTGTCAATCGTATCGAAAGCAACAAAAAAAACTCGTTTTTCAGGAAAAAATACTATGAGTACCGTAAATGTCTTGACAAAGTTATCGATGGCTACCGCAGGAGCAGCTGTAATCGCTCTGGGTTTTGCAGGAACAGCACAAGCGGCTATTTTTAATTTTAGTTTCTCCAATGAGAATGGCGCAGTTAATGGTGATGTCAAAGGAACTATTGAATTAGCAGATGGTGATGGAACATTTGCTGCCACCAGTGTGATGATAACCTCTCTTCCTGGTGGTCTAGGGTTGACTGCACCAGTAAACGCTTTATCATCAGGTAGTCTTGAAAACGTATTTTCCGTAGTTGGTGGGCAAATTAATCTAGCTGGTACTGGCTTTTTCGGTTTGATTAATGGCAATACGGCTTTATCACTAAACGCCAGCTTTGCAGGAGGTAGTACTTTCCTTGATGCTTTGAATGGAAATAATTTCGATTTCATCAATTATCGAACTGGTAATTATAGCGGTTATCAGTTAAGTGAGATACAAGAACCCCACCCCCAACCCCCTCCCCGCAAGCGAGGAGGGGGCTATGATGTACTTCATTCAAGTGCATACCGCTATAATTTAGCTTTTATTTCTGTTAAATAATCCTGAACTATCATATTCAATTAAGATTGAAGTAACATTAAACGAGCTTCTAAATCAGACCACATTTGATAAAAAGCACTCGATTCTACAAAATCTGCTTCATCTCCTAATTGACCTGTGTTAAATTGTTGATAAAAATCTGTCGATGATAATTGATACTGTTGTTCAAATGCTTGTAAATCATTTTCTAATTCTTTAATTTGCTGTTGAATATTTTCTTTTTCTTGATTGATAATCTTTCTGAGTGATGAAGCCAAGATATCACTATATCCTCCCTGTTGAGAAAGTGCTTCGAGAGCTTTTAATTGATTGATTATTTCTGCTTGAGTTGTCATTATTATTTCTTACTTTTAGATAATGTTTATATCTAATTGAGGTGGAACTTTATTTGGCGACTCTCAACAAAGGAGAATTTCAAATTATTTTACCCAGAGTTCAGGGATAGTGAAAGTATATGAATATACTTTATAAGTGGCAATAATGAGTATGGAGAGGACTAAAGTCCTCACTACGAGCCTTTGTGATGGTCTTCTGTGGTCTGTTTCCCGGAATTTGGCAGATGATGATCGCAGCAATGCTTTTTCGCCTCCGGAACTGGATCATATCCACCAGGATGGAAGGGATGACACCGCAAAATCCGCCGAGTCGCCATCCAGCCACCACGCCAAATCCCAAATCGCTCAATGGCTTCTATTGCATACATTGAACAAGTTGGTTGAAAGCGACAAGTCGGGGGAAACAGGGGCGAAATAAACATTCTGTAACCTTTAATCAACCAAATAAATAATACTTTCATCGCGATCACCTAAAATCTTATAAATTAGTAATAAATGTAAAAAATTCCTATCTTGTAGTTTCTTTGTTATCTCCAGCTATCGATTTCACCTCAACTCCACCTTTGTGGCTACAAATTACCGTAGTTACAGTTTGGGTGTCACTCATTCTCCTAATCGCTTGGGTAGTATATCGCTTTGCTAAGGGCGAACCAGAAATAGTCAGAAAAATTGTTCACATCGGCACTGGGAATGTAATCATGCTGGCTTGGTGGCTAGATGTTCCCGCCAGTTTAGGCATTACAGCTTCCATTGTCGCCAGTGCCATCACCTTATTATCATACCGATTTCCCCTGCTTCCCGGTATTAATAGCGTGGGTAGGCAAAGTTTGGGAACCTTCTTTTATGCTGTCAGCATGGGCATTTTAGTAGCTTGGTTTTGGCACATAGAACAGCCCCAATATGCAGCTATCGGCATCATGGTGATGGCTTGGGGCGATGGGTTAGCCGCATTAATTGGGCAACGTTTTGGTAAACACAAGTATAAAGTCTTCGGAGCGCAAAAAAGCTGGGAAGGCTCCTTGACGATGGCTTTAGTCAGTTTTATCATCAGTAGTTTAATTTTACTGAGTGTAGAAGGCAACCTCTGGCAAACTTGGGTAGTATCTTTAGCGATCGCTTTAACTGCGACTAGCTTAGAAGCCATTTCATTTTTAGGTATTGATAATTTAACCGTGCCTTTAGGTAGTGCAAGTCTAGCATTTTTGTTAATTAATATCTTTCTGCACCATTCTCTCTAAAAACCAGGAATTTCTCAAAGTCTCCACACTCTCCATTTAACAAACAGTAGTATCTCTAATCACGGTAATTTTTATCAATTACGGTGAAGCAATGATCGCCGCAGTAGATAATTGAAAACTCGATTATTAGATGACATAGCCGCAAAACCTGGAATATTGTCTATTTATTTTCTCAAAGTATGAGTTTGGCAGCAAAAAAATTAGACTTTATATCTACTTTCAGGAGTAAATATACAAGATTGATTTCTACCTCTGGATTTATGAATTCCTCACAAACAGTGCTTATAGTTAAGTTCTTAGGTGGTAACAACCTATGTACGTAAGTGAGGCTAACAATCATGTCACATCAAATATTTACATCAGAATTGTTTGTTCCTTTATCTGATGAGCAACAAGAACTTGTCGCTGGCGGTGCTGACTTTGAACTGGCTGGTAGCAACTTCTCTCAAAGACGTGCCAACTTACAAGGCACAAGTAATGCCGGGCCTGATGGCAGTAGTGCCAACTCTACAGGTGATGTTACGGCTATCAATACTGCGGCACAAGACTTGATGGGATTGGGTGCAACAGAAGTTCCTGACATTGACGCTTTGGGCGCTGCACCAGTCCTTAATGGTGGTAATGGTGGTGGCGGTGGTGATGAAGGTTAATCACCTCAACCAGCCAAAGTGTTGAACCATTCCTACAGTTAACCCGAAAAGCTTATCTGTCACATTCAAGCGTTTCACCTATCTCAGTCGGAAATAGTAAATGGAGTGATTCGGGAAGCAACAATGCAATTGTGGTCTCGAATAACTAAACTATTGCAGTATTGCAGAGATAACTCTGGTTAGTTTCCCCACTAAGCATAGTGGCGCTGAACTAATTAAGCAATCTGGGTTTCCTGTTCTCAAGCGTGGAAAGTAGGCTTTAATTCCAGAATTTTTTTGCCAGTTTATTTTGGCTAATCAACAAGTGAGTATCTGGAATCTTTTGTAGAAAAATTACGTCAATGAGGCTAACAATCATGACAGAGCATATCGTATCAGAATTGTGTGTTGCGTTATCTGACGAGCAGCAAGAACTCGTAGCTGGCGGTGCTGACTTTGAGCTAGCTGGGAGTAATTTCGCTAACAGAATAGCCAATTTACAAGGATCAGCTAATTCTGGCCCAGATGGTAGTAATGCCAGTTCCACAGGTGAATTGACAGCCATTAACACTGCGGCACAAGACTTGATGGGATTTGGTGCGGAAGAAGTTCCTGACGTTGATGCTTTGGGCGCTGCACCAGTCCTTAACGGTGGCGGTGGTAACGGAGGATAATATCCAATCCGGTCTCGTAGTTTGTCAAGTTGAAATTCATGGGTAATCAAACTCTGAAAAATACTTTGACAAAGTACTCAAGACATCTGCAATTGCTAACTTGAATAATTGATGATTCCCAGAAGTGTTGATTATCTGGTTACTCAAAATTGCCGTAATAACGGATTTCAGAGCTTTCTGTGTGTGATTAATGTTTGCACAACTTGATTATTGAGCCGAATACTCAGGATAAACTGCATCCACTGGTCAGTTTCTGGAATCCTTTTTTTGAAGATTATGTAAGTGAGACTAACAATCATGCCAAATCAGATTGGAGTTGATTGTCAGTGAGGCTAATAATTATGTCACATCAAATCATCACATCCGATTGGTTTACAGAGTTAGAATTGTCCGCTAAACAGCAGGAATTACTGGTTGGTGGTGTTAACTATCAACTCAAAGACAATAGTTTCGCTCAAGGAACTGCAAATACTACAAAATCAAGTGATTCTGGTCTAGAGGGAAACTCTTCGGCATCAAATACTCAGCTTGCTGATGTAAATTCTAACGCCACAAGTTTTTTATCTAGTGAACCTACAGAATTTCCGGCTCTTGCCAACTTTGAAGTACTGAATCAATTCAACAGTTGATTTTGCTAGGATATAAAACTTTTTCGGTTGTTGGCAAAGTAAACCTGCTAAATATGCCAAGAAAAGGGGGAGAGGAGATAGTTATCACTCGCTCAACGTAAGTGAGGACTTTGAGAAAGTTTGAGCATTCTCCTCTGTTGTTTCTACGCGTTATCCACGTTAGATACTTGAGAAAGGATATTGGCTTACATAGCGTACTCCTTTCTTTATCCCCATTCCTAATTATACAACATCATAAACCAGATGTTAGCTGCCGTTAGCATCTTATGTTACCGTTTAACTTTTTTCGCCAAAAATATTTCATAACTGTGAATTTACATCAGTAAGGGCGCAAAGTCTTGCACCCCTACCATGTTGTCTATTTACCTGAAAATACCTGCAATTGGCAGTTAATTATTAACTTTTAGACTTTTCCAAACTATTATCCAAATCTAACCCAAGGTAGAGTACAGTGAACTCTTTTCCCCAACAAGACAATAATTTTTGGAATCGGTATAACGAACCGACACCAGAAGAACTGAGTTTAGTAGAACCTCACGAGTTTCTTCCCCGCATCAGTAAATGGACAAACATCGGTGCAGGAGTTTTGCTAATGACATTTATGGCGGCGGCTGGACTCACATCTGTGTTTAGTTACAATGTCACAGTTAAAGTTCCAGCGACTATTCGACCAGAAGGAGAACTGGGAATTGTGCAATCTGCCGTAATTGGAACAGTGCAGAAAATAGATGTCCAAGAAAATCAAGTAGTCAAACAAGGAGAACCCATTGCTTACATTGATGATTCCCGCCTCCAAAATCAAAAAAGCCAACTAGAAAATAATTTTGATCAGAGTCAATTACAACTACGCCAAATTGATGCTCAAATCGCTGAAATTGCCACTCAAATTGCAGCGCAAAGAACCCTAGCTAACCGGACAATTATCGCTGCACAAGCTGAACTCAGTGCGAGTCAGCGCAACTATGAAGACCTGCAAAAGACAGCCTTAGCAGAACTGACAGAAGCCGAAGCTACTTGGAATTTAGCGAAATTACAACGCGATCGCCTACAACAGAATAACTTATTAACTGCAACCGTACAAGAAGCCGAAGTAGCTTTAAATTTAGCCAAATTGCAACGCGACAGATTACAGTCAGTAGTCGCATCGGGAGCAGTGTCTCGCAATTTATTTGAAGAAAAACAACAGCAGGTAAAATCAGCCCAAGCCAAGCTAGAACAAGCAAAAGCCAACGCTAAAGACTTGATGTCAGAAAAAGAACAAGCCTTAAAGATTGCCCAAATCAAACTCGAAACAGCTCAAAACAGCATTAATCCGCATAATGCAGCTATAACCATAGCCTCTGAACGGATTAAACAAGAACAAGCCAGTGGTAAATCTACCTTAGCCGCTTTAAACAGAGAACGAGAAACCCTACTACAACAGCGTCTAGAACTGGAAAAACAAACTATGCGGGCGCGCAAAGAACTACAACAGGTCAAAACTGACCTGGAGCAAACAATCATTCGAGCGCCAATTACAGGTACACTGCTGCAATTAAATCTGCGTCATCCTGGACAAGTAGTACAACCCAGTCAAGCCATTGCTCAGATTGCGCCCGTCAACACTCCAGTAGTGATTAAAGCATTTATCCAGCCTCAAGATATCGACAAAGTAAAACCTGGGCAAAAAGTGCAGATGCAGGTTTCAGCTTGTCCCTATCCCAACTACGGTACTCTCCACGGGACAGTCAGAACTGTTGCACCAGATGCCCTCCCAATAGGAAATAACAGCACCGAGCCAGGTGTTCAAGGGGCTACCCAGACAGTCGGATATGAAACCACCATAGAACCCAAAACCACTTATGTAGGTACAGACAATCATCAATGTCACCTCCAACTCGGTATGAAAGGTCGAGCCGATATTATTTCCCGACAGGAAACAGTACTTAATTTCATTCTCCGCAAAGCCCGATTAATCACAGATTTCTAAGCAAATTTTGCACACAAAGGGCGGGAATCTTTGCCCTCCACCACAAGATTGAGAATATCAAGATGTTTACTGCATTTACTAGCAAACTTCTGTAATTACGAACTACGAATTACGAATTACGAATTACGAACTACGAATTAAATTATGTTTGGTTTAATCAAACTTCAAAAAAACTATCAATGCGTTTCACAGTTAAGCGAAGAAGATTGTGGAGCAGCTTGTTTGGCAACAATTTGCAAACATTACGGCCGATTTTTAAGCATTAATCGCAGTCGAGAATCCGTAGGAACTGGACAACTAGGAACAACTTTATTAGGTCTAAAACGTGGTTCTGAGAATTTGGGTTTTAATGCTAGAGCAGTCAAAGCCTCGCCAGAAATTATCGACAGAATCAAAGAAGTCCAGTTACCAGCCATTATCCATTGGCACGGTTATCACTGGGTAGTTTTATATAACCAACAGGGAAAAAAGTATGTAATTGCTGACCCCTCTGTGGGTATTCGTTATGTTGACCGCAAAGAGTTAACCGCCGCTTGGAATGGCGTAATGCTCTTACTAGAACCAGATCCAGACCGCTTTTTTGATCAGCCCCAAGACAAACCAATGGGTGGCTTCGCACGCTTTCTCAAGCGGATTTTGCCTTATCGTGGTTTGTTAACTCAGGTTTTAATGCTCAATATTGCTTTGGGTGTACTGGCTTTGGGTTCTCCTATACTGATCCAAATTCTCACAGATGATGTTTTAGTGCGCGGAGATGTCCAGCTACTAACTGTTGTCGTCGCCGCAGTTGTAGTTATGACTGTATTTAGTAGCACTCTACAATTACTGCAATCGACAATGATTGCTCACTTTGGTCAACGACTGCAATTAGGGCTAGTTTTGGAATTTGGGCGGAAAATGCTCCAACTACCTTTGAACTATTACGAAGCCCGCCGGAGTGGTGAAATCACTAGCCGACTCAGAGATATCAATCATATTAACCAGTTGGTATCACAGATAGTCGTTATGTTACCTAGTAAATTTTTTATTGCAGTGATTTCTTTCTGCTTAATGCTGTTTTATAGTTGGAAACTCACATTAGCAGTTATGGTAGTCGGTGCTTTAATGACTTTATCCACTCTGCCTTTTTTACCTATCCTCCAACAAAAAACTCGCAGTCTTTTAGTTTTGGGGGCGGAAAATCAAGGGGTGTTGGTAGAAACATTTAAAGGCGCACAGGTGCTTAAAACAACCAATGCTGCACCCCAATTTTGGGAAGAATTTCAAAGTCGTTTTGGTCGTCTGGCTAATCTGACGTTTAGTACTGTGCAAATCGGAATTATCAATAGTACTCTTTCTCGACTGCTTTCGACTATTGGTGGTATAGCTTTACTGGGGTTAGGAAGTATCTTGGTGATTCAGGGAGAATTAAGTATCGGGCAAATGCTGGCTTTTAATGTGCTACAAGTGAATGTTCTGAGTTTAATTAATTCCTTAGTGGGTTTAGTTGATGACTATTTTCGCTCTCAGACAGCAGTTTCTCGGCTTTTAGAAGTGATTGACGCGACACCGGAGGTGGTGGGAGGTAGTCAAAAGCCTGTAGCGCAAATTTCCGGGGGTGCAGATATTCATTGTTCTCATCTGACTTTTCACCACCCTGGTAGAGTTGATTTGTTAGAAGATTTTTCTCTCAAGCTACCCGGTGGTCAAGCGATCGCTTTGATTGGTAAATCTGGTTGTGGTAAAAGTACCTTAGCGAAACTCTTAGCAGGTTTATATCAGCCAAATTCTGGTAATATCCGCGTTGGCTCGTTTAACCTTGATGACATCGCCCTGGATTGTCTGCGACAGCAAATAGTTTATGTCCCCCAAGAACCTCATTTTTGGAGTCGCACGATTTTAGAGAATTTCCGTTTAGGAACGCCCTATATTTCTTTTGAGGAAATTGTCAAAGCTTGCGAGATTGCTGATGCAGATAGCTTTATCAGTCAACTTCCTAGTAAGTATCAAACTGTGTTGGGTGAATTTGGGGCTAATCTCTCTGGTGGACAAAGACAACGATTAGCGATCGCCAGGGGAATTATGACCAATCCACCTGTGCTGATTTTAGATGAAGCTACAGCCGGACTTGACCCAGTTAGTGAAGCTAGCGTGTTAGATGCGATTTTGGCACACCGCAAAGGCAAAACTACAGTCTTAATTACCCATCGTCCCAGTGTTGTCAAACGAGCTGATTGGATTGTGATGTTAGAGAAAGGTCAAGTGCAATTACAAGGAACTCCAGAAACTTTTCTGACAGAAAAGGGAGAGCATCAAAAATTCTTATCATTATGACAATTTACTCTGGTGTGAGCAAGTACGATCATGTCTAAAAATCATACATCAAATAATTCATTTCTTTTCCAGTATCTCACCGAAGAAGAACAAGAAACTTTAGCTGGTGGGCAAGGCGAAGGTATACTAGGAACCAGTAATTTTTTCTTTCAAAAAACTGATATTCAAACTGAGGCAAATAATAATTTAAATTTAGCGGAAGATGAATCTAATTCTCAAAGCACTAAATACAATTTGTCACAAATTACTATGGCATCATCTATAACATTTACATTACCAACTGCTAATCCTCATAACAATAGCATCAATAATTTTATAGCTAAAGTTATTAGTGGATTAATTTCGTAGCGGTTAAATTTTCTTTCATTCTAAATGCAATTGGTAGTTTCAGATCCCCGATTTTTTAAAGAAGTCGGGGATCTATTCATACAAATAGCTAAGAATATAAACAAACACAAATCAACTCATTTACATGATTCTAAAGAAGTAAAAAATTTTTTCGACTTTCTAACCTAAGAATAATTTAAATTGCTTGCCAATAGTTAATAATAAAAACATAGGTGATTCCACACCTTAAGTAAGTAAGTGAGGTACAAAAGTATGTTATCCAAAATCACCAAAACAGATTTGTTTGAAGAGTTATCCGCAGAACAACAAGAGCTTTTAGCCGGCGGACAAGATATGCGATTTGGCGGTTCAGAATTTGGCGGTTCAGAATTTGACGAACCAGAATTTGGCGGTTCAGAATTTGACGAACCAGAATTTGGACGCTCAACTAGGGATCGTGGCGAGCGTCGTCGGAAACGTGTAATTAGTGTTCCAATCCGCTTGACTGGTACTCTTGAAGTCATTAAATAAAGACTAAGTATTACCATGATTTCTACTTCGCCAATAGTCTTGTCTAATCAGCACATTTTTTACGGTCAAACGTAAAATCTGAACCATGATTTTGCACCCACCCAGAAAATTTTCTGGTATGGGTGCTACCTAAAATTTATGTACTAATTTGAGGCAAAAACTATGTTGGAAAAAACCATTCAACCTGATTTATTTGTGGATTTATCCGCAGAGTCACAAGAACTTTTATCTGGGGGTCAAGCACGTCGTCCTGAGATTATCGTTACTGGTACTCTCACTGATTCTCGCGGTAGAAGTTTCCCAGTTACAATTCTTGGCTTCATTACTGGACAACCTTCTGGTGGTGGTGGTGGTTTTGGTGGCGTTCCTGGTGGCGGTTTTGGTGGCGCTGGTGGTGGTTTTGGCGGCGGTTTCTAATAGCGCCGGGGAAAAAGACTCTTAGAGGTTGTTGGGAGAAATTCTAGTAAATATCAAAGTCCTCGAAACCTAATCCTATTTTGGATTTTGGATTATACACTATGGATTAGAAATCCCTTTGTATATTTGGGTTTGTAAATCCATCTGTCGCCATAATTTTTAAAACAGGTATAACTATCCTCTTCTCTTATGGAGAAGAGGAATATTTAAAGCCTTTCTTCTATGAAAAGAGGGATTTTAAATTATATTTTGTGGATTTTACACATATCAAATTAAAAATATTTTTTACTTAAATTTGGTTGTGTCTATGTATAAAAAATAAACTTGAATTAAATCTGATTTTAACATTAGCCAAAAGGTATATTATTAACTTATTCTTTTATAACTTGGGGATAGTTTAATTACTAAGAACCTTGTTTATAAATAAAAATATAGGTGCAACACTCCCATATTTTTACTTAAGTGTGTACCACGTACAAACGAGTTTGAGGTAAAAATTATGTCAGTTCAAGACCTTCAATCTGATTTGTTAGTGGATTTATCTACTGAACAACAGCAGGATGTTTCTGGTGGCTTCGGCTGGGGAGGCTTAGGATACCCTGGCTTCAGATATGGTGGCAGAGGCGGTCGTGGACTCGTAGGTGGTTGGAGAACTCCCGGCCTCATAGGTGGCTGGGGCGGTCGTGGACTCGTAGGTGGTTGGGGAACTCCCGGCCTCATAGGTGGCTGGGGCGGTCGTTTCTTCTAAATCTTTAATGTAGGGGTAATTCATGAATTGCCCCTATTCAGAATCAGCAACACCCAATTTTGGGATGATTTAGCAGCGTTTTATGCAGGCGATCGGCATTTCGTAGAAATTACCCTCTAACCCAATCAAGTAGAATCGGATTGACTAACTCAGGTGCTTCATCTTGAGGGCAATGTCCCACGCCTTCCAAGGGGATAAACTTTAACACTTGTGGGTAGTTAGCTAATTCTCTACCTAAGTCTACTGGTTCCCAAGGGTCGGCTGTTCCCCATAAGATAATGGCAGGACAAGGTAGCACAGGCAAAAGGTCTTCGGCTAGAGGGCCTGTAGAATAAGAAGTAAAAGCGAGAAACACCGCTACAGCACCTGGGTCTTTTGCTGGTGCTGTGAGAATATCAACTAACTCGTCTGTGACTATCTCTGCATTAGCGTAGGCTTGAAGCAAAATCTTGCGGACTGTTTTCGGTTTAGCAACTTGATTGAAAAAAAACTTTCCTACTGGTTTGATAGATAATATCCGTTGCAGAATCGGTGCGCCGAAGCGACGAGACCAAGGTAGTGTTTCTCGTTTGCGATCGTGCAACAATCTTAAAGAACAATTGAGTAAGGCTACTCCTAAAGCTATATCTGGGTTGCTGACTGCTGCTTGTAAGACCACAATACAGCCTATAGAATTTCCTACTAAAAAAGCCGGTTCACCCACTACTTCCCGGCAAAAGTCGGCTAACTGTTCTCCCCATGTTTCCAGGGTGTAGTCAATGTCTCCCCCCGGTTGAGGTTTAGCGGAACCGCCAAAGCCAATCAAATCAATGGCATAAACACGGCAATTTTCTGCTAATGCGGGGATATTTTTGCGCCAGTGCCACCATGAAGCTCCAAAGCCATGTACGAGAACAACTGCGGGACCATTAGTCCCTTGAGTCTGATAGGAGATGGGGAAACCTTGCCAATTCCATGTTTTGGCTGAGGTAAATGTGTTTGTGGAAGTTTTCATCAGAACTTTATGAATATATTAATATTAGTACCAAGAAAAAATACATTTGTGGCTTTACTAAAAATTTATAATTTTGACAAATAGCAGTCCTAAATCATTTGTAAAATCTCACTTATGGGTTGTTGTCTACTGACTGTTGACTGTTGACTGTTAACCGCCAATAGCAGCCACACATTCGATTTGTGTGATGCTACTGGGGAATTTTGATGTTATTTCTATGATACTTCACATTTCGTAATTTTGCCGTTTCCTGGTCTGGATAGGGCCAGAGAAATAAAGCCTCTATTTTTTTAGAAAAATGTGCCGATGTGATTTTTTGTGATGTAATAGAGTTAGTATCGTTAGTAAATTTTGTACTTTCACAATTTACGGTAGCCACATCGGTCTGTTAGATCATGGGATATCAAGAATTGCCTGAATATTGGTTGGCACACAAAACAGTCAATCCAAATTTCACATAAACTTCTTTGTTATT
The DNA here is from genome assembly GCF_963920885.1 of Anabaena sp. CCY 0017. Taxonomy (NCBI): domain Bacteria; kingdom Bacillati; phylum Cyanobacteriota; class Cyanophyceae; order Nostocales; family Nostocaceae; genus Anabaena; species Anabaena sp. CCY 0017. Next base: position 3,886 of record NZ_CAWUDG010000032.1, on the reverse strand, counting down.
TAGTTCTTTGCGGCTATAAAAAATGAATCTACTAGAAACAATTAATACACCTGTGGGTAGCTACGCACCAGATTTTGAGCTTCCAGGAATTGACAGTCAGGTACACCATCTGAGCCGTTATCTAGAAAAGTTTCGTGCAGTTGGTGTGATTTCGATGTGCAATCACTGTCCCTATGTAAACTTATATTTAGAAAGATTAAAAAATATTCAAGCGGAATTTGCACCAGAGGGTTTTACTCTCATTGGGATGAATGGCAGTGCTACACAACAGATGACAGAAAATCTTGAGCAGATGAAAATTTTTGCCCAAAGTCATCGGTTGAATTTTCCTTATTTGTGGGATTCAACCCAAGATGTGACTCGGAGTTTTGGCGCTAGTAAAACGCCAATGGCTTTCCTGGTGGATAAAAATGGTATAGTCCAGTACAAAGGACAAATTGATAATCATCCGCAAGAGCCATCATCTTTGGGAGAAGACTATCTTAGAGATGCGATCGCCTCTTTGTTTAATGGTCAAGCAATTAACCTACCACAAACAGAAGCAGCAGGAACTTCATTGATTTGGCGGAACTAGACATATATAGTCGCTGTGCTGCTATCTTAAATTGGAGGCAATTGCAACTTTTTTGATAAAGCGTAACTTCATGGGAACGAATTACCGACGGGTTTTACTTAAACTAAGCGGTGAAGCCTTAATGGGCAACATGGGCTATGGTATTGATCCAGAAGTGGTCAAGGAAATAGCCGAGGAAGTAGCAGAGGTGGTAGCCACCGGCGTTCAAATCGCCATCGTCGTCGGCGGTGGGAATATTTTTCGTGGCGTTAAAGCTGCGTCGGCGGGGATGGACAGGGCAGCTGCTGACTACATAGGGATGATTGCCACGGTAATGAATGCCATGACGCTACAAGATTGCTTAGAGCGAATTGGGGTACAGACGCGGGTACAAACCGCGATCGCTATGCAAGAATTAGCGGAACCGTATATCCGTCGTCGCGCTATCCGCCACTTAGAAAAAGGTCGGGTAGTAATTTTTGGTGCTGGTTCAGGAAATCCCTTCTTTACGACTGACACCGCAGCAGCCTTAAGAGCCGCAGAAATTGATGCCGAGGTGATTTTTAAAGCCACCAAGGTAGACGGAATATATGATGCTGACCCCCATATTTATCCAGAGGCCAAGCGTTACACCAGTCTCACCTACGCGCACGTTTTAGCCAAAGATTTGCGCGTCATGGATAGTACAGCGATCGCCTTGTGTAAAGACAATAATATCCCAATACTGGTTTTTGATTTAACGGTGCGAGGTAACGTCCGCCGAGCCGTATTGGGAGAAAAAATCGGCACCCTTGTGGGAGGTTCATGTGAAATTATCTGAAGCTGAGAGTACGATGCAAAAGACCGTTGAGGCAACTCAACGAGCTTTTAACACCATTCGCACTGGCCGAGCCAATGCGAGTTTACTAGATAAGGTATCGGTGGACTATTACGGTTCACCCACGCCATTGAAATCACTGGCAAACATTAGCACCCCAGATGCCACAACCATCTTGATTCAGCCTTACGACAAAGGCAGCTTAAACGTAGTCGAGAAAGCAATTTCCCTCTCTGACGTAGGTTTAACACCCAGTAACGACGGTTCTGTGATTCGGTTGAATATACCACCATTGACAAGCGATCGCCGCAAAGAATTCGTCAAAATAGCTGCCAAGTATGCTGAAGACGGTCGCGTAGCCATTCGCAATATCCGGCGGGATGTCCAAGACACCATTCGCAAAGAGGAAAAAGCTTCAGAAATCTCTGAAGACGAATCCAAAGACCAACAAGATAAACTGCAAAAACTCACAAATAAATACACTGCCAGAATTGACGACTTGCTGGCAGAAAAAGAAAAAGACATTTCCACTGTCTAAGGATGCTCATACAGTAGAGTAATATCAACTAGGAAGGCTGAAGAATCTTGTATAAATTCTTCAGCCTTTATCTATAGCAAAGTGCTGAGTGCTGAGTATAAACCAAGTTGTAGGGTGGGTTAGGACGATAGTCCGTAACCCACCATTATCTTTTACAGCTATTTTCAGGTAAATAGACCACACAGCAAGGCTTTGCGCCTATACCACAGATGTGGTTCAAATACATAAAAACTGACTTAAATTAACATTGTCTTATAGCTATCCAGCTAGTAGGGTGGGTTAGGACGATAGTCCGTAACCCACCATTATCTTTTACAGCTATTTTCAGGTAAATAGACCACACAGCAAGGCTTTGCGCCTATACCACAGATGTGGTTCAAATACATAAAAATTGACTTAAATTAACATTGTCTTATAGCTATCCAGAAGAGCAGATTTAAAATCTACCGCACTCTTAAAATAAATATCTGGTTTCTCCACTAAACCCAAATCAATCACCTCAGCCAACTTTTTAGGGATATTTGCATGACGTTGACGAATAGGTATAGGGTCATTTTGCAACACCGCTAAAAATGGGTCGCCTGTAAAATCGCGGGGGAATTCCCCCGTTAACATATTATAAACAGAAGCAGCCGTTGCCCAAGCATCCACTTCTGGTTTGACATATTTAAAATTCAGTAACTGTTGACGAGGGATAAAAGCAGGTGTTCCAGATGAAGAACCTGTGAGAGTTTGTCCACTTAAACCTGCCAAATCAAAAGATTTTGCTAAACCATAGTCTGCTATTTTAGCAGTGATTTTGCCGTTAGTATAATTAAGTAAAATATTCCCCGGTTTCAAATCGCGGTGGACTAAACCATTACCTTTCCCAAAACCACCATTTTGTAATTTTACATAAGGAATTTCGGCATTATGACTATATTCCAAACCATTGAGAACTTGCAGAATAATTGGGACAGCAATATTCACAGGTAATTTACCACCATACTTAGCCATTAAATCTAGAACAGTTCCGCCAGCACAATATTCCATTGTGAAAAAGAAAATATCCTCAAAAAAGCCATAATCGATAACTTGGATAACATGAGGATGTTGTAAAACTTTAGTATTTTCGGTTTCGCGTAAAAACTTTTGTACAGCATTTTCATTAGCTGCAATTGCAGGTAACATCACTTTCAAAGCGATAAATTTACCAGAATTATTATGTTGGGCTAAATAAACTTCGCCAAAACCACCTTTACCGAGTAATTTAATTATATTGTAGCCCTGAATTGCCAGCAATTTCTGATTACCACCAGCAGCTAAACTCAGCCAACGTTGGATAATTGCTAAGAAGTTTGGCTGTTGTATAGCAGGTTGATTATGATTAATTGTAGGGAGAGAAAAGTTAGGAATATTTATTTCTTCTGGGTCAGCTTTGATATACACGGCAAACACAGTATCACCCAGTTGAATTTCATCATCAGATTTTAAATCATATTCAGGAAATTGTAATTTTGCCCCTTCCTCTGGAGTTTGATGTGCTGCCCTCTGCCCAATTTTGTTATCATTAACGTAAGTACCATTTTTGCTACCAAAATCTCTAATTCTGATATTGGGTGGGTTGATATCCAACAAACAATGATAGCGAGAAATGGTAGAATGGTCGGCATCATTTGGTAGTTGAATATTGCACTCTGGGCTTCTACCAATAATACAAGTTGTGCGAGAATCAAAGGTATATTGTCTTCCTGGAAGTTTACCTTTGATAATAGTCAGGATAGCTTGGGCAGCCATTTGATTTTTTTATTTAAAATTATATTTTAAGCTAATTACAGCACATTTAATCTAAATAGATATACGGGATATGGAAAACCTCTCCCTACCGTGTACACACAAGTCTTATCAAGTTGCCTAAGAGCGTTTCGATCCCCCCTAACCCCCCTTGATAAGGGGGGAACTAGAATCAAAGTCCCCCTTTTTAAGGGGGATTTAGGGG